>JAKLKD010000235.1 GCA_023150845.1 Myxococcota bacterium | reverse complement strand
GACCTCGGGCGCCTCTGCCTGCTGCCTTACCTCTGTGAGTGGGGCCTCAACCTCGCCCGGGAGGGCCACGACGAGTCCCGGCTCTTTGGGCTCCTCGACGTGGCGCTCACCGTGCTTGACGGGGTCTCGGCGCCGCCGAGCGACCTCTTCCGCCTGGGGTTTGAGGCCAAGGCCCTGACCTTCGCCGGGCTCGCGCCCCAGCTCACCCGCTGCGTCGGCTGCGGCGGGGCCCTGGGAGAGGAGCCCCTCGTCTACGACGTCGGCCTCGGCGGCGCGGCCCACGCCCGCTGCGGCGGCGGACTGCCCTTGACCGGCGACGACGCCGCGCGGCTGGAGCGCGCCCGGCGCACGCCGCTCGTTGAGCTCATTGATGAGCGACCCCTAGAGTGCTCGCCTTGGCTCTTCGCCGAGCACCTGCGCTGGCACACCCACCGCGACCTCAAGAGCCTGAAGGTGCTGCAGAGCGTCACCTGAAGCGCCACATTATTCACAACTCATAAAAAATTGGAAGCATCATGCGATTTGTGAATGTAGACGCCGACGGAGGGCTGAGCCTCCAGACCGCCCCGGACCCCAAGCCGGGGCCGGGCGAGCTGCTCATCGACGTGCGGGCCTCGGGGGTGAACCGCGCCGACCTCATGCAGCGCGCCGGGCTCTACCCGCCGCCGCCGGGGGCGAGCCTCGTGCTCGGCCTGGAGTGCGCCGGGCTCGTCTTGGCCGTCGGTGAGGGAGTCTTGGGCTGGAAGGTCGGCGACCGGGTCTGCGCCTTGCTCGCGGGAGGGGGCTACGCGAGCCGGGTGGTCTGCGATGCGCGGGTCTGCCTGCCGATCCCCGACGGCCTGAGCTTCGTCGAGGGCGCGGCGATCTTGGAGGTGTTCGCCACGGCCTGGCTCAACCTCAAGGAGGAGGGCGCGCTGAGGCCAGGGGAGCGGGTCTTGATCTGGGCGGCGGCGAGCGGTGTCGGCACCGCGGCGCTGCAGCTCTGCGCGCGCTGGGGCAACCCGGCCTGGGCCGTCGCCAGCGGGCCGAAGCTGCCCACCTGCCTCAGCCTCGGGGCCGTCGGCGCGACGGATCGCCAAGCGGGGGACGTCGCCGCCGATCTCCGGGTGTTCAGCCAGGGCCAAGGCGTAGACGTCATCCTCGACCCCGTCGGCGCCTCGGCGCTGGACCTCAACCTGCGCGCCTTGGCCGCGGGCGGGCGCCTCGTGCTCATCGGGCTCATGGGCGGGCGCGAGGCCAACATCGACCTGGGGCGGGTGCTGATGAAGCGCCTGCGTATTCAGGGCTCGACGCTGCGCGCCCGGTCGGCGGCGGAGAAGGGTCGGCTGCTCGCCGCGATGCAGGCGGACCTCTGGCCGAGCTTTGTGGACGGCAGCCTGCGCCCGATCCTCGACCGGGCCGTGCCCGTGGAGCGGGCGGAGACCGCCCACACCCGCATGGCGAGCGACCAGAGCGTCGGCAAGATCGTGCTGACCTGGGGCGACACCGTGGGGGGCGCGTGAGCCGCCGCCTCGCCATCGTCACCGGGGCGAGCCTCGGCCTCGGGCGGGCGATCAGCCTGCACCTCGCCCGTCGTGGGCACACCGTGCTCGCTGTCGCCCGCCGCGCGGAGCCCCTGGCCGCCCTGGCCGCCGAGGCCGAGGGCGTGGTGCCCATCTCCGCCGACGTGGCGACCCCCGAGGGCCGCGACCGCGTGCTTCAGGCGCTCACCGAGGCCGGGGCGCGCCTCGACGTGCTCGTGAACAACGCCGGGGGAAACCTCCGAAAGCCGACGGCGGAGCTGAGCCTGGAGGAGCTGCGCTCGCTCATGGCGCTGAACGTCGAGAGCGCCTGGGATCTCAGCCGCCGGGTCTTGCCTTGGCTGCAGCGCGCCGAGGACGGCAACATCGTCAACCTCAGCTCGGTCTCCGCGGCCCGGGTCGTGAGCACGTCCACGGCCCACTACGCCCTGAGCAAAGGCGCCATCGACAGCTTCACCCGCTTCGCCGCGGTGGAGTGGGCCCCGGTGCGCGTGAACGCCGTCGCCCCTTGGTATGTGCGCACGCCGCTCGCCGAGCCCGTGCTCAACGATCCCGCTCGCCGGGGCCCGATCCTCGCCCGCACGCCGCTCGGCCGGATCGGCGAGCCTGAAGACGTCGCCGAGGCCGTCGGCTTTCTGTGCTCCCCGGCGGCCCGCTGGATCACCGGCGTCGTTTTGCCCGTCGACGGCGGCTTCTCGGCCCTAGGGCTATGATGCCCTACCGCTGAGGTGCCCCTGTGACGCCGACCGACTGCCTCCCAGACGACCTCCCCGCCGCGCTCGTGCAGCGCGCCGCGAGCCGCCCTGACCTCGGCGACGGCGTGTACACCCTCGACTCCGCCGATGGCCGCTTCCGCCTGCACTACACCGTCGAGGGCCCGGACGCCCTGCGCGCCTTGGACGACAACAACGGCGACGGCGTGCCGGACGTGGCCGTCGAGATCCTCAGCGGCCTGGAGCGCGCCCGCGGGGTCTTTCAGAGCTGGGGCTGGCCGGATGTGGTCGGTGACGACGGCGGCGGCGGCACCGACGCCATCGACGTCTACGTCCACGAGATCGACGGCAACGGCTTCGCTTACCCCACGACCCCCAACGACGCCCGGGTGGCGAGCACCTGCCACATCGCGCTGAACAACGACCTCACCGACGGCGACGCCGCCATCTTACGCAGCGTCGCGGGGCACGAGCTGCACCACTGCCTGCAGTTCGGCTACTCCGTCGATGTGCACTCCTGGCTCTACGAGTCGACGGCGACCTGGGCCCAGTACCGCCTGGAGGACAGCGAGGCGCTCAGCCTGGCGCTGGACGCCTTGTACATCATCCGCCTCCTGAGCCCCGACGACCCCGTCGCCACCACCGACGGCCGCTTTGAGTACGCGGGCTTCTTCTTCTGGAAGTACTGGACCGAGCGCCGCGCGGATGGCCTCGGCGGCCCCGCGGACGACTCCTTGGCCGTGGCGGCCTGGGAGGACCTGCGCGGCGACGGCGGCTGGATCGTGCGCATGGACGAGGCGAGCGACGTGCGCTTCGGCCAGCCCTTCGCGGCGACTTATGCCGAGTGGAGCGCCTGGAACCTCTTTGCCTGCGCCCGAGACGACGGCCAGCACTACGCCGCCTCCCCGCTACCCTGCGGCGCCGACGCCGAGGCGCCCATCGTCGAGGCCACGGGCCCAGAGCTCAGCTTTGAGGCCCTCGAAGGCCGCTTCACCACCCAAGCCGCATCGGTCCCCATGGGCGGTGACGACGCCGGGGTGAGCCTCGACTGCGCGCTCACCGACCCCGGCGAAGACTCCGAGGCCTGGGTGACCCTCACCGCCGTAGACGCCGACGGCGCCTTGATCGCCCGGGCGCTTGGCCAGGTCGGCGAGGGCGCGCTCAGCCTCCCCGGCCCCCTGGACGGCGGCGGCGCCTTGTGGGTGACCTACAGCGGCACGGGCAAGGACGAGGCCGGCGCGGCGTGTGTGATCGAGCGAGAGGTCATCAAGGAGAGGGGCTGCGCGATAAGTCCTTCGGCGCCGGGCTGGCTCTGGGCGGCTGGGGTGTTGTCCTTCGCGCTGCGCCGCCGTCCCCGCCAACCCGCGACCCCTCGGTCATAAACCCCCTCGGAGCCCCGTCTCATGCGTGCTCTCCTCGTGCTGCTCCTCACCTTCACCGCCGCGTCGGTCCTCGTCTCCGGGGCTCGGGCGGAGGAGGTCAACCCCGCGAACGCCGTCGCCGAGGCCCTCGTGGAGCGGATGATCGCCGCGGAGCGTGGGGTGAAGGACGCGGTGTACACCCTTCACCGCCGGGAGTGGGCGGACGGCGGGCTGATCCCCGAGGAGCGAATGGCGATCAAGTGGCGCCGCGGGGGCGACGTGTACATGCGCTGGGTCGGCGACCGCTACAACGGTCGTGAGGTGCTGTACTCGCCGACGCTCACCGGGGGCAAGCTCTTGGTGAGCACGAGCGCCTACGTCCCGACCTTGACCCTCGACCCCACGGGCTCCGTAGCGATGCGGGGCAACCGGCACAGCGTGCTGGAGGCGGGGCTGAGCTTCCCGGTGCGGATGGTGCGTGAGGACTTTGAGCTCGCCCGGCGCCGCCCGGAGCTGGCCTTGAGCGCTGAAGACCTCGGCCCCCGGGTGCTGTTCGGCGAGGGCGCCCGCTGCGCCCGGGTGACGATGCCGAAGGACCAAGAGCCCGGCTTTTATGGGATGAAGTCCGAGTTCTGTGTCGCCGACCGCACGGGCCTGCCGGTGTTTTTTGAGATCACCGACCGCATGAACGGCGTGGTCCAGGTGGTCGAGCGCTTCAACTTCGTCGGCGTGAAGGTCAACCAGGGCCTCACCGACGCCGACTTCAGCGCCGACAACCCGGCGTACAACCTCTAACGGCCCAAGGTCGCGCTGCCCGAGGCGGTGAGCGTCGCCCCGGTCGTGCTGGCGAAGCCCCAGACCTCGTTGTCGGGGTGACGCCCGTAGATCACGAAGCCTTGGCTGTACACCGAGACCTCCAGCCAGCGGGCCAGGGGCAGGCTGAGGCGCAGCTCCCCCCAGGCCCGCAGGCGCAGGTCGCTCGGGTCGTCGTTCGCCGTGCTGGCGAAGACCATCACGTCGCCCAGGGCGCTCAGCCGGGCGACCTCACCGAGCCGCTGGCTCGCCTCCAGATCGAGGCGCAGGCCTAGCTCCGTCGGCTTGGTGCTGAGCTGGTTGAGGTCGCGGTTGGCGAAGCCGCCGAGGCGCAGGCGGCGCAGGGTGCGGGTGGGCGCCGCGCCGAGGCCCAGGGCCACCGAGAGGTCTGCCTGGCGGGGGTTCTGGGCGCCAGCGCCGTCGTCGGTCGGGGTCCACTCGCTGTCGTAGAGCAGCTCCCCATAGGGCGCCCAGGCCCCGGGCGCGCCGGGCAAGGTGAGCCGCCGGGAGACCAGAGAGGTGGAGAGGCGCCAGTCGTCGCTCGCCTCTTGGGCGGCGTCGGAGGTCCGGACGACGCTGTAGGCGCCGCGTCCGCGCAGATCCCAGGCCCAGGCCGCGCTTCCGTACTCCAGGCTGAGGTCGGCGGCGGTGCTCAGGGTGAAGCTCGACGGGCTCACGGCGAGGGTCTCGGGCACCGAGGCGAAGGGGGTCGGGTCGTTCACGCCGTCAAAGCGGGTGCTCTCAAACGAGAGGCCACGGACCCGCAGGAGCCAGAGGGGGTCGATGGCTTTGGGGCGCTCCACGAGGTAATGCTGCATTGCAGCATTGGGGCCGTCCGCGGCGACGGCCTCGGAGAGGGTGTCCATCACGGCGGCGTGCAGGGTGAGCTGCAGGGGCACGGGGCCCCGGGGGTCGAGGGGGCGCGGCGGCGGCCCGGCCTTGAGCAGCGCGCCGAGGGCGGTGCTCTGCCGGGTGAGGTCGGTGGTGACGACGGTGTAGGTGCGGCTCGTGTCGAGGGGGCGGCCCCCGGCGAGGGGGAAGGCCGCGCCGGGCACGGAGCCGCAGGTGACCAGGTCGACGGCGGGCAAGGCGTTGAGCAGGTCGGCGTAGCGGTCGGCGGGGACGGGGTGGGCCTCCAGGCGCTCCAGGGTGGCCAAGGCGTCGCCGACGGCGAGGGCGGTGAGCGGCCCCGGCGGCACCCGGGGCGTCGGGCGCGGGGCCAAGACGACGAGCTCGGCCCCGGTGCGCTCCCGGACGACCTCACAGACGAGCTGCCCGAAGCTCGCTGAGGTCCAGGCGGCGGCGGGGCCCTCCGGGGGCGCCGGGAGCAGCGGGCGGTCGAGGTCGGGGTAGAGCTCGGCGCGCACGGCGGTGATGGCCGCGGTGGTCGCCGGGTCCACGGCGGCGTCCCCGCGTACGAGCAGGGGCTCAGCCTTCACCTCCAGCACCCGGTGGGCGTCGGGGTCCACGACGAGGGACACCGAGAGCAGGCCGTCGAGGGGCAAGGTCACCGCGGCGCCCTTCTCGGCGCGGGCGGTCGGGCGCATCACCCAGGTCTCTGACGCCACACGCAGGGTGGCGAAGCTAGAGTCGCCGATGAGCAGGTCCGCGCCGCGCACCTTCCGGCGGAGCTGGTCCTGCAGAGCGGCCGGGGCGGTGGTGAGCAAGAGCACGGCGTCTGGGGGCTCGGGCAGGGCCTGGAGGCGGCTGATCTCGGCGTTGAGGGCGGCGACGGGGTCGGTGAGGGTGACGCCGTCCGCGGCCATCGAGGGCAGGCGCTCCATCAGCGCCGGGTCGAGCACCCCGAGGACCGCGACCCGGGCGCCGCCGCGCTGGACCATCACCGAGGCGGGCAAGGCCAGCGCGGGGTCCGTCGAGGACCAGTTTGTGGCCAGGAGCGGCAGGTCGTAGGGCCGCGCCTCGTCGAGGAAGGCCCGGGGCCCAGCGGCGAGCTCGTTCAGGCCCGGCAGATAAGCGTCGGGGCGGGCCTCGCTCAGCGCGCGCAGCCCCGTCGGGCGATGGTAGGAGAGGGCGCCGTCGACGACGCTGCTCGCCCCGTCGAGGCTGTTCCCGGCGTTGACCACGATGGCGTCGGGGTGCTCCTCCAAAAAACGGAGCGCCCGGGCGTGGGTGCGGCTGGCCTCTTGGGTGGGCCTTCCGACGACGGTGAGGTCGGCGGGTCCGCGCTCCCCGTCACGCACGGTCATGCGCAGTCCTTGGCGCAGCTCCCAGGCGCCGAGGCTCGGGTCGGGCTGGCCTTCGGCGGGCCCGTAGAGCGTGGCGCCGGGGCAGCGCCGCACGGTGAGGGGCGTCTGGGTTTGTGCGCTGCGCAGATTCAAAGCCCAGCTCGGAGGCGGGTTTGTTCCGAACAGTAGCGCCTCATTGGGCCCTGAGGGGCTGATCGTCTCACCGATCGTGCTGCACGCTGACATTTGCCCGAGCGCGATGAGCAAACTTTGTACATAGTTGTCGTCGGCGACGAGGGTCCACGGGCCTTGGGCGGCGACGCCGTGGATGAGCCGCACCTCCTCGACGCTCAGGGAGGGCTGCTCACCGATGGAACGAAGTAGCTCCCAAGCATAACGACCGGAGGAGACGCCGCCGGATCCTCCGGCGCTCAGCACGGTGAGCGTCGTGGGGGAGAGCTGAGCAACATTCGGTGTTTCGGCGAGCAGGGGCGCCGCGGACAGCGCGTAGAGCCAGACGAGGTGCATAAGATCTCCCGCATAACCCTTAACGCTGTAGCAGACGGCGTGTGAGCAAGATCCTGACCTTGTCACCCGGCCTCTGCGGAGGGTCCAAACCCGAGGCCCATCCCGGAAAAATCGGAAAGATCTCAGTAAGGAATATGCAAAGGCTATGCACAATGAGGGGGTGCACCCGATCTGAGCGCTCAACCACGCCTTTGGCGTGGGCTGGCAGAGGACAAGATGGCCAAGAACAAGCCGGTCGATCAACGCCCCCTTCGTCAGCCTCTCCCTCAGCGTCCGGCCGCCGCCCCAGAGGGCGCCGTCGGCGCCGCGTCGCGTGGGCTCACGGAGCGCGGCGCCGCCCCGGCGAGCGCCCAGAGCGGCCTCGGCGCCTTGGGCTACGCCGCGGAGGTGAGCGCGCTCTTCCACGACCAGCTCGGCAACCAGCTCGTGCAGGACACGCTCCGGGGGCCCGATGAGGTCGGCCTTGAGGGCTTCATCGCCGTAGAGCTCTCCAGCGCCGTCGCGGGGCTCCAGGGAGACCAGGCCGCGCTCAGCTCCAACGAGGCGCTCTTGCGGCACCTCGGGCCCAGCGCCCGGGAGACGATGACCGCCGCCGAGGCCCTGCGTGTGGCCCGGGCGAGCGCCGGGGCGCCACTGCCCGACGGCCTGCGGGAGCGCCTGGAGGGCGCGCTGGGACGGGATCTCAGCCATGTGCGAGTTCACGTCGGCGGCGCCGCGGACCGCGCCGCCCGGGGCGTCAACGCCTTGGCCTTCACCGTCGGGCGGGACATCTACTTCCGGAGCGACGCCTGGGCGCCGGGCACTGAAGAGGGTGACAGGGTGCTGCTCCACGAGCTCACCCACGTCGCCCAAGAGGACGACGGCCGCGTCGCCGCGCCCCAGGCTGGCGCCGACCTCTCCCGGCCGAGCGACCCCTTGGAGCGCGAGGCCAGCCAGGCCGAGGCGCCGGGCCTCGCGGCCTTGGCCGAGCTCGACGACAGCGTCGGCGGCTGGGACGAGGGGGTGAGCTTCCTCCAGCCGCCCCTAGAGACCGGCCACGATCCCGGCGGCGAGGCCCCCAGCGCCGCGGCCCTGATGCCTCGGCGCGACCCCCTGCACCTCCTGCCGACCCAGCCCCAGGACCTCCTGGAGCGGGTGCGCCGCGTCGGGTCCTTGCCCCCGGCGGTGCGGCAGCAGCTTGAGCGGGCCTTGGGCGAGCCCAGCGAGGCCCTGCGCGCGGGCGGCGAGGCCCTGGAGCGCCTGATGGGCGTCGGTGAGGCCCTGCTCGGTGAGCCCGTTCAGCAGCTTGACCCCCTCCAGGCGGCGATGAAGGGCGTGTTCTCGGCGCCGGAGACCCGGGCCGAGGCCGATGGAGATCCACAAAAGAGCCCCTTGGACGCCGTCATCGGCGCCGTGCTCACGCCGCACTCCACCGAGGATGGCGGCGACAGCGTGCCCCAAGAGGCGCCGCCGTCTGTGGCCTCCAACCACCCCGAGCTCGTCGGCGGCGCCGAGGACACGGCGGGCGGCCCCAAGCTCAGCCCGGTGGCCGAGCAGCTCGTCCAGGGCGGGCGTCGCCTGCGTGGGGAGCTCCAGAGCCTCACCGCCGGGGTGATGCGTGGCCTCGGCGTGCCGTCGTCGGCTGAAGAGGAGCTGCGCGCGGGGATTGAGCCGGTCCTCTCGGGCCTCATCGCCTCGATGGAGCGCGCCGCGAGTCGGTTCGGGGCGCAGATGAGCGAGTCCGGCGACGGCGGCCCGGCCCGTGGCGAGGTGAGCCAGCCCTCGGCCTCGGCGCTGCACGAGCCCGCCCCCGGCCAGGCCCTCGTCGCCAACGGACCTCAAGGCGCCCCGGCCTCCCCCGGGGCCGTCCCCACCCTGATCAACGCCCAGACTCGCCCCGGCGACGGCGCGGCGCCGTCCCCCCTCGTGGCGCTGACCGAGCGCCTGCGCGGCTTCCCCCAGCGCCTCGTCGAGGGCCTCGGCGACCGCGAGCGGGTCGGCGGCTCCTTGGCGAGCGTGCTCTCGATCCCCGTCAGCGACGAGGGGGCCGCCCCGGCTGAGCAGCTCCTCAGCGGCCTGATGAACCTCGTGAGCGCCCCCCTCGGCGCTCAAGAGACCCCAGAGGAGGCCGCGCCCCAGGTCGAGGCCGCGCCCGCCGTCGAGGCGACGCCGAGCCCCGAGGCCCCTGGCGCCGAGGTCACGCCGACGGTCGAGGATGAAAATGCTGTGTTGCAGCATGGGTCGGTGGTCATGGTTGAGGGTGCTGCATTGCAGCAAGGTCCGGCCC
>JAKLKD010000234.1 GCA_023150845.1 Myxococcota bacterium | reverse complement strand
GAGCGCCGCGCCCGCCGGGCCCTCGCCCGCCTCGACCTCCTCGCCGAGCCCGGCGCGGCCTCGGTGCGCCTCACCTTAGCGACGCTCAAGCTGCGCCGGGGCGCCGCCGCTGAAGCCGCCGAGGACGCTCGCCTCGCCGCTGAGGCCCTCCGCGCCCAAGGCCGAGAGGACGCCGCCCAGATGGCCGAGGCTCTGCGGGCGCCGGGGCTCGCCGAGGCGCGGGACTGGGCGGCGCTGAGCGGCGTCTGTGAGGGCCTAGGCCCCGCCCTGAGCGCCCCGCTCTTGGCCGATGAGGACGTGGTCGGCGCCCTACGGCTCGCCGCCCAGCTCGCCGAGACCGGCGGCCGAGGCCCCTTGGCCGACGCCCTACGCGGCCTGCTCAGCGCGGCCTGATCCGCGCGCCCGGCTCAGCGCGGCGCGGGCACAAACGACGGCAGCTCCTCGGTCACGTCGGTGATCATCACCTGCGTGACCGAGGAGCGCGTTCGGACGTTTGGGCCCCCCAGAAGCACCCCCTGCTCTGTTCCCCCGAGGTCACCCTCGGGTCCGCTTCCCGTCGTCCGCTCCCGTATTTGCAAGGAGTATGCCGGTGGGCAGAGGCCCTCAGCGCGGCCAAAAACCGCGCTGGGACCGTCAGGGAGCGCCTCGGGGTGTCACGCGGCGTGTCCTCCGCGACACACCATCACACACCCGACGCGGGGCGACGGCGTGACACGGTGAGGGCGAGGGCCAAGACGGCGACGAGCCCGCCGCCCGCGCCGCTGCCGAGGCCGCAGAGCCCACCCTCGGCCTCGGTGACGACGACGCTCACGGTGTCCGGGGCGCTGCGCTCGGCGCCGTCGCCGACGACGAGCTCAAAGGTGAAGGTGCCCGAGACCTGGGCCGAGAAGCTGGGCTGGGCGGTGTCGGCGCCGCTGAGCGTCACGCCGGGGCCGCTCGCCTGGGTCCAAGTGAAGCTGGGATCTGCCGCGCCTTGGGCCCGGCCGTTGAGGATGACCGTCTGGCCGACGTAAGCCATGAAGTCTTGACCGGCGCGGGCCCGGAGCCCGCCCTCCTCGTTGGGGTCGCCGCTGTCGCCGCCGGGGTCGCCGCTGTCGCCGCCGGGGTCGCCGCTGTCGCCGCCGGGGTCGCCAAAGGTGGTCTCCTCGGCCATCATCGCCCAGAAGCTCGGGTCGCCGCCCTCATAGCCCAAGGCCCAGAAGCCGACGCCGAGCAGGCCCTGATCGACGGCGTAGCGCACCTTCGCCTGGATGGACTGCTCGTCGTCGTACCAGGCCTGGGACTTGGACGAGGGGAAGTAGTAGGGCGTCTCGGTGAGGCTCTCGTAGAGGCGGCCGTAGGTGGCGGCGTCGTCTACGGCGTCGGAGAGGGTGATCGAGTCGGCCTCGCCGGTGGCGGCGCCGGGCACGCTGTTGTTCGTCGTCGGCCACACCTTGCCGTAGAGCGGCAGGCCGAGGATGATGCGCTCCGGGGGGCCGCCGTAGAGGAAGTAGTCGTCCAGCGTCCAGGCGATGCTGTACTTTGACCAGGGGTCACCGCCGTAGAGCGGCGCGACGGGGCCGGGGTCGCCGCCGGACCAGTGGTAGTCGTAGCCCATGATGAACAGGGCGTCGGAGGCGTAGGCCAAGGCGTCGTAGTCATACGCCCCGTTCCAGTCCACGGCGGGGGTCGCGACGGTGACCTCCCCCACGGCGGCGGAGAGCTCACCCACGAGGCTCACCAGGCCGTCGCGGTTGGAGGCGCCCATGCCCTCAAAGTCGACGGAGACGCCGTCGGCGTCGTAGGCGTCCACGAGGTTCTTGAGGTTCTGGACCAGCTTGCCCCGCACCGTGGCCGAGGGCAGCACCGCGTCCATCACGCCGTCGTCGAAGCAGGTGACGGTGAGGTGGACCTTCACGCCCTCGTTGTGGGCGGCGGTCACGAGCTCGTCGGCGATAGACGTCCAGCGGGAGGTCGAGCTGAGGCTGCCGTCGGAGTTCACCCCGACGTCGAAGAAGGCGACGTGGGTGACATGATCCCAAGGCACGTCGTCTACACCGTCCACCCAATATGGCAGGTAGCCATAAACCCAGACATCTGGGCCGCCCGCGGGCGCAGGGGGCGCGGGGACCGCGGCGCGCCGCGGCTTCAGCCCGGCCTTGGCGTGGGCGGCGTGGATCGACCCCACGGGCGCGGGACCGTCCTGGGGGGTTCCGGCGAGGGCGACGGCGGCGACAAAGGAGAGGAGCATAGGCATACTCCCAATTCTATCGTGCGTCGCGGTCAACCGCAGCACCCGGCGTCAAGAGGATCTCTTGCGGACGCGCCTGTGAAGCGGTAAGGTCTGCGCCGGGGAATCCCCCGAAATTCCGCAGTGTCTCCCTTCGCTGACCAGGAGCCTCCATGAGCTTCTTTGAACGCCTCGCCAACGTCTGGAAGGGCTTCTTCGGGCTGTTCATCGCCGATGTCGAGCGCAACAACCCCGAGGCGGTCTACGAGTCCGCGATCGAGGAGCGCATCAAGAAGCACAAGGAGCTCAAGAAGGCCGTCTCGGGCATCGTGTACCTGCGCAACAAGCTGCAGTCCGAGCTCGAGGCCTTTGAGCGTGAGCTCGCCGAGGTCCAGGTCCAGATCCCTGTGGCCGTCGAGGAGGGCGAGGACGACGTGGCGATGGTGCTCATCCAGCGGAAGGACGAGCTGACCGCCAAGATCGCCTCCCACCAGGTCGAGCTTGAGAAGATCGGCGCCCAGGCTGAGGAGGCCAAGTCGGGCCTCATCGCCTTCCAGGCCGAGATCGAGAAGCTCCGCCGCGAGAAGGAGGAGATGCTCGCCAAGAAGGCCAGCGCCGAGGCCCGCATCCAGATCCAGGAGACCTTGGACGGCCTCTCCACCGACGCCGACATCAAGGCCCTGGAGAACGTGCGCACGGGCATCGAGAAGATCGCCGCCGAGGCCGACGTCGCCTCGGAGATCAAGGGCCAGTCCTTGGACGACAAGCTCGCCAAGATCAAGGCCAAGACGGCGAACACCGCCGCGAAGTCCCAGCTCGACGAGCTCAAGAAGCAGATGGCCGCGCGTAAGGGCGCCCAAGAGGCGGCCGCGGCCGGCGCCAAGAAGACGATGTGAGCCCGCCCGGCGGCTTCACTCTGCCGGGGCGCGCCTTGGAGGAGGAGGACGCCTGGGTGCGCGCCCTGCAGGGGGCCAGCGACGCCGAGGTGATCGAGGCCACCCGCGCCGCCGTGCGCGCGGGTCGTCCGGGCCTCGCCGGTCGCGCCGTGAGCCTCGTGCTCTCCGACGCCGCCGTCGCCGGGGATCCCGAGCTGGAGCGCGCCGCCCGCGCCGCCCGGCTCCTGCTCAGCCGCCCTGTGCCGCCGACCATCGAGGAGTGGGACGAGCTGCTCGTCGACCTCGGCCGCCGCCAACGGATGGCGCGGTTTAAGGCCCGGCACCGGGCGATCACCCGCGGCGAGAACCCCGACAAGCCGCGCACCCGCCCCAAGTGAGCTGGGCGAGTTAATCTGGCGGCCATGTCTACGGTCTCCCCGACGCAGAGCCTCCCCCGGCGCGCCCTCAGCCCCCTGCTCGACCGCCTCTCCGCGGTCTGGGGTCGAATGGGGCAAGTCGAGCGCCTCCACGCCACGGTCCTCGCGGGGCTGATGGTCGGCTCCTTGGCCCATTACCTAGTCTTCATCACCTATTTTATTGAGGACGCGGGGATCAGCTTCGCCTACGCCCGGAACTGGGCCGAAGGTGAGGGCTTCGTCACCTTCGCCGGGGGCGAGCGGGTCGAGGGCTTCTCGAACCCCCTCTGGACCTGGCTCTGCGCGGCGTTTTACCTCATCGGCATCCCGCCCTTCACCACGGCGAAGCTCCTCGGCGCGGCCTTGGGCGCGGGCACCTTGCCCTTGGCCTGGGCGCTCACGAAGGAGGCTCGGGGGCGCCTCGACGCCGTGGCGCTGCTCCCGCCGCTGTTCTTGGCCGCGTCGAGCACCTACGCCATCTGGAACGCCTCGGGCTTAGAGAACAGTCTCTTCGGCGCCTTGTTGGCGGCGGGGATGCTGCTCATCTTGCGGGAGGCCGATCGCCCCCAGGCCTTCCCCTGGTCGGCGGTGATGTTCTTGGGCCTCGCGATCACCCGGCCTGAGGGCGTGGTCTACGCCGCCGTGGCCGGGCTCGTGCGCCTCGTCTTGGCGATCCGCGCCCGGCAGGTCGTGGTGCCTATCGCCAAGTGGCTCCTGGTGTTCTGGGCGCCGTTTCTGCTCTACCAAGCCTGGCGCTACAACTACTTCGCCTGGCCCTTCCCCAACACCTTCTACGCCAAGGTGGACGGCGAGGACCGCTTCAAGCCCTGGAGCTGGGGCACGAAGGGCTGGCTCTACATCCGCAACTACATGAGCGCCTTCGGGATCGGCTACGTCTTACCCCTGGCGCTCGTGGCGATGACCGGCCTGCGTGACCGCCGCCGCTGGCTCACCCTCGGGCTCACGACGCTCTGCGCCGTCGCCTGGCTCTGGAACGGGCGGGACGGCCTGCCCGACGGCTTCGACCCGAACTGGCTCGCCAAGCTCCAGCTTCATTGGGACAAGCTGCGCGTCGGGGCGGCGATCGTCGCCACCGTGGCCGCGGGCGCGGCGACCCTCGGCGAGCGCGGCGCGGCGGCGCGGCTCCTCTGCTTGGGCCAGGTCGTCGCCGGGATGTTTTTTGTGCTCTACAGCGGCGGGGACTGGATGGCGCAGTGGCGCTTCTTCTCCTACTTCGCCGTGCCGGGCTTCGTCTTGATCGGCCTCGGCCTGGGCCGCCTGCTCGACGCCGTGCCGCCCCTTGGCCGGGAGCGCCTGGGCATGCCGACCCTGCGCCTCGTCGCCCTCACGACCTTCGTGCTCGTGATCGGCACGCCGAACATCTGGCAGTCGGCCTGGGCCGCGCCGTCGCCGGAGACGACCATCTCCGACGTGAAGCAGCGCGTGGAGTACATGACCTGGGTGCAGCGCCGCCTGCACCTGGAGCGGGTGACCCTCTGGGACGTCGATATGGGCGCCCACATGTACTACACCGACTGGCGCATCCTCGACGTGGCGGGCCTCGTGGACGTGCCCGTCTCGCGGCACCTCTACCAGAAGGCCTTCATCCGGGAGTACCTCTTCTTGGAGGAGCGCCCGCACTTCGCCCACATGCACGGCGGCTGGGCGAGCAAGGTGAAGATCACGACCCACACCGAGTGGAAGCGCGACTACATCGAGATCCCCGGCTACCCCTCGGGGCGGAAGCAGTTCCACATCGGCAACCACATCCGCAAGGACATCTTCGTGCGCCCGACCTATGAGGGCCCCGAGGGTCGGCGGGCGTTGTTCCAGGGCGGCGTGACCTTGGAGGGCTGGGACATCCTCTCCCCCGAGGTGCCCCAGGAGGGCCGCGTGGTCGTGGACGTGTGGCTCAAGGCCGGGTTCCGCAAGGCCGGGGTGCGGGTCATCGCCGTGCTCGACGACGGCGCGGGCCACCAGCACGCCTTCGCCGTGCCGCCGGGCTACGACTGGTACAAGGTCACCGACTGGAAGAACGACGAGCACGTCCGGGGCACCTTTGACCTCGACCTCCCCGCGGGCCTGCCCGAGGGCACCTACGACCTCGGCTTCGTGCTGCTCGACGAGAAGTCCGGCGAGGTCCTGCCCGTGAACCTCCCCGCCGCCGCCGCCGTGGAGGGGGAGCCCGTCGTGGAGCCCGCCCCGCGGTACATGCGCGGGGAGATCTTCTTCGACGCCGCCGTGGTCGTCGTCTCCCGCGCCGAGGCCACGACCTTGGCCGATGAGGACCGCCTGCAGGCCTTCACCTTCGCCGAGATCGGCGAGTGTGAGCTCGCCTGGAGCGCCTGGAAGCAGGCGGAGCACCACCTCGCCA
Organism: Myxococcota bacterium; assembly: GCA_023150845.1. Lineage (GTDB taxonomy): Bacteria > Myxococcota_A > UBA796 > UBA796 > CAJQPC01 > JADKFE01. The sequence goes on along the minus strand of JAKLKD010000234.1, from coordinate 3,568 downwards.
AGAACACCCGCTGGCACGACGACTACCGCCCCGAGGTGAAGACGGCCATCGCCGGGTGTTACGCCACCCGGGCCGTGGACGCGCCGACCGAAGATGAGCAGGTGCGCTGGCTCGTCGAGGCCCGGGGCTTCGATCACAACCTAGAGGCCGTCGTCACCCCGGCCCGCGCATTGGCGGCCACCAAGGACGCCCAGGGCGACGTCGCCGCGGCGAACGAAGACTGGGAGGGCGCCTACGCGGCCTACCGCGCCGCGCTCATGCTCGACCCCCGGCTCTCTTGGACCCGCAAGAAGGCCGAGGAGGCCCGAGACAAGCGCCTCGGCATCGACGGCAAGGTGAAGGACCCGCCGCCCAAGCCCGCGACCACGCGCACCGCGCCGGGCCCCAAGAAGGTCAACGAGGCCGACGCCGCCGACGCCGTCGAGAAGAGCCCCGACCTCAAGCCCGCCGGGGTGCGTCGCCCCACCGTCGGCCCCCGGGGCAAGCTCCCGCCGCAGAACCCGGCGCCAAGCGCAGACTGAACACGTTCATTGAATGTGTTCATTGAATACGCACCCGCACCACCAGCGGTCGGTGGTCGGAGAGCCTGTCGTAGCGGGTCTGAACCTCCGCGCTGAGCACGTCGACGGGGCCCCCAGTGAAGACGTGGTCGATCTTGCGGTCGGCGGCGCCGCCGAAGGGGATGTAGGTGCGGGACTCCGGGGCCAGCGGCGCCGGGAAGGCCTCTCGGGCGAGGGCCGTGAGCGCGGCGAGGGGGTTGGGGTCGTCGGTGTACTCCGCGGCGTGCTCGCCGAGGCGTTTGGGGTCGTCGCCGACGGGGAGGAGGTTGAAGTCCCCGGCGAGGATCCAGGGCTGGTCGGGCGGCAAGGCCTGGAGCACCCCGCAGAGGCGCTCCACCTGGGCCTGGAGGGTGCCGTCGCCGCGGGAGAAGGCTGAGAGGTGCACGTTGCCCACCCAGAGGGGCCGCGCCCGGCCAACGATGGGCAGCTCCGCCCACAAGAGCGCGCGCTTGAGGTTGAACACTTGCCGCCAGCGGGCCTCCCGCATCAAGGGCAAGGCCGTGCGCCCCGCCCGGGCGAGGCCCCGGGTGGAGCAGGTCGCCTGGTGCAGCTCCACCCGGCCCATGGGGCGGTGCGACGGCGTCGGGACGTAGAGGGCGCGGTGGATGACGGCGCTCGCGGCGCCCGTGGCGCCCATCGCCTCGGCCAGGGGCGGGAGCTGGTCGATGCGCCCGGTGCGGTCGGCGCCCCGGTCCACCTCCTGCAAGAGCGCGAGGTCCGGCGCCATGGCCTTGAGGGCCTCGCTTTGGGCCCGGAGCACGGCCCGCACCTCGTCCGGGGGCACAAACACCGCCCGGCCCCCGTCGTAGAAGAAGTGGTGACGGGTGCCCGCGGCGAACTGGAGGTTCCAGCTCACCACGGTCAGGGCCTCGCCGGGCTGGATCGGGCGGGGCGGCGCGGAGCGGAGCTCATCCGCGGGGCCCTCCGGGGGCGGCTGGTGCTCGACCCGGGCCAAGGCCCGGCGGCCCAGAGATCGCAGCGCGTCGCGGATCATCGGCCCTCCTCGCAGGGGACGTAGACGGTGACGGTGTCGTAGGGCTCGTCGTGGAGGCTCCAGGGGGCGTAGGTCTCGACGGGGGGGCTCGCGGCGACGAGGTAGGCGTGCAGGTTGGCGCCCCCGGCGGCGCTGTGAACCCGGGGCCCCCAGAAGCTGTCGTCGAGGCTGAAGCGCAGGATCGGGCGCAGGCAGGCGGCGGGGTCGGGCTCTTGGGGCCAAGGCGCGGCGGCGACGGCGTAGAGGCCCTCCGGGCGCGCGCCCTCCTCCAAGGAGCGCCAGCCCCGGGCCTCCAAGGCGTGCTGCCAGCCCCAGTGCCCGGAGAGCTCACCGACGCCGAGGGACGCCACACGCTCGGCGGCCCGCGCCCAGGCCCGGGCCATCGCCCGGTCATCGACGCTGAGGCCCAAGGCCAGGACCGCCTGGAGCCCGCAGGCGACGGCGACGGCGCCCCGGGGTGGGTGCAGGCGTAAGGTCGCCAGGGCCGGGCCCGCCCAGAACGGGAGCCAGTACCGCGCCGCGGCGAAACGTAGGGTCAACAAGAACAGCAGGCCGCCGACGCCCCAGCACCACAAGAGCCGGTCGGCGGGGGTGCTGAGGCGCAGGCTCGCGAGGCCGGCGCCCCCGGCGGCGCAAGACAGGAGGGTCGCCGCCGCGGCCACCCCGGTCTGGTCCGAGAGCGTGACCCCGACGCCGCCGACGACGAGGCCCAGGCCCGCGCCGATCCAGCCCCGGCGGTGGGCGAGGGCCAGGGGCAAGAGCGCCGCGCCGCCGAGGGTCGCCACGGCGGCGATCCCTTTGCGGGCGAGCTCGTGGGGGGTGTCGGAGACGGACTGGAAGCCCGTCATCGCCATCATGTGCCAGGCGCCGTAGGCGTGAAGGTCGTGGAGCGCGAGGCCGAGGGTGGGCAAGACCACGGGCCAGGCCGCGCTGAGGCGCCCCCGCTGCCAGCCCGCGAAGAGCAGGAGCGGGATGAGGCAGATCCCCGAGTAACGGAACAGGGCGGCGCAGCCCGCGAGGAGCGCGAAGGCCCAGGCGCCTCGCCCCGCGGTCAAGAAGCCGCCGAGGCCGGCCAAGGCGCAGGCGGCGAGGGGCAGGTCCGGGGTGAGGGCCTGGGCGGCGAGCAGCAGGAGCGGGGAGGTGAGGAGCAGGGCCGTGGCGCCCTCGGCCTCACCGACGAGGGCCTCGCCGAGCCGCGCCGCGCCCCACGCAACGACGAGCAGCCAAGGCCACATGACGAGGTGCTGCACCACCACCGGGGCGTCTACCCAAGGCGCGAGCCACCAGGCGATCCCCGGCGGGTTGGACAGCACGTCGAAGGCCCGCTCCGTCGTGCCTTGCCAGTTGATGAGGATGTCGTGCGGCCGCCAAGGGTCCAGCGCGGCGCCCCGGGCGAGGACCAAGAAGTTCGGGTCGTCGATGTGCGGCGGCTTGTCGAGGAAGGGCGCGACGAGGCCCAAGGCCAAGAGCAGCGGCAGGAGCGGGCGCGGGGGCTTCACGGCCAGAGGATACCCCAGGCGCCTCACGCGCCTTTAGCGGAGGGCGCCGACCAGCTCCAGGCGGTCGAAGAGGCTGTTCCAGCCCGTGACCGTCGCGGTGACCTGGAGGCGGACGCCCCGGGGCAGGGCCTCGGCGTTTGCGGTGTCGGCGTCTTGCAGGCTCACGGCGACGGGGGTGCCGTCGTCGAGGGTGCCGATGGCGGTGCGGCCGTCGCGGTGGGTCGGCGGCAGGTGCAGGCCGAAGGAGCGCTCGATCCGCTCGGCGCGTAGGGTGAAGGTGACGGGCGCGGCGGCGGCCCGCTGGATCAAGGTGGCGCGTTGGTCGTTGAGGGGGCTCGCGGCCTTGAGCGCCTGGCTGAGCGCGGCGAGGGCGGCCTCGTCTCCGGCGGGCGGGGCGACGGGGGCTGGTGGGCTCGGCGCCGGGGAGGGCTCCACGACGGGCGCGGGCGTGATGGGCTCAGGCGCGGGCGCGATGGGCTCGACGATGGGCGCGGGCGCGATGGGCTCGACGACAG
>JAKLKD010000233.1 GCA_023150845.1 Myxococcota bacterium | reverse complement strand
GGCGGGAGCGGCCTCAGCCGGGGGGGCCTCGGCGGGGGGAGCCGGCGGCTCGGCCGGGGCGGCCGGGGGCTCGACGGGCGGGGGGGGGGTCTCGGGGGCGGCGGGCTCGCCACCACAAGCGGTGAACATGGCGGTAACAGCAGCAGCGATCAGAAAGCGCGACATCTTGGTTGCCTCCTCAGGCAGACACCCTCAACGGGGTGTGGCAGTCAGTGGTCGTGCCGTCTCCGGGCACGCATCCCCGCCAGACTATCTGAGCGATCAAAAAAAGTCGAGCAAGTTGGATCTTGCCGCTTCATTGCCCATGCAAGAGCGAGCGGATAGCCGGGGGCCATGTCCACCCCCCTACTTCAGATCCTTGTGTTCGTGTCTGGCGCGACCGTCATGGCGGTCGAAATGACTGGACTTCGCCTCCTGGCGCCCTTCTTCGGGACGAGCTTGCTCGTCACGACGATCCTCATCGGATCCATGATGGCGTTCTTGTCATTGGGTTACCGACTCGGCGGCGCGTACGGCGATCGGTCCCCGACGCTGCGCGCCTTGTGCTCCATCACCGGCGCGGCCGCGGGGCTCACGCTCCTCATCCCCTTCATCGGCCAGCCGATCCTGCGCGCGGCGGCCGGGGCGATCCGCCCGCTTCTGGAGGGGGAGCGCCTCGCCGAGCCCCAGGTGGCCATCGCGATGATCATCGGCGGTCTCTTGGGCACCTTGGCGCTCTTCGCCGCCCCCGTCACGCTGATGGGCATGGTGAGCCCCTGGGCCGTGCGCCTCGCCGTGAAAGACGTCGAGAACGCGGGCGTGGCCGCGGGCAAGCTCTACTCCTTGTCCACCTTCGGCTCTATCGTCGGCTCGTTCTTGCCGGCCTTGGCTTTGGTGCCGCTCTTTGGTGTGCGCAACACCTTCGTCGTGGTCGGCAGCGCGCTGCTCGCGGTCTCGGCGGTGGGCTACTTCGGCGCGCCCAAACACGCCACGCTCGGCGCCTTGGCCTTGCCCCTCGCGCTTCTGCCCCAGGGCCTCATCCGCCCCATGGACGGCCTCGTCGTCGAGAAGGAGTCGCTCTACCACTTCATCCAGGTGGTCATCGAGCCCTACGGCAAGTGCAAAGAGGCCTACCACCTCTACTTGAACGAGGGGGTAGGGGTGCACTCCGTGAAGTGCCTCGATCCCAAGGTCGAGACCCGCGGCACCTGGGCGTACATGGCCGCCGCGCCCTTGTTTAAGGACGATCCGATGACCACCAAGGAGGTGCTCATCGTCGGGCTCGCGGGCGGGACCGTCGCCCGTCAGCTTCTGGAGGCCTTCCCCGACGCCCACATCGACGGGGTGGAGATCGACGGCGAGGTCGTGCGTATCGGCGAGCAGTACTTCGACAACAAGGATCCTCGCATCACGCCTTACGTTATGGACGGTCGGGTGTTCTTGCAGGCCACGGACAAGGTCTACGACGTGATCCTCGTGGACGCTTACCGCCAGCCCTACATCCCGTTCCACCTCACGAGCGTCGAGTGGTGGCGGGAGGTCAAGCGCCACCTCGCCCGGGACGGCGTGGTCGCGATCAACGTGGCCTCGGTGCGCGGCGTCTCCCAAGACCTCACGCAGATGATCTACCACACCATGCGCACGGAGCTCGGCTCGGTGCACCTCGTGGACGCCACCACGTCGAACGACATCCTCTTCGGCACCATGGGCGTCACGCCGAAGGAGCGCATCGCCGAGCACCTCGCGGCCTTGCCCCGGGTGAAGGGCCTCGATCAGCTCCGCCCGGTGATCCGTGAGAAGCTCACCGGCGAGGTGCCGGGCTGGGAGGGCGCCCGGGTGCTCACCGACGACCAGGCCCCTGTCGAGATGGCCTGGGAGCTCATGGCGTTTGAGTACGTGCAGTGAGGCGTTAGGCCCGCGCCCAGCGCCTCACCCACGGCCTACTTCATCTGGTTCGCGACGCGCTTGAGCTCACGCAAGCTCGTGATCTCTAAGAGTTTTCCGCGAATGGCGAACTCGGAGAAGCGCTGGGCTTTACGCAGCACCTCACCCCGCTCGTAGAGCTTGCCCCAGAAGCTGTCGTACTTCCGCTGGTTGAAGCGCCGCACGAAGCGGTCGCTGGCCAAGAAGGTGACGATCTCTTTGGGCAGGTTGTTGAACAGGGTCAAGAAGAAGAGGAAGTTGACGTAGCTGCCCTTGGGGACGTGGAAGCTCGCCCGGTACACCTGGTTGTACTCATCGGTGATGAAGCCGTCCTCCATCGCCTTGTGGAAGAACTCCGTGCCCGGGTACGCGATGAGCGAGGAGGGGAGGAGGTTGTAGGGCGGCGGCAAGGTGCAGACCAGGCGCAGGCCCTTCATCACGTCCTCGGTAGACTCCCAGGGGTTGTCGAGGATGATGTGGTAGTCGGGGACCTGGATGTAGTCCTTGTACTTGCTGATGATGTTCACAGCCTTGAGGAGCTGCTCGTTCGTCATGCCGCGCTTGTACATCCGCATCGTCTCGGCGCTGCCGGTCTGGATGCCGAGCTCGGTGAAGCACAGGCCCGCGTCGATGAGCGCGGCGTACTTCTCCTCGTTGATCGTCGTCGGGCTGCACTGGGCGCGGAAGGGCAGGCCCACCTCTCGCTTCCAGACCTCGGCGAACTTCTGGATCTCCTCGGTGGAGGTCGAGAAGAACACGTCGTCCTGGAAGTGGATGATGCCCACCTCGGGGAAGCGGCGCATGACCTGCTTGATCTCGCCGACCATGTGCTCCACGGAGCGGCGGCGCAGGTACTTCTGGCCCTTGTAGAGGTCGTGGTTGAAGGCCACACCGCAGTAGCTACACTTGTGGGGGCAGCCGCGGGTGATCATCGTCTTGTAGGAGATGCGCAGATCGCCGTTACGGTCGGGGTAGGTGGGGACGATGTGTTTGAAGGTCTCCCACTCGACCTTCACCATCTTGGCGTGGGACTCGGGATCCCAGGTCCAGTCGTCCGCCAGGTCGAAGTCCTGGTAAGGCATGGTGTCGAGGTCTTGCACCAAGGGGCGGTGCGGGTTGCCGACGACCTTGCCGTTGGGCTTGCGGAACCAGAAGTTCCGCACGTCGTAGTAGTCCTGGCCCTTGTCCAGGCGCTCGACGAGCTCCAAGAGCGCCAGCTCTCCTTCACCGACGCAGACCGCGTCCACAAACTCCAGCGCCTGCTGGGGCATCGTGGTGGGGTGGAAGCCGCCCCAGATGAGCATCTTCTCGGGGTAGCGGCCCTGAATCGCCCGGGTGGCCTGCACCGCGACGTCGAACATCGAGGTGAGGAACGACACCCCGATGAGATCGTAGTCCTTCACCAGATCGAGCATGTCCTCGACCAAGGACTGCTTCATCTGTTTGATGTAGCCGGGCTGGAAGCGGTTGGTGTAGTTGTCGGCGGGGAGGAAGATCATCCTCACCTCGTGGCCGTGGGCCTTGAGGTACGAGGACAAGGTGCGGATGCACGGCGAGTAATGGTCAATCGGCGTGGGGTTGATGAGCGCGACCTTCATCGGATCCTCCAGAGTCGGCTCAGTGTAGCAGCGCCCTTGGGGGGTCGCCATCCGAACTCAGCCCGCGCTGTGCCTTTTCACCCACCGACGACCGGGGGCACGGGCAAAACCACACCTTCGGCCCGGCCCGGGCGGACCTCGTCGCCGTCGGCGTAGAGCGTGACCTCGGGCGTGAGGAGGCCGATCCACATCGGGCCCTTTGGGGTAGGGCGGAGGACGACCTGGACCTCCGCCACGCTCGGGGCCGGGGGCGTCGCCGTTTGGGGGCTCAGCGAAGCGGAGAGCAGCCCGGCCTTCGCGACGAGGCGCACCTCACCCATCGGCGTCGTGAAGGTGGCGGCGCCGTCTCCGAGCGTAGGCGCGGCGGCGCTCGTGGTGAGGGCCTGCAGGGCGGCCTGGCTCGCGGCGTCGAGGGTGGGCGGCAGGCCCGGCGGCGCGCGGCGGAGCGCCCGGCGGACGAGGGCGCGGCTCTCCTCAAGCCCCAGCACGGCGCCCAAGACGAAGAAGAGGCCCGCGCCCCCGGCGCCTAAGATCACGATGGAGACCAGCCCGTCTCCGGCGTAGGGGCGCGCGGCGAGCACGGCGCCGCCCATGATCGCCGTGGCCACGATCACCTTGGCGTGGGGCTTGAGGAGCGCCGACCACAGCCCCCCGGCCCGGCGGTGCAGGAGCGCCGTGAGCCAGAGCACCTCGGCCGTGGCGAGGATCGCGTGGGAGAGCGGGATGCCGATGACCCCGAGCCGCGCGGTGAGCCAGGCCGCGAGGGGGAACTTCACGAGCACGAGGCCGAGGCCGATCCACATCGGCGTGCGCGGGTCGTTCAGGGTGTAGAAGACCGGCACGAGCACGCGCTGGGCGCCGATGGCCCAGATCGCCACCGCGTAGCCCCTCAGGATCGTCGCCGTGGCCGCGGTGTCCTCCGGGGTGAAGGCCCCGCGCTCAAAGAACAAGGCGACGAGGGGATCGGCGAGGAGGTAGAGCCCGACGGCCGCGGGCAACATGAAGGTCGAGTTGAGGTTCAGCGCGCCGGAGAGATCGCGGCGGAAGGCGTCGTGGTCCCCACGGGCGGCGTGAACGGAGAGCCCGGCCAAGGCGGCGACGCCGACGGCGCCGGAGATGATCGAGAACGGCAGGTGCGCGATGCGGAAGGCGTAGAGCAGCCAAGAGACCGGGCCGTCACCAAGCCTGGAGGCGAGCTGGGTCTCGACGAGCAGGTGGAGCTGGGTGACGGAGATCGCGATGAGCGCGGGCAGCACGAAGGCCCAGAGGCGCCCCAGGGCCGGGTGACCGGCGAGGCTCGGGCGGAGGCGAAAGCCCTGGCGCCAGAGCAAGGGGAGCTGCGCGAGGGCCTGCGCCGCGCCGCCGATTAAGGACGCCCAGGCGACGGCGAAGATCGCGGGCTGGCCGGTGAGGCGCTCATACGCGGGGGCGCCGAGGCAGGCGGCGATCACCGCGCCGTTCATCAAGAGCGGGCTCACCGCGGGCCAGAAGAAGCGGCCCCGCACGTTGAGCATGCCCATGAACACCGAGGCCACGGCGATGAGGCCCACGAAGGGCGAGAGCGCCCGGGACAAGGACGCCGTGAGCGCGGCCTTCGTGGCGTTCTCCTCGAAGCCCCCGGCGATGAGGCCCACGAGCGGGTCGGCGAAGGCGAATGTGAGCAGGGCGACGGCGGAGACGGCGGCGATGAGCCCGCCCAAGAAGGCGTTCGCCAAGGCAAAGGCGGCGTCGCGACCGTCCTTCTCTTCGACGTCGGCGTAGAGCGGCACGAAGGCGTTCGAGAGCGCGCCCTCGGCGAAGAGCTCCCGGAGGAGGTTCCCGATGCGGAACGCGGCGTTCCAGGCGTCGGCGGCGAGGCCCGCGCCGAACACGGCGGCGAAGACGACCTCGCGGGCGAGGCCGCTCACCCGAGAGAGCAGGTTCGCGGCGCCGACCGCGGCGACGCTCTGGCGGAGGGAGGGGTTCGGAGAAGACATCGGCCCAGGGGTTAACCCGGGCGCAGACCCAACACAGGTCACCCCGTCAAGATCCTGTCACGAATAGGGATTCTACGGGTATGCTGGCCTCGTGCGAAGCCCACTTGCCATGATGGCGCTCCTGGGTGCGCTCCCCGTGGCTTGGGCCGCGACGGGAGGGCCTGACGCTGGGGGCGTGTCCTGGGTGGACTCCGACGAGGCTGAAGGCCCGCCCTCGACGCTCTTGGACATCAGCGCTGAGGGGGAGCTCTTGCTCCTCGGCGATGAGGAGCAGACCCCGCTGAGCCTGCCGTTCACGGTGTCGTGGTACGGCTCGGCGGAGACGGTGCTCTATGTAGGGGACAACGGCACCGCCTTCTTCGCCGGGAGCCAAGACGCCGCGGACGTCACCTGCGCGCCGGGCGGCGGCTGGTCCGGGGTCGCGGCGTGGTGGGTCGATCACGACGGGGCGGAGCTGCGCACAGCGACCCTCGGGCAGCACCCACGGCGGCTCTTCGTGATTGATTGGTCGAACGCCCAACCAAAGGGAGCGACCGGGACGGGGCGGGTGCAGGTCTGGTTTCAGGAGGCCCGGGACGAGGCGGTGATCGTGCTCGGCGATCTGGATGTCGGCGACGTGTCCTTTGACGGCGGCGCCGGGGCCGTGGTCGGCGTGCAGGGCAGCGCCAGCGCCGGGCTCGCCTGGTCCTGCGCCGGTGGGCTCAGCGACGGGGTGAGCGCCTGGTTCGGCCCGGAGTCGAGCCGCCCGGGCGTGGCCGCGGTGAACCTCGGCGAGCAGAGCCGGGCTTGGTACGGCGGCGGCTCCTACAGCTACCTCGGCCAGACCCTCACGAGCGGTGATCTCAACGACGACGGCCTCGTCGAGCTGCTCATGGGCGCCCCGGAGGACGACCGGATCGTGATGACCTACGGCGGCCTCGCGCCGGGCGCCGGGGACGCCAGCGCCGCCGAGGCGATCTTCACCGGGGCGAGCGGCGGGGAGCTTGGCGCGGCGATGCTCGTCGTGGACCTCGACGGCGACGGCCTGGACGAGCTCGTGCTGGGAGAGCCGCGATCGGACTCGGCGGGCAAAGACGCCGGGGCGGTCTACGTCCTCGCCCATGACGCCTACGGGGGCACGGTCAGCGTCACAAAGACCGCCGACGCCACCCTGACCGGAGATCCGGCGAGCGACGCCCAGGCCGGGGACGGCCTCGCCGCCGCGGACGTCGACGGTGATGGCTACAACGACCTCTGGATCGGGTCCCCCGGCGACGACGTCGGCGGGCTCAACGCCGGGGCCATCGCGCTCTGGAGCGGCGGGGTGAGCCTCGCCTCGGGCTCCTTGGTGGGCGCGCCGACGCTCGCTGGCGCCGCGGCCGGGGACAAGCTCGGGCACGCGCTCTCCGCCGGGGACGTAGACGGAGACGGCCTCGGCGACCTGCTCGCGGGCAGCAGCACGAGCGATCTCGCCGCGACGGACGCCGGGGCGGCCTGGCTGGTGTTGGGCGGCGGCCACAGCGGGCGGGTCGACATCGACGCGGCGGCCGTGGCCCAGCTCACCGGGGTCACGGCGCTCGACTACCTGGGCGCCGCGGTGCTGCTCCTCGATCTCGACGGCGACGGCCTCGACGACCTCGCCTTGGGCGCGCCGCGCCAAGACTCCGGGGCGAGCAACGCCGGGGCGACCTACCTCTTCTACGACGGCTCGTCGGTGGTGGGCGCGCGCTCGGCCTCGACCGCCGACGCCAGGGTGCTCGGGGACGCCAGCGCCGCGCTCTTGGGGACGGCGCTCGCCTCGGGAGACCTCGACAGCGACGGCGTGGAGGACCTGCTCATCGGCGGGCCCGGCGCGTATAGCTCCGCCGGGGCGGCCTGGGTGATCCGCGACGCGCCCATCGGTGATCTCTCCGCCTCCGACGCCGATCATGGCCTGCGGGGCGGATACTCCGGCGGCGGCGCGGGCACGGGGCTCACGATCCTCGCCGACTCCGACGGGGACGGCTTCGGGGAGGTCGCCGTCGGCGCCTGGTTCGGGTCCGTGGCGACCTACACCCTCAACGGCGTGGTGAGCGTCTGGCCCTACGGGCCGTCGTTCTTAGACGCCGACGGTGACGGCCTTGTGGGCGCCGCCGCGGACGGCCCGGACTGCGACGACAGCTCCGCCGGGGCCTTCCCCGGCAACGACGAGGGCCTGACCTTAGACACCTCCGGGTTCGCTGAAGACGATGACTGCGACGGCTGGGTGGACGGGGTCTACCTCACCCGGGCGCGCTCGGAGCACTTCGCCGTCGAGCTCGACGAGGTGCTCAGCGGCCCGGCCGCGGAGCTGTTCAACTTTGAGTCCAGCTCCAGCGGGACGTCGATTGAGACGCTCTACGCGGGGAACGGCGTGACCTTAGGCGCGTCGGGCGGCGTCACCGCCGCGGCGACGGTCTACGGCAGCGACGCCGCCGGGCGCTTCGGCGCCCAGGTGAACCCGACCAGCGCGGGCAACCAGCTCACCTTGAGCTTTGATCGGGACGTCGATGGCCTCTCCTTGTCGCTCCTCGACGGGGTCGAGCCCTTGGCGCTCCAGGCCTGGGACGCCGACGGCCTCGATCTGCTCGTGAGCGGAGGCGCCGCGAAGCTCTACCACCCCGGCGAGGACGTGCCCGGCGGGCGCTTCGTGGGCGTCATCTTCTCCGCCCCGGCCCGAATGGTCACCCTGAGCGCGCCGACCGCGGACGGCTGGGGCCTCGATGACCTCCGCATCTACTGGAGCGAAGAGAGCGACCGCGACGATGACGGCTGGCGTGGCCTCGACGGCGACTGTGACGACAGCGACCCCGAGGCGTACCCCGGCGCCGCCGAGGACCTCACGAACGGCAAGGACGATGACTGCGACGGCATCGTAGACGGCGGCGGCGCGACGCTCTGGGACGACGCGGCGCTCTGGGAGGCCGAGACCGAAGGGGTGCTCACGGCGATCGACCTGGAGGAGCTGGCGCTCGGCGACAGCGTCGTGGACCAGTACAACGCCCTCGGCCTGGACACCGACGGTGAGCTGCGGGTCGTGGATGACCTCGACGGCGCCGCCCCTCGGGACAGCCAAGGCGCCCGCGCCCTGCGCGCCACCATCGAGCTGCGTTTTGAGGAGGTGCAGCCCGCCGTCTTGCTCTACCTCCTCGACGGCCAAGGAAGCTTCGACCTTGAGGGCTCTCTCAACGGCGTGACCCTCTACGAGGTGAACCTCACCGCCCGCGGGGACGACGTCGCCGGGGGCGAGGTCATCGGCCTCACCTTCGATCTCGGCATCGACACCTTGCTCGTCACGGGCCCCGCCGCCGACGTCTGGGGCCTGGATGACCTCACCTTCAACGCCTTGGGCCGCGATGACGCCGATGGAGACGGCTTCACCGAGACTGAAGGTGACTGTGACGACCACGACGACGAGGTGAGCCCTGAGGCCGTGGAGGTCTACTACGACGGCGTCGACGCCGACTGCTCCGGCGACTCGGACCGCGACGCGGACGGCGACGGCTTTGAGCTCGACGTGGACTGTGACGACGGCGACGACGAGATCAACCCCGACGCTGAGGAGACCTTCTACGACGGCATCGACGCCGACTGCACGGGGTCCGACTTCGACAGCGACGGCGACGGGCACGACGACGTGGCCTGGGGCGGCGACGACTGTGACGACGCCGACGACGCCGTGAGCCCCTCCGCCGCTGAGACCTTCTACGACGGCGTAGACGACAACTGTGAGCCTCTGGACGACGACGACAGCGACGGGGACGGCTTCTCCGCCGCGGGCTTCCCGGCGGGGCTCTTGGGCTCCGGGGACTGTGACGACGCCTTGGACGGCGTGAACCCTGACGCTGACGAGACCTACTATGACGGTCTCGACGAGGACTGTGACGGGGGCTCCGACTTCGACGCCGACGGCGACGGGTACGAGTCGTACGCCCATGGCGGCGACGACTGCTTAGACAACAACCCCTCGGCTTACCCCGGTGCCAAGGACACGCACTATGAC
>JAKLKD010000232.1 GCA_023150845.1 Myxococcota bacterium | reverse complement strand
CCGCCGCCGACGAGACCCGGGCGGCCTTGGCGGCACTCAAGGCGGGGGGCCGCGGCGCCAAGCCCGCCGAGGAGGCCCGCGGCGGCGGCTGGCTCCAGGCCGTCGGCGATGCCGTGGGCCGCTGGTGGCGGGCGCGGCGGGAGGCGAGCCCCGAGTCGTCTTCAGCGCTCTCGCCCCCGTCGCCCCCGTCGCTCTGGGAGCGCCTGCTGAGCCGCATCGACGAGCTCGCGCTCCAGAGCACGCTGCGGGGCCTCATGGGGGCGCGCCACGCCCGCTACGTCGGCGACCTGATGGAGGAGCTGGAGGGCGGGAACCTGGACCAGGCGCTTCGGGCGGCGATCCCGCTCTCGGAGAAGCCCAGCGAGCCGAGCGACCCTCGGCGTTTCCCCCTGCGCCTGCCCCAGGGTCGGGACCAGCTCAAGGTCACCTCAGGCCCGAGCGGCGGCGGCGCCTTGGGGCTTCAGAGCGAGGTCTTCGCCCGGCTGCGGCAGCTCTACACCCAGGCCGCCGAGCGCCTCACCCGGGAGGGGCGCATCGACGAGGCCGCCTTCGTCTACGCCGAGCTTCTCGACCGCCCGGCCGAGGCCGTGGGCCTCTTGGAGCGGCACCGGCGCTTCGCTTTGGCGGCGGACATCGCCGAGACCCGGCGCCTCGCCCCGGCCTGGCAGATCGCCCTGCGCCTCCAGGCCGGGGAGACGGCGCGCGCCCTGGACCTCGCCCGGCGCTACGGCCTCTTTGAGGAGGCGGCGTCGCGCCTCGTGAGCGCGGATCCGGCCCTCGCCCGGACCTTACGCCTCGCCCACATCACGCTGCTCGCTGGTCAGGGTCGGCTCGCCCAGGCCCTTGAGCTGGCGACGCGGCACAAGGAGGCGCGGCTGCAGGCCGCCATCGCCGAGCGCTGCGTGGCCCGGGGTGGCCTCGCCTTGGTCGCGGCGCTGGGGGTGCTGCCCGCCCTGAGCCCGGCCTCGCGAGGTCAGGCGCTCCACGCCGCCCGCCCCTTGCTGGCGGTCCCGGCGGACCCGGCCCGGGAGGCGCTCCTCCGCCTGTTGGCGACGGTCCACCCGACGAGCATCCCGGCGCCGGAGCAGCAGCTCCTGCGCGCGCTGCAGCGGGAGTCGGCGCGGGTGGCCCTGCGCGCCGCGGCGAAGGGCCTCACCGACGGGGTGACCCTCGCCCAGGCCCTCGCCCAGCGGGCCGACCCCGCCTTGGGCCGTGAGCTGGCCGCCGCCCGCCCGCTGGACCCGCCTCTGCGCCCCAAGTTCTCGACGCTCCGCTGGGGCGCCGAGGACCGCGGCGCCGTGCCGATCCTCGACCTGGGCCGCCGCGCCGACGGCGTCATGGTCTTGGCCTTGGGGGAGTCGGGCCTCGCGCTGCTGCACCCCGACGGCGCCCGCCGCCACGTCGAGGTGCCCGCCTGGCGGGTGGTCCTCGGCGCCGGGGACGACGCCCTCGCCGTCGCGCCCCGGGGGGAGGTGAGCCGGGTGAGCCAGGTGAACCTGCGGGGCGGCGAGGTGACGCTCTGGGGTGAGCTGCGGGTGCAGCGCGCGGTGCGGGCCCTGCAGGACAGCCTGTGGTGGGTGGCCTTGGACGACGGCCTCGCGCTCCTGGACCCCGCGGCCCCGACGCCGAAGGCGCTCTGGCGCAGCGGCCCCATCGGCGCCGTCAGCGGCCTCAGCGTCGGAGAAGAGAGCGTCTTTGTGCTGGTTGAGGAGGGCGGGCGCATGGAGCGCTGGCGCTGGGGCCTGCCCGAGCTGGTGCTGCGTGACCGAGACTCCTTGGGGGAGCGCGCCTGGCCGCTGAGCCTCGTCGCGCTCTCGGGCCAGGGCCGGGCGGCGGAGGTCTACGTCCCGCCCCACGCCGGGCTGCTCGCCTTGCGCCTCTGCGCCCGCAACGCCGGCGCCGACCCCACCTGGCGAGAGGAGCTCGCCCTCCCCCTGCCGAGCGACGGACCCTGGACGCCGCTCTGGTCCCGCCTGCGCGGCGGCACGCTCCTCGTCGCCCTGGAGGGCCCCCGCGGGTGCCTGCTCGTGGTCTGGGAGCTTGACACGAAGGTCACGCCGCTGTTTGTGCAGCTTGACGGGGCCAGCGCCGTGAGCGTCTTCACCTTCGCCCACCAGTCCCAGACGACCTTTGTGCTCGGTGACGACCTGGGCCGGGCCATCTGGGTGAGCCCGGCGGGGGAGCTGCTGGGGGAGTGGCGGAGCTGAGGGTGGGGGAGCGGGTTGATTGGGCGGATCGGTGGGCGTCTGTGGTGAATCGCGACGGTGAGAGGTCGCTGGGGGTGGTGTCCCTGGGCCGCGCGGCCTGGGCGAAGATCTCCCCGCCCTCGTTCGCGACACGCCAGGGCGGCGCGTCGTCGGAGCACGTCACGCCGCGCTCGGGGGCCGCCGCTCAATCACGACGGGCTGGCCCCAGGCCTGAACGTGAACCTCGTCGATGGTGCGGGGGACGATAGAGGCTGCCGAAGACGCCGCGAGCCGCTCAAGCCCCACCTCGCCGCTCGCGGCGAGCCCGCCCCCGCTGCATTCGCCTTGGCGATAGACGGCGTAGCTGACCCGGACGCCGCGCAGGATGTCAAAGACGGCGTCGATGGTTGATCGCATCACCTCGGGCGGGGTCCGATAGGGGCTGTAGAGGTGCATGTGGCCGAAGCCGAAGCCCACGGAGATGTCATCGAAATCGTTCCAGACGACCAGCTCACACTCAGCGGGCCCGCACAGAGTAAGCCGCACATTATCCACGTTGTTGACGACGCATGGATCAAACTCGCGCTGCAGGGTCAGCCCCTCAAGACCCGGGAGGTAGCAGCGCTCCAAGAAGTCCGCGAGGTCCAGCAAGAATTGATTTCGCTCCTCTTGTGGGGTCATCATGGCCATTGCTCCTCTAGGGTCGGTCACCCCAGGAGGGGGCCGCCGGGCACTCTACCACGGTCACCCCATGCGCTGCGCCCTCCCGCACGATCGCCGATGGCTCGGGGCCTCACCATCGCCGAGGCGCCGGAGCCCCAACGAGCCCCGGCGCCCCCTTCACCTACCGCCCATCAATCTCCGCGAGCGCCACGCCCAGCCGCTCCCGCGCGCCGCTGAGCGCCTGGGGCAAGCCATCCAGCCGCGCGAACACCGACCGCAGCGGCGAGAGGTCGTCCTCGGTCAGCGGGCGCTGGGTGGCGGCGAGGGCCAAGGCGCCCAGAGCCTCGGTGAGCTCCCGGGCGATTGTGGTGAGTCTCGCTCTGGGGATCGCCCGGCGCAGGGTCGCCGCGGCGTCGGAGAGGGTCGGCAGCGCCGTCACGAAGCGCTCTGGGGCCACGAGCTTGGGCAGGCGGGTGAGGGTGCCGCACTCGACGGCGAGGGCTCGGGCGCCGCGTCGGTAGCGGTCGCCGAGCTTGGCTGAGGTGTGAAGCTCCGCGCTGAGCAGCTCCGAGAGGGCGAGGAGCTCGCCCACGTCAACGGCCTCCCCCGTCATCTGCTGGGTGAGCATTCGTTCGGTATTGACGAGCAGGGACTCGCTGCGCTCGTTCACGGTGTCGGCGCGATCGCGCAAGACCACCGCCAAGCCGTGCAGGGTGAAGAGGGTCATGGGGAGGTCGTTCGATGAAGACATAGGAGTTCCGTTCTCCCGCCAGGGAGGTGAGAGGTTGTGTGAGCCGGGCAGAGCTGCGCCATGGGTCAGCGGCGACCTTGGGCGCGGTGCGGAGGCCGGAAGCCATGGATCGGCCCAACGCCTAGCCGGGGCCGGAGCGTAGGGGGAGGATCGTGGGCGCGGCTGGGCTCAGCGCCGTTCGGAGACGACGCGGAGGGCGCTAAGTGGCCTTACGGAGCGGGTTACGCGGCTGGTCCGGGGCGTGGGGGCCAGGGCGGGGGCTCGGCGAGGGGCGGCGGGCGGTTATGAGGAGAGGGCCCGGCACATATACCGGGTGATTGGGCGCGATGTTGAAGCATCGGTGTCCTGTCGAGCCCCTCGGTGGTGGTACACCGGGGGGCTCTCGTGTTTTTGGTGCTGGCAGAGAGGCCGGGGCGCGGGGCCGCCGGGTGCGGTGATCCGCACATACAGAGCATGGCTCATGCGGCGATCGGATGCAAGCGAGGGAGGCGAAAAAAGTTGGGGAGTGGGGATGCGGGGTCGCTGATCTGGAGTTGGGGCCTCGGTGGCGTGGCGCGGCGGCGCTGAAGCTCGCGCAAAGGCGCGAAGACGCCAAGAGGTCTGTGGGGCCTCCGACCGTCGCCGTGACGTAGCGGAGGGCTGGGTGTGTCCCCGACGGTCGCGGCGAAGCCGAGGTCTTTGCGTCTTCGCGCCTTTGCGCGAGACCAACGACGCTGAGCCGACCGAGACCCTCTCGACGAGCCGATCGCCGCGAACCTTAGAGAGGGTGTCTGCCCCCGACACGGCGAGTTTTTCCCCAAATGCGTCTGGAGGCGCCTCCGGGGTCACCCCGCCGATCACAAAACCCGCCCGGAAGCGCCTCCGGGCGGACTCTGGAGATCGCCAAGGTCGTGCAGAAGCGCCTCCGCACTGGACTCAGTGGATCGAGGAGAACGTCCAGAGGCGCTGCCGGGCCGCCTCGGGAGCTCCCCAAGGTCGTGCAGGAGCGCCGCCGGGCCGAGGCCGACGATCGCCAGGTGATCCAAGCAGCGCCTCTGGACCGATCTTGCGGTCGAGCACGTGATCTTGGTGGCGATCCGAAGGGCCGGTGCTATGCTGGGCGCGTCAGTACGATCGTGTCTGAGGCCAAACCCAAAGGGAGGACAACAAAATGGCGGATCTAACGGTCGAGATGGGGGTGATGCTGATCCTGGTGAACCTGCGTGTGCTCAAGCTGCAGCTCACGGGCCAGCCGAAGGCCGCCGAGGTGTACAACGATATCTGCGGGCAGCTCGACGCGCTCACCGCCGAGCAGAGCGTCTACCAGGGCCTCTGGGACCAGCAGGTCGCGAACACGGCGGAGCTGGGCTACGCCGACTCCGTGCTGGGCGCGGAGATGAGCAAGGTCAACCGCCGGGTGCTCGTCGAGGTCAGCGGCGACCGCGGCGACGCCCGCTACGTCGCCATCTTCCCCCAGAACCCCAGCGAGGCCATGAAGGGCGCCCCCGACGACGCCCAGGCCGCCTATGTGCAGGGTGTGCTGGCGGCCATCGCCGCGGATGTGGACATGGCCGCGGCGGTCTCCACCACGGAGCTGCGGCTGGCGGCGGAGGTCGTCGAGGCCCTACGCCCAGGTGAACGAGGCGCGCGGTCGGCTCAAGGCCAAGAAGCTCGCGGCCGTCGCCGCCCACAACCTCGCCAAGCCGCGCCTGCTCACGCTGTTCAACAACAACAAGCGGCGGGTGGAGAGCTTCTTCTATCGCCGGGACAAGAGCGTGAAGACGCCGACGGAGGAGTGAGGCGCGGGGCGCCGCCCCGTCGGCGCCAGGATGACCGCTGACGCGCCGCCGGGCCGTCTAGGCGGCGTCAGCGGGGCGGCGGGAGGCCGAGCTGGCGGAAGAGGCCACGAAGCTGCTCGGCCTCCACCGGAAAGTTGAGGTCCACGGCGCTCTGGAGGGCGGTGGTGAGCAGGGTGAGGGCCTCGGGGATGTGCTCGGGCCGTTGGGTGCGGAGGAGGGTGATGGCGAGGTTGGCCTGGCCGATGAGCAGGTTATGCCGAGCGCCGAGGGCTTCGTAGACGGGCAGCACCTCGTCCCGGCGGATGCGGAGGGCCTCGTCGAGCTGCCCGCGCGCCTGGAGGATGTCGGCGATCTTGCCCATCGTGACGGCCTTGGAGCGCACGTCCCCGAGCCGCTCGTAGATGGGCAGCACCTCGTCCCTGCGGATGCGGAGGGCCTCGTCGAGCTGCCCGCGCGCCTCGTGGATGTCGGCGATCTGGCCCATCGTGACGGCCTTGGAGCGCGCGTCCCCGAGCCGCTCGTAGACGGGCAGCACCTCGTCCCTGCGGATGCGGAGGGCCTCGTCGAGCTGCCCGCGCGCCTGGAGGATGTCGGCGCGGAGCCCCGCGGCGAGGGCCACCTCACGATCCTGGCCCCGCGCGGCGTCATGCGCCCCCTTGGCCTCGGCCGCGCGGTAGGCGAGGTCTAGGTCACCCGCCTGCCGGGCGAGGTTTCCTTGGCGCCAGAGGAGGCGTGAGCGTATGTCGGGGTCGTCCGACCCCACGAGCCCCCGCGCCAGGGCGCCGAGCCAGGCGGCGTAGGGGCCGCTCGTGCGGGCGTAGTCGTAGCCCCAGAGACCCCCCACCACCGCCCGCGCCCCGTCGAGCCCCGCCACCCACTCCGCCACGGCCTCGTGCTCCGCCTGCAAGGCCCCCCACCGCGCGCCGCGGGTGTCGTCGGGCGCCGCGGGCAGCCGCTCCATCACCCAGGCGTCCATTTGTGCGGTGGCGGCGTCGGCGTCTGTGTGTTGTCTCAGGTGCTCGGCCAAGAGCTTGTGTACGCGCCAGCGGCCTGACGTTGGGTCGTGCTGCACGAGCCCCAGCTTCACCGCGAGGCTCACCCAGCGGATCCCCTTGCCCGACGGCGCGCCGACGATGGCCTCCAGCCACGCCCGCCCCACGCCCGAGAGCGGCGCCACGCCGAGGGCCGCCACGGCGGGCAGCCCGGCGTCGGCCTCCGCGCCCAGGTCCACCCGCAGCGCCTTCAAGGACAGCTCAAAGGTGGCCTGAAGGGCGCGCTCGGCGCGGTCGAGGTAGGCGGTGTCGGACGCCGTGAAGGGCGTGAGCGACAGGCCCGAGGCCTCAAGCTCGGCCAAGAAGTCCCGCACCTCATACCCGGCGTTCAGGTAGGACGCGGCGAGGTGAATGGCCAAGGGCAGGCCGCCCAAGGCGCCGACGAGGGTGAGGCGGTCAGCGTCGTTGACCCGCGCAGCGACCTCGGCCACAAGCTCGGCCTGGAGCTGGGCCAAGGCGTCTGACACAGAGAACGGAGCGACGGGCACCAACCGCCAGCCCGACGTCGCCCGGCCAAAGTGGTAACGCCCGCTCAGCACGATCGGTACGCCCGGCAGGCGGCGCACCAAGGCGACGGCGGCCTGGGCCTGGGCCTCGGCGTCGAGGTTGTCAATGTGCAGCAGAGGGCGGGCGGCCGAGGCGGCGCCGCCCACGCGGTCCTCCACGCGGCCCGGGCCTTGAAGCACGCCGAGGCGCTCGGCGAGCTCGCTCAAGAGCGTGTCGGCGGTCGGCGCGGCGTCGTGGCCGAGGGTGATCTTGAGGTGGCCGCCGGGGAAACGCGCCTGAAGGTCGGCGTAGAAGCGCTCGACGAGGAAGCTCTTGCCCACGCCCGCCATGCCCTGCAGGTTGCAGACGACGGCGGCCTGGGCCTGGCCCGTGGGCGGGAGCAGCGCCGCTGAGAGCGCCGCGAGCTGCTCGGCGCGGCCGATGAACTTCGCCAGGGCGTCGGCGGGCGGAGGGGCGACGGCGACGACGGGGCGCGGCTGGGCTTGGCCGAGGGGGGTCTCCCAGATGAGGCGGCCATCGGGGACGTCTCGGTACAGCGCGGCGTGCGGATGCCAATGCCCGCCCACAGGCGCCCAGGCGTAGAACTGCACGACGTACCGGAGCGGTTCCCCCTCGGCGTTCATCTCAACGTCGATGGTGTGGAAGCTGTTGACCCACTTGTCCTCTTCATCGCCCTCGTACACGCTGCCCGCGGCGAGGGTGCGCAGGGTGTGGTTGGGGTTGGAGGCGGTGTGGGCGTCGGCGGTGTGCTGGTGACCATGCAGCACGAGGTCCACGTTGTCGCTGAGCAGGCGGTGCGCGTCGGCGGCGTCGCCCAGGTCGCTGAGCGGGTGGTGCATCAGCGCGAGGCGCAGGCCGGTGAGCGGCGCGCCGTCGTCGGGGTTGGTGGCGTTCAAGAGCACCTGATGCTCGGTGAGCAGCAGCTTTCCTTGGTCGTTGTCGTCGCCCGCGAGCCAGGCCGTGTCGAGGCCGATGATGTGGACCGGCGGGAGGCCGGGCAGCGCCAAGGTCTGCCGATACCCCAGGCGGGGGTGCCCACGGGAGCCGTCGGGGAGGAGCTCCGGGCGCTTGACGCGCTCCAAGAAGCCGCGGTAGCCGCTCTGGCGCTTGGCGGGGAGGTCGAGGCCGCTCGTCGGGGCGCCCAAGGGGGGCTTGTCGCCCGCGAGCCACCGGCTCAGCGCGTCACGGCGGTTGTGGTCCGCCGCGAACAGCCTCATCTCGGCCCAGCACGACTCGTCCGTCTTTCGTTGCACGTCGTGGTTGCCGGGCACAAAAAACACGCGGTCCCAGGTGAGGCCGAGGCGCTTCACGACCTCGTCGAGCCGCTTCTCGGCCTCAACGTACTCCTCGTGGAGCCCCCAATCGGCGAGGTCACCCGTGAACACGAGCAGGTCCGGGCGCCGCTCCTTCACGATGGCGTCGAGCCGCTTTGTCAGCTCCGGACCGAGCACCCGATACCGCTTGGCGCGCCCGAGCCGGATCTTGAGCTTGCGGGGGTCCTCCCGCTCGCCGTCCACGGCCACCCGCTCATGCAGATCCGAGAGGTGCAGCACCCGCAGCGTGTGCGTCGTCGAGGCGGACATCAGGGCTCCCAACCATCGGGACCGCCAAGGTTATCACGGTCACCCCGCCGTCACCGTCGCCACCGTCGCCGCCGCTGTGCCTGCCCTACCTTGAGCCCGAGTCCCCACGACCAGCGTGGGGGTCGGACCCGCGTGTGGGGTGAGCGGGTGACTCTCGCGGGAGCTTCGGAGGCGGCCGGAGCGCGTGACGCGCGAGAGGTCGCCGGAGACGCAGCGACCCCCGACCCTTGACGGGTCGGGGCGAGCGGTCCCGCGAGAGACACCCCGAGCACCATCACGATCAGGGTCCGACCTCCACGCGTTCGCGCCGCCCCGACGCTCACCGCCGGTCACCCCACCGGGAGCCCGCCCCCGTTCGCCCCGCACGATCAGGGCCCGACCGCCAACACCTTCGCGCCGCCCCGCCGCGCCCCGCCGCTCCCCGCCGGTCACTCCACCGAGCGCCCGCCCCCGCTGACCCCACACGATCCGGGTCCGACCTCCACACCTTCGCGCCGCCCCAACGCTCCCCGCCGGTCACCCCACCGAGAGCCCGCCCCCGCTCAGCCCCCTGCGAGGGCGCGGCAGCGGCGCAGCAGCTCGTCCCGGTCGAGCTCCGCGTCGGCGAGCTCTAAGGTCGTCCCGCCGTTGACGGAGCAGACCACCCCCGCGCTCGGGCAGACGTCCAGGCAGCTCACCGTGAGCACCCGCACCTTCTTGCCCCAGAGGCCCTCGGCCTTGAGCTGATCCTTGAGCCAGCCGCGCAGCTCCTCGGCGCCGTGGTGCCCGCAGGACGGCTTCGGCGCGCCCTCGGGGCGCTTGTTGGCGCAGATCATCACGACAGGCGGGCCGCCCTCTTTGATCGTCTTCATGGGGTCCTCTCCACGGTGCAGCGGGGGCTCACAGCGCCATCACCCCGGCGGTCGCCTCCATCATGCGCACCCGGCGGCGGGTCACGGCGCTGGAGCCGTCGAGCAAGGCGTCGGTCTCGGCCAACATCTGGGCCAGGGGGAAACGAACGACGGCGGGGTCCCAGGTGGGCAGGCCGCCCGGCGTGTGGGGCTGCCAGGCGACCATCTCGTCGCTGTGGCCCGCCAAGAGGGACTCGACCGCCGCCGCGCCCAGGCGCCCGGCGATGAGGCGGTCGTAGTAGGACGGGCCGCCGCCCCGGACGAGGTGCCCGAGCACCGTCGCCCGCACATCGACGCCGGGCAGCTCGGCGTCGGCGACGGCCTGGAGCCGGGAGACGAGGTTCTCCGTCGGGACCTCCACCCCCTCGGCCTTGAGGATGAGCACCATCTGTTTGCCGCGCTCCGGGCCGAATCCCCGGCGCAGGACCTCGCTGAGCTCGGCGACGAGCTGCTCCTCGGGCTTGCCGCGCTCGCGGAACAGGCAGGCGTCGGCCCCGACCGCGACGGACCCAGCCATGGCGAGGTAACCGCAGCGCCGCCCCATCACCTCGACGATGAAGGCCCGACGGTGGGCCCGGGCGGTGTCGGAGATCCGGTCACAGGCGGAGACGATGGTGTTGAGCGCGGTGTCGACGCCGATGGCCAAGGAGGTGCAGCCGAGGTCGTTGTCGATCGAGGCCGGGAGCCCCATCACCCGCACGCCCTGCTCCTCGGCCAAGACGTGGGCGCCGGTCAAGGAGCCGTTGCCGCCGATGACGAGCAGGCCGTCGATCCCGGCGTCCCGCAGCCGCGTCGCGGCCAAGGCCCGGCCCTCGGGGCGCATGAACTCCTTCGAGCGCGCCGAGCCCAGGACCGTGCCGCCCAAGGAGCCGATGGTGTCGACGTCCCGGGGGCTCAGGGGGCGCAGGCGGCCGCCCATCAGGCCCTCGTAGCCTTGCTCCGCGCCGAGCACCTCGACCCCACGCGCGGCGCAGAGCTTCACGATGGCCCGAATGGCGGAGTTCATGCCCGGGGCGTCACCCCCGGAGGTCAAGACGCCGAGACGCGCCACGGATCACTCCGGCAGGCCGCACCAGGCGGGGAAGGGCTCGGGGAAGGGGGCGGTGTAGCTGGGGTCGAGGTCGCCGAAGCTCACGTCCTGGAAGAAGCGCCAGATGTACTCCGTCGCGCCCTCGGGGATGGTGTGGCCGCCGTCGTGAACGCAGTGGCCGACCCAGCTCCCTTGGCTCTGGAGGTCCTCGCTGAGCTGGCGGCTGCCGACGTCGAAGGAGTAGATGCCGTAGACGTCGCCCTCGCCGCCCCAGGTGAGCAGGACCGGGAGTGCCCGGGCCGGGGGGTTGAAGTCCATCAGCTCGGCGGTGCCGCCGGAGATCGGGGCGGCGGCGGCCAAGGAGTCGGCGCGGTGCATGAGCAGGTACGAGGTCCAGAGGCCGCCCGCGCTCATGCCCGTCGTGTAGACGCGGCTGAGGTCGGGGCTGAACTGCTCGTTGACGCAGGCGCGCAGGTCGTCGTAGAAGGTGAGGTCGATGGAGGGGTCGTCGTTCGCCGTGAAGCTCCACTCGAAGGTGCCGCAGCAGGAGTTCGGGGCCACGACGATGGCGCCCTGCTCGGCCCAGTCGCCGAGGCGCATGTAGGACATGATCTGCGCCGCCGTGCCGCCGAGCCAGTGCCAGGCGAAGATGAGCGGCGCGCCCTCGGGGGTCTCGGGGAGCTTGACGTAGAAGCTGCGCTCCTGACCGGCGGACATGAAGCCCTCGTT
This sequence comes from Myxococcota bacterium, assembly GCA_023150845.1. GTDB lineage: Bacteria > Myxococcota_A > UBA796 > UBA796 > CAJQPC01 > JADKFE01. The sequence goes on along the minus strand of JAKLKD010000232.1, from coordinate 3,539 downwards.
CAGGCCGTCGACGATCTCCGGACACTCTCCGCCTGAATACGCGGGGGGCGCAGGGGGTTCAGGCGTTGACACGATCTCAGCGGCGGTGTCGTCGCCTTTGTCGCTCACGTCGTCGGCGCCTACACAAGCGAACAGCAGGGTGAAGAACATCGGGCCTCCAGAAGCTTCTTCATACCCTACAGAGCAGTGGCCGTCCCCCCCAGACCTCGGGTATAACGCCCCGTCCGTGATGGAGTTCGTCGGATGCTCAGCGTCGGAGACATCGCACCACCGCTCGACGGCCAGCCGGTCTTTGGCCTGCCCGTGGCGCTGGGCGCCGCGCAGCGCCACCCCGTCGCCGTGTGTTTTGTCCGGCACCTCGGCTCCCCGTTCTGCCGCGCCGCCTTGGCCCAGCTCCAGGCCCGCTACGCCGAGTTTGACGTCGTCGGCGCCCAGGTGCTCGTGATCACGACCTCCCCCTTCGAGGTCGCGACGGACTTTGTGCCCCGCCACCACCTGCTCTTCCCTGTGCTCTGTGACCCCGACCGGGTTCATTTTGAGGCCTGGGGCGTCGGCATCGACCGGGCGCTTGTCGGCACGGCGCGGTCCCTCGCGCTCGGGGGCCTGCCTGAGCTCGCCGAGGGCCTCAAGCACGGCCAGGGCCGCTTGGACGGCGATCCTCGCCAGCTCCCCGCCTGGTTCGTCGTCGGCCCCGGCGGGCGGGTGCGCTTCGCCCGGCTCGGCGCCGCGGTCACCGAGGGCCCGCCCATCGACGCCATGCTGGAGGCGGTGTGCTCGGCCTGAGCCTCTTGCTCCTCGGCTGCATGAGCGCGGAGGAGGTCGCGGAGCTCCCGCCCGCCTTGGTCGCCGAGGGCGCCTTGCCCACCTTGGGCTTCGCGGCGATCGAGCTCAGCGACCACAGCCGGGCCTCGATCCTCGTGCGCCTCGACGACCCCCGCCGCGACCCCGTCTTACGTTACGCCCCGGGCCTCGTCGTGCTCAACGCCGACGGCCTCTGGCGCCCCTCGCGCCGCGGCGAGGCGAACCCCTTGCTGCTGCCTTGGCAGAACGTCGTCACCTCCCTGGTCACCGACGCCCCGGCGATGGTGACCACGGACGAGCGGGACGGCCCCGGCGACGGCTTCCGCCTGTTCAGCCGCGACGACAAGCTCCTCCTGCACCTCCCCCACATGGGCTCGCCGATCCCCATCGCCCACGGCGTCTCTCGGGTGTTCGCCGTCGGCCTGTTCAACGAGGGTGAGCTCGACGAGGACACCCTCGAGCTCCTCGACACCGAGTTCCGCAGCGTCGACGCCATCCCGTCGAGCCCGCTGAACGCCGACCTCGACGGCGACCTCGGCGAGTGGAGCCACCAGCGCGCCGTCGCCATCAGCTCGCCGGGCCACGTCGTCACCCACCCCGAGGTCTGGGGCGGCCCCCGGGACTCCTCCGTCTCCGTCGCCGCGCGCACCTGGCACGGGGAGGTGCTGCTCGCCGTGCGGGTGCGCGACGACCAGCTCATGCCTGGGGATCACGTCACCATCGAGCTCGGCCCCCAGCTCAAGATCCACCTCGACATCGGCCGCGAGGACGCCTGCCCGGAGCGCCTCCGCTGCGTCGAGGACGAGACGGCGCTCTTTGGCCGCGCCTTTGAGCTGGCCTTGCCCGCTGCCCGCGGCGCCCCGTCGGGCCCCGCCGAGCAGCTCGGCCTGCCTTTGGTCGTGCGCTACGCCGACCGGGATGAGCACGAGCCCCTGGTCGAGCTCGCCAGCGCGCCGTCGCTCCAGGCGCTCACCTTGGCGCTGAGCCTCTCGGCGAACGAGCCGGGCTGAGCGCCCTTCAGGGCACCTTCGGCCCGGCGGCGACGAGGATGAGGATCGTCGTCAGCACATAGAGCAGGCCGGTGATGAGGATCGGCTTGTCCCGGGTGAGGGTGCCGCTGGGGTCGCCGCCGTCGCCGCCGCTCTGCACCAGGTAGATGTAGCGGAAGATGACGTAGAGAACGTAGGGCAGGGTGGCCAAGAGGTAGGGCGTCGGCGAGGCCAGCACGGTGTAGAGCGCGTAGCTGATCACCGTGCCCGAGGTGGTGATCGCCTGGAACTCGTCGAGGAGCGCCGGGCTGTACTCCGAGAGGTTCTTGCGGTGCTTCGACGCGCCCTCCTCCAGGAGCATCAGCTCACCCCGGCGCTTGTTGAAGCCGATGAACAGGGCCAAGAAGCCCGTACACAGCAGGAGCCAAGGCGAGATGAACACGTCGATGGCCACGGCCCCGGCCACGGCACGCCACAAGAAGCCCGCGGCGAGGAGCATGATGTCCAAGATCACGAAGTTCTTGAAGATCAGCGTGTAGGAGAAGGTCGTCACGAAGTAGAGCAGGGCCACGGCGGCGAAGCTCGGCGACACCGCCAAGGCCAGGCCGAACCCGCCGATGAAGCAGGCCACCATGATGCCCCAGGCCAGGCCCGGCGAGACGGCGCCCGAGGCGATGGGCCGCAGGCGCTTCTTGGGGTGCAGGCGGTCGGCCTCGGCGTCGCGCAGATCGTTGAAGACGTAGCCCGTGCTGGAGATCAGGCAGAACGCCAAGAACCCCAGGCTCGCCCGCATCACCTGCTCGGGCACGGTGAAGTTGAACGAGAAGAACAGCGCCGCGTACACGAAGGCGTTCTTCGCCCACTGACGGGGCCGCAGCGCCTTGATGGCGGCCAAGGGCAAGGGGTCGAGCTTCACAGGTCCCAGGTCTTGGGGAGCAGCGGACATTCGACGCTCAGCGTTTGGAGGCTTTTGTAGAGAGCGTCGAAGGCACGATCTGGACCACCCAGATCTGGCCCGGCTCAGGCGTGAGGCGCTCCTCGTAGGGGCTCCCGCCGGTCGGCTCGACGCGCAGGGTCACCTTGTCCCCGGCGGTGAGCGGCACCTCGGCCTCCCCGTCGTTGTTGAGGATGAGGGCCTCGCCGTCGAGGGTGACCTTCGAGCCTGGGGGCGCGCTGAGGCGGAGGCTCGGCGCGGGCAGCGGCGGCGGCGCCACCTCGACGGTCGTCGGGAACAGCCGCGACCCGATGATCCCGCCGCCGAGGCCGCCCACGAGGGCGCCGACCATCATCCCGGCCACGAGGGCCAAGGCGACGGGCCCGAGGATCGAGCGCTCTTGGGGCGGGGCCTCCACAGGGGCCTTCTTGGGCGCCGGGGCGGCCTTCTTGGGGGCCGGGGCCTTCTCCGCGAGGGCCTTCGTGAGCTGGGCGGCGCCGCCGGGCACGTTCGCCGTGGGGTCGTCGAGGACGAGCTCCTCCTCGACGTCGGGGGTCACCTTCGCCACGACCTTGGGGGCGGCGGCCTGCTTCGGCGCGGGCGTCGGCTTCGGCGGCGGAGTGGGAGGTGGGGTCGGGGCCTTGGGCGCCGGGGCCTTGGGCGGCGCGGCCGCGGTCACGGCGCCAGGGCGGTTTCGGATGAGGGTGGCGACCTCGCCGGACCACTCGTCCTCTCGGGCGAGGTCCTCGGCGGTGCGGCGCAGGGTGGCCTCGTCATCGACGGTGGGCACGGGCCGGGCGGGGGCGCGCGGGGCG
>JAKLKD010000231.1 GCA_023150845.1 Myxococcota bacterium | reverse complement strand
CGGTGGCCGTGGTCGCGGTGGTGGCGGCGGCGGTGGCTACGGCCGCGGCGGCCGTGGCGGCGGCGGCGACGACTGGTAGTCGCCCTTCCCGGTCAGCTTCGCTGATCAGGGCAACAAGCTCCCCCGCGTCGATGCACTCGACGCGGGGGTTCTTGTCTCTGGGCTTCACCTCCGCCAGAGCGTGTCCGTCTCTAAGGCCGCGATGATCGCCGTGATGAGGTGCTGCTCAAAGTCGTTGCGCAGGATGAAGCCGTTGAGGTCCAGGGTCGAGCCCCCCAAGGTGAGCTCCGGCCGGACAAACAGGGGGCGCTGGCAGGGCCAGAGGTAGAGCCGGGCGGCGAAGCCGAACGCGAGGCGGGCCGCCTCCGCGTAGCGCCGGGCGCGGGGGAGGTCACCGCAGAGCTCCGCGAGCCCCGCGGCGCGGGCGATGGCCTCGGCGTAGACCGTGCTCGCCGCCGTGGGGGAGGCGCTCCCCGTCGCGAAGCCGCCCACCCGCTGGGGATCGACGCCCCGACGCGGCGTGACCTGCCTCGCCAGGAGCAGCTCGATCTGGGCCCAGATGAAGTCGCGGATGCCCTCGGCCTGCTCCTCGGTCGCCCAGGGCGTGGGGCGGTCGCTCTCCCAGAGCCGCTCCAAGAAGCAGCGCCAGGCGTCGGACTGCCAGAGCACGAAGGCGCTCGTCGGCGCGCGGTCGAAACGAGCCTGGTAGTGGCGCAGGGCGCGCAGCATTCCGAAGGGCGCCCGGGGCGTCTCCCCCAGCCGCACGGCCCCGGCCAAGGCGAGCAGGGCCTCGCCAGGGTAAAAATCCTGGTTGGACTCGTCGCCGGTCTCTTCGACGCCGACGCTGCAGCGGAACAGGCCGTCGGCGCGCTGCATGGTGAGCAGGCCGTCCACGAGCCGCCGCCGGGCCTCGCCGTGGGTGCTGGGCAGCTCGCCATACTCCAAGGCGAGGACCGTGAGCGCCAAGGCCCCGAGCTTGCCGGTCTTTCGCTCCTTGGGCTGGAGCCCCTGGGCGATGTAGTCCGCGTGGGGGGCGTGCGAGAAGGGCGTCGCCCGGGCCAACAAGAAGTCAAGGGCCCGGCGGGCGCTGCGCGCGGCGGGCTCTTGGAGCGGGTGGCCTTTGGGCAAAAACGCCGCCGCCCGTGAGACGCCGTAGGCCGAGCCGGCCATGCGCACGAGGTTAAACGCGCCTTTGTCCCAGGTGTCGGTGCGGGCGTCGTACTGGTAGGCGTAGCTGCCGTCGGCGCGCTGCACCCGGAGGAGCCGCGCCAAGGCGCCCTCCAGCATCGTCGTGAGCGTCTCCCGGCTGAGCGCGGGCTCCGGGTGCGGCCGCAAGCGGCGCAGCTCGACGGCGCGCTCCCCCTCGTCGAGCACAAAGTGCCGCCAGTGCGTGCGCCGGAGCGTCACCCCCGCCCGGCGCCAGGCCCCGCGGGGCAGCCCCGCCTTGCGGGAGAGGCGGCCCAGGAGCAGGTCCGGTGTGGTGAGCCCCGAGGTCAAGGCCACGGAGGGCTTAAAGTAGGCGGACTTGTCGCCGAGCTGCAGCTCGACGCCGACCACACCGTTGGGCAGGAGGCGCGCGAGGCGCTTGGGATCGCGCTCGGTCACGTCCTCGATCCCGACGTTCACCCAGAGCTCGAGGTCGAGCTGGTGCAGCTCCGCGGCGCAGAGCGCCCCGCCGTAGCGGGCGTCAGCGACGGCGCGGCGCGCGGCCTCATCGACGGCGTCGATCACGCTCGGCCCCGCGCCGGACATCGACGCCCGGAGCACGCCGCGGCGCCGCAGGGTGAGGTTGACCGCGCGCACCTCGGGGAGCGGGCCGTCTGGGGTGACCAGGGCGGCGTCATGGCCGAACGCCCGGAGGAGCTGGGCGTAGGCGCGGTGGAGCAGGACCGTGGCCTGCGGGATCGTGAGCGCCAGCTCGTGGCGCGGGTCGTCGGAGGGCATGGCGGGAGTTTACCCCAGCCCAGGCCCCGCCCGGCGCCTCAGTTCGTCGCGCAGGTCGCCCCGCCGCAGGTGCCGCCGCCGCTGCCCTCCAGAGACCATGACTGGCCCCCGTGGTAGACGTCGTCCGGGGCGTTCTCGGCCCAGCCGCCGCCGGTCCAGGTGAGGCTTGAGGCGCTGTTGAGCCACAGCCCCGCGCCTTGCCGCGCGCCGTTCCCGGTGATCAAGGTGTTCGTGAGGGTGACCCGGCTCGTCCCCGCGGTCAAGAACGCGCCACCGGCGTTGTCGCTGGAGTTCCCCGAGGCGAGGCCCGCCTCGGCGGTCAAGGTCGCGTCGCGTAAGAACAGCCCGCCGCCGTCGTCTTCGGCCACGTTGTCGCTGAGGGTGAGCTGCCCCAAGACGCCCGACGTCCCCACCCAGGACATGCCCCCGGCCAGGGGCGCGCGGTTGCCCGTCGCGGTGAGGCTGTCCCCGGTGATGCTGCTCGACTGGGCGTAGAGCCCGCCGCCCTCCTCCCCGGCGCTGTTGTTGGAGAGGGTGAGCCCGACGGCGACGAGCCCCGCGCTGTCGAGGCGCCCGCCGCCGCCGAGCTCATCGGCGCGGTTGTCGCGCAGGGTGACGTCTTGGGCGAGGAGCGCGCAGCCCTGCTCGGCGTTGAGCCCGCCGCCGTCCTCAGCGTGGTTCTCGGCGATCGTGACTCCGGAGAGGGTCACGGCGCCGCCGAGGCAGGTCAGCCCCCCACCCCGGGTCGCCTCGCCGCCGGTGAGCGTGAGGCCGCTCAGGGTCACCTCGGCGCCGACCTCGACGCTCACCACGCTGCCCGCGCCTTGGGCGTCGAGGCTCGTGCTCGCCGCGCCGCCGAGGCCCTCAACGGTGAGCCCGACCGCGCTGATCCGGAGCTGCCCGGCGTGCGCGCCGTCGCAGAGCCGCAAGGTGCCGGGCTCGGTCAAAGCGAGGAGCTTGCCGCTGAGCATTCGTTCATAGGGCTCCCCCGCGCCCCCATCAGCCCAGAACGTGACGAGGCCCAGATCCGCGCTGTCGCCGTCGCAGTCGTTGTCGAGGCCGTCGCAGAGCTCCGCGGCGTTGGGGTAGACCGTCGGCTCGGCGTCGTCGCAGTCCCCGGCCTCATCGGCGTAGCCCTCGTCGGGCGGCTCACAGCCCTCGGCGGCGCCCTCCTGGAGGCCGAAGCCGTCGCCGTCCGCGTCCGGGAACCACCACCGCGTCGTGCAGGGGCCGCCGGTGTCGTCGGCGGACGAGTCCTCCCCGCCGTCGCCGTCACCCTCCGGCTGGATGCAGCCCCCGAACGATACGCTGACTAGACACCACCCGATGAACCCTCTTGGTCCCATCACGCCCTCCTGGCGACGAGCTCACCATAGAGGAAAGTTCAGGGATTTTGTAGAGATGGTTTATTCAGCTCCGAAAGACCTCACGAATCACGCGCTTGACGACGCCGGGGAGCGCCACGGTGGTCGGCGCGTGGAAGCGGCGCCCTCGGCCGGCCATGGCCATCTGGCGGCAGGCGCGGTTGCCTTGGGGGAGGTCGCGGCCGAGCTGCACGACGTGTAGGCAAGGGAAACGTGCGGCGACCTTCACCGGATCCCAGCCGACGTTGGTGATGCCGTCGCTGAGCAAGAGCCCGACCCGCTCCCGGCGTTTGGAGCGGCGCAGCTCGTGCAGCCCGGCCTCTAAGCCCGCGCTGATGTGGGTGTAGCCCTGGGCCGGGACCATGAGCACCCGGCGCACGAGCTCCCGGGCGCTGACGACCTCGCCGACCCGCACGAGCGTCGTCGCCGTGGTGTCGAAGGCCACGACGCCGACGGCCTCAAGCTTCATGTGTAAGATCGCCGCGGAGACCGCCGTGAGCGCGATCTTCTCCCCGGTCATAGAGAGGCTCATGTCGAGGATCACGACCACGTCGGCGTCTCGGGGGTCACGCCGGGTGAGGACGAGGTCCTCGGCGTCATAAGGCGCGCGGCGGCCGTCCCGCCGGGGGCGCGGCGGGTTCTCTAAGGTCGCCAGCGTGTCGAGCTCCCCCTCGTCGGGCCAGGCGCCGACCACGAGCCGCGTCGGCCGCGAGGTGTGCCGGAGGTAGGCCCGGGCCCGCTGCAGCACGGCGTCGATGGCGCGCTCGGTGACGATCTTGAGCGCTTTGCCCTCGCCTAAGGTCTTCTTGAGGCGGTGGAGGTGCTGGGCGGCCTCCCAGCCCGCGGGGAGCTTGGCGTCCACCGACTCCAGGTCTTGGCCCTCAAAGTAGGGCGCCGTGGTGTCGTTGGGGTCGCGCTTGTAGCTCTGGGTGGCGCTCTGGGTGAGGTTGAGCGTCGGCTTCAGCGCGGTGTCGCTGTGCTCATCGGGCTGCTTTTTTTTTTGAGCTCATCGAGGAGCGCCTGGAGGTCGCCGCTGCGCTCCTCCACGAGCTCGACGCGGGTGGGCAAGGCGAGCTCCGCGGCCCGGGACACGTCGCCGTCGAGCTGGGCGGCGAGGTCGGCGATGGCGACGGCGGCGCGCACCGAGGCGCCGCGGCGGAAGCGGGCGTCGGCCCGGGTGGCCCGGGTGATGTTCACGGCCTCGCGGATGATCGCCTCGCTCGGCGCGCAGCGGGCCTCCTGGCGCACGATCTGCGCCTCCTCATCGGCGCCTTGGTAGTCGAGGCGCACGAGCTCGAAGCGGTCGAGGAGCGCCTCGGAGAGATCCGCCGTCGCCACAAACTCCGCGGGGTTCTGCGTGGCGAGGACCAAGAAGCCCGGCGCGGCGCGCACCGCACCGTAGTGCGGGACGTAGACGAGGCCCTCGTCCAGCGCCGGGAGGAGCACGTTCTGCACGCCCTCGGGCATACGGTTCAGCTCGTTGAGCAAGAGCACGGCGCCCTCTTGCATCGCGCGCACCAGAGGCCCCGGGCGGAAGGCCTCGGGCACATAGCCACGCTCCAGCACCATCGGCGGGTCAAACTGGCCGACGAGGCGGGCCTCGGAGTAGCGGCCGTCGCCGTCCACCCGCACGAGGCCGCGGCCCAAGGCGTCGGCGACGGCGCGGGCGATGGCGGTCTTGCCGACGCCGACGGGGCCCTCCAGGAGCACATGGCGCTCGGCGCGCACACAGGCGAGCAAGGCGGTCAGCTCCCGCGCGCGGCCGACGATGTGGTGGTGGTCCTGGAGGATCTGCAGCGTGCTCATGGGTCGCCTCGTGTCGGCCTCATAACGCCATCCGGCGCCGGGCGGTGCGCCGGATCGCCGCACGTCGGGGGCCGTCGTGCTCTAATGGGCCTCCCTCCTGCGGAGTCCTCGATGCAGCGCCGCCGCCTGATCGTGATGATGCTCGTCTTTGACGTGCTCGTCCTGCTCCCCGTCGTGCTCCTCCTCGTGCTCACGCCTGGACGCGGCGGTGATCGGGTGAGCGCCCCCGACGCCCGGGGCCCCTTCCCTCTGCCCCGGGGCTTTGAGCTGGGCACGGCCATCGCCGCCCAGCAGGTCGAGCACCAGCAGCCCTCGGACTGGACGGTGTTTGAGCGGGACGCCGCGGCGAACAACCGCGCCGAGCACAGCGCCATCCCCGGGGTGGCGACGCCGGGCCACATCGCCAAGATCACGGCCTACTCCGAGGAGGTGCGGCTCAAGAAGTCGAACTTTGACGAGCTCTACGTCGAGGACCTCAAGCTCGCCCGCCAAGGCGGCCACACCTCGTTCCGCTTCTCCGTGGACTGGGCGCGGCTCTTCCCCGAGCCCGGCATGACCGAGCCCAACCCCGAGGCCATCGCCTTCTACAACGGCGTCTTCGACACCCTCGACGAGCTCGACATGCGGGCCTCGGTCACGCTCTTCCACTTCTCGACCCCGGCCTGGCTCTGGGAGGAGCGCGACGGCAAACGTGGCTTCGAGCGCGACGACGCCTTGGAGCATTGGACGACCTTTGTGCGCGCCGTCATTCAACACTTCGGCCCCCGGGCGACCCACTGGTGCACCCTGAACGAGCCGATGGTGTACCTCTTCAACGGTTACCTGGAGGGCATCTTCCCTCCCCTGGAGCGCCGCGCGGGCCCCCCGGCCGTGGCCCCGGTCGCCGCGAGGCTGCTGGAGGCCCACGCCGTCGCCTACAAGCTCCTGCACGAGGACGCCGCGGCCCGGGGCGCCAAGGTCGAGGTCGGCTTCACCCAGCACACCCGCGCCTTTGAGCCCTGGCGCTCGTGGTCCCCCTTCGACCGCATCGGCGCCACAATGGTCGCCGAGGCCTTCATCTGGGACATGCTCGACGCCGTACACACCGGCACCTTCGCCTTGACGAACACGGAGTTCTCCCAGGAGATCCCCGGCCTCAAGGGCAGCCAAGACTACGTCGGCATCAACTACTACGGCCGCTTCTACGTCGAGGTCTCCCCCTCCAACCTCGGCGCGCCGATCATCCACCCCAACGACCCCAGCGACCCCGCTGAGCTGGTGAACGACCTCAACTGGGCGCTTTACCCCAGGGGGCTCAGCGACGTCGTAAACGAGGCCTGGAGCCGCTACGGGGCCCCGATCTACATCCTGGAGAACGGCGTCGCCGACGCCAACCTAGACGACACCGTCCGGCAGTACGCCCTGGTGAGCCACCTCCGTGAGCTGTCCCTGCTGAGCACAGCCGGTGTAGACGTGCGCGGCTACTACCACTGGTCGCTGGTGGACAACTTTGAGTGGGCCGAGGGCTTTGACGCCCGCTTTGGCCTCGTCCAGGTGAACTACGCCGACGGCTGGCGCCGGGTGCCGCGGGAGTCCTTCTCCGTGTACCGCCAGATCGCCGCCGAGGGTGGCGTCAGCGAGGCCCTCTGGGCCGCCGAGGGCGCGCCGCCGCTGCGCCCGCCGGTCATCACCGCCGAGGAGTGAGTTTGCCCCGGGCGCTGCCCCTCGCTGGAGGAGCTTAGGTTGGACACGCTGTTTCTGGAGCGACTCCGGTAACCAAGGAGTAACCTTTATTATCGTCTGCTGTGCCGAGATCTGTGCCCCGAGCTCATCGGGGCGCCCGCCACCGCCAAGGGCTGCCCCAAGCCTGCCTGGGCCACACCCGCCGCGCGGTCGTCACTGGACACGCGGCGATAGTACGAGAGCATCACGCTCGGGGAGTGGCCCATCAGCTCAGCCGCGGCGGTGATGTCTGCGCCAGCGCGTAGAATCCGGTTCACGACCATGCGGCGAAGGCCGTGCGGCGTGAACCGGGGAACCCCGGCGCGGCGGCACGCGAGGGCGAGCTGGTCTCGGATGGCGTCCTCTGGCGCGCGCATCGGCCAACGAAACAGCGGGGCGTCGGGGTGCTCGGGCTCCGGCTCCTTGGCGCCGCCGCGACCCCGATCTACCAGCAGCGTCCGCAGCTCAGCGACGAGGGGGAAACGCCGGGGTCCGGTCTTGCCGCGCAGGCGCAGCCAGCCGCCGTAGAGGTCTAGGTCACCGCGCGTGAGGTGCACCACCTCGCTCACCCGCGCGCCGGTGATGGCCAGCACAGTCGCGGCGAGGGCGGTCTCACCCCTCATCTCACGCAGCGCCGCGAGGGCCTCATCTTCGGTGGGGGTGTAGTCCGAGTTGACCCGCTCTGCGCTGCGCAGGCGCACCACGGGCAGGGGTCGGTGTGTGAGGCGCTCCTCCGCCGCCGCCCACCGCGCCGCCGCGCGGACGAGGCGCTGCCGGGCGTGGACGCCGCGCTGGGTGAGCCCCGCGGCGACCAGGCGGTCGCGCAGGCGCTCCATGAACGCCGGGCCAAGCTCGGTGAGCGGCTCCTCACCGACCAGCGCGAGCACACCCTTGGCGCGTGTGGCGTAGCTCACCAAGGTCTCGGGCTTGAGCTGGGGGTCACCCTCCCGCGCCTCCAACCACCGCTGGACGAGCTCGGCGACCGTGCGCAGAGACGGCGGCTCAGAGACCGCTCCCGGCGCGCGCTGGAGCAAGGCGACGCGCTTTGACCAGCCGGTCCAGACCGTGCGGCCCTCATTGTCGCGGGCGCGCCAGTACCACTCGCCGTCGGCGTTGGGGCCGCGCACGACGCTGTAGGAGAGGCCACGCAGGCGGAAGGGGCTCGGGCGTTTGGGCGGGCTCATACAGTCTCCAGGGCGGGATGGAGGGCGCGGGCGAACCAGCCGAGGTCGGCCCGCTGGACGACGAGGCGCAGGTCGTCGTCGGAGACCGCGCGGTAGTGCTGGAGCATCACGTTGGGGTCGTGTCCGGTGATGCTCGCCGCGACAGAAGGCTCGACGCCCGCGCGGGCCATACGATCCACGGCCATGCGGCGGAGACCGTGTGGGGTGAACTCGGGCACGCCCGCGCGGGCGCAGGCGCGTGAGATCTGAACGCGAATCAGGCCGCGGGGCTCCTTCACGTCAAAGTGAAGGACGGGCGCGTCTGTGCCGTCGAGGCGGTCACTAAGCAGGGAGAGGAGGCCCTCGGTGACGGGAAAGCCACGGGGGCCGGTCTTGCCGTCGAGGCGCAAGGTGCCGCGCGCCCGGTCGAGGTCGTTGCGACGCAGGCCGATCACCTCACCCAGCCGTGCGCCGGTCGCAGCCAGGAGCTGAACGGTCAGCGCCACCTCGCTGGGGAGCTCCGCGAGCGCGCGGGTGACCTCCTCTTCAGTTGGGGTGCGGTGGTTAGCGACGTAGACCTTTGGGTCGATACGCAGCTTGAGGCTCGGCAGCGGCCGATTGGGGATCAGCTCACGCTCAACGCCGATGCGCCACGCATGGCGCAACGAGATGAGCTCGCCATAAATGGACCTGAGCGCCGCTCCCTCCTCGATGCGCTTCGAGAGATAGCCCTGTAGAGCCGCTCGGTTCATCCCCGACACGGGGACATGGGCCAGGAGACGTCTGAGCCAGAGGAGACGAGTGAGATAGCAGCGTTTGGTCGGCGCCCGGAGCACCGTGTCCCCCTCAATGACGCTCCACCACAAGTCGAGCACCTCCCCCATCGTGGATGCGTGCTTCGTCTGTATGGCTGCGGCGACGACTGGCTTAGGCCGGGCCAGGATCGCCGCGGCTTCGCGGGCGGCCTCATCGCGGGTGGCCCAGCCGGTCCACACGGTCGCGCGGTCGGCGTCGCGGGCGCGCCAGTACCAGCGGCCCTCGGCGTTGGGGCCGCGCACGATCGAGACGTGAAGATCGCCGAGATCGATGGCGGCGGGGCGCTTGTAGCGAGGCTTGTTCATGGGGCTCCTCTGTAGCGTTTGGGGGTTGAGGCGGCGCCGATGGCCTCCAGCCAGTCGCGGAAGGGGGCGCGGAGGCTGCCGCCGATGGGGCGGGCGGTCGCGGGGCGCTGGCTCGCGGACAGTCGGCGGACGCCCATGGCGCGGGCGAACTCTTTGGCGGTGACGAGCGTGTCGGGGGCGGCGAACAGGGCCGCGCGGAGCTGGAGCCGGGCGATGGGCTCGTAGGGGTCGGCGGTAGAGGGGTCCGTCTTCGGATGGGTGGGCATGTGCGTCCGGGGTTGGGGTGATGCGCCGCCGGTCGGGCTTGGCCGGGGCGTGCCTTTAGGCTTGCCGATTGATGGCGAAGAGGCGCGAACAATCGTTGACCAAACGAGCTTGGGAAGTACTGGGAAGTACGCGGAAGTACGGGTCAATGAGGGGGTTCGGCTGGTAAGTACGTTGGTATCTTGAGAGTTGACGAACATGGGTCGTGAGTACGTT
>JAKLKD010000230.1 GCA_023150845.1 Myxococcota bacterium | reverse complement strand
ATCGACAACGCCTGCACCACGCGCCTGAGCTTCTCGTCGATCCCCGAGCCCGACTACTCGACGATGCCTGTGGTCGCGCAGAACTTCCCCCAGGCGCTCCGCGACAACACCCCCGGCGCCATCTTCAGCCGCTCCCTCACCCCGCCCACCGGGGCGACCTGCCTCGCCGTCTTGCCCGACCCCGCCGGGGCCGGGGACAGCGCCGTGTTTGTGGGCGCCTCGAACGGTCTGTATCAGTTCCGGGCCCACAACCAGAAGAACAACGCCACGGCGGAGCTCGTGCGGGGTGACGCCGAGGTGCAGCGCCTCTCGGCCGTCGTCGCCCACCAAGACCGCCAGAAGATCGCGCTGTGGGGCCTCAACAACAACCAGGAGCTCGTGTACTTGAGCGGCGCCCAAGGCGACGAGCCGGCCTGGACCACGCCGATGACGCTCTACCGCAACGTGGCGCAGATGGCGCCGCGGGTGAACCGCCGCCGGTCGAGCGACGAGCTCTTTGTGACGACGTCAAACAACTCCCTCATCGGTCACCTCTGGCGTGACCCGCAGAGCACGGCCTGGTCCGCGAGCGATCAGGTGCTGCCGTCGCTCGACACCGCCCAAGAGTTCCAGTGCTACACCACCGTCATCAAGCTCTTGGACGCCAACAAGCAGCCCCTCGTCGACCAGACCGTGCGCCTCAACGCCTCGGCCTGGAGCTGGGTGATGGTGAACGGCTACTGGATGGAGCTCGACAACGACACGGATCACCCCCTTGAGCTACAGACCGACGCGACGGGCGCGGTGACGATCATCAACAAGATCACCGATCTCGGCACCGCGGTGTTCACCCTGCGCTCGGAGCTGCTCGACGCGCCCATCGTGGCCGACCCTTCAGCGCAGCTCCGCCAGGCGCTCCTCGACCGGGTGACGGCGAACCCCGACATCACCACCTGGACCTACCCCGACGGCACGAAGATCGTGCCGCAAGACGCCGACCCGACCGCCGTGCAGCAGGCCCAAGACAGCCTCAACCAGCTCCTCACCCAGATCGCGCCGGGGCTGCCCGCGGACGGCAGCCAAGACGCCGACGGCAGCGCCGACGCCACGCCGAGCGCCAAACAGGCCAAGGTCGTGAGCTTCTCGGTGATCGGCAACATCGGCGACGCCATCGAGACGGCGGCGGGCGACGTGATGCAGTTCTTGCGGAACGTCGGCGACGCGGTCTACGACTACGTCATCGAGCCCATCGAGAACGCCGTCGAGAAGGTGTGGCAGTTCGCGGTGAAGATCGGCGAGCAGATCGTGAAGTTCGTCATCCGCACGATCACCGAGGTCCTGGAGATCATCTCTTGGGTGTTCAAGACCATCGGCATGGTGCTTGAGGACATCATCAAGTTCATCGGCTTCTTGTTCTCCTGGGACGACATCGTGAACACCCACAAGGTGGTCTCGAACATGGGCAAACAGAGCCTCCTCTACTTCGCCGCCATGGCCAACGGCGCCGCGGAGGTGATCGAGGTGGTGTTTGACGCGGCCATCGTGAAGACCAAGGCGCTCCTGCTCCGCGCGGCGGACCTGCCGGATCAAGACCTGCAGGCCGTGGCGACCAACGCCATCACGAACGCCGCGCCCAACAGCAGCGACGCGATGGACTGGCTGACGCACAGCGGCGGCGGCACCTTCTCGAGCTACCAGATTCAGCACGGTGGGGTGACCAACGCCGCGCCGCCCATCTCCGAGACGCCGATCGAGGACGCCTTCAAGACCGTGCTCAACACGATCGAGAACGTCTGGAACGACGTGAAGGGCGCGCTCACCGAGTTCGGCACGGGGCTCGTGAACCTCTGGAAGAACGGCAACTTCACCTTCAAGAACATCCTGCTCCTGACCACCGACGCCATCGTCGACGCCGCCTTGGGCGCGGTGCGGGACATCCTCAAGGGGGTGTGTGAGGTGGCGTCTGACCTCATCGCCGTCTTGGTGAACGAGGTGCTGTGCAAAGAGGTGAACATCCCGATCCTCACGGGTCTGTACAAGAAGTTCGCCGGGGGGAGCGCGCTCACCCTGCTCGACGCCGGGGCCTTGCTCTTGGCGATCCCGACCACCATGGTCGTGAAGCTGTTCACCGGCCAGGCGCCTCTGCCCAACGGCACCCAAGGCTGGGATCAGCTCGGCTGGCAGGACATCTTCCCCGTGCCCTCCCCGCTGAGCCGGGGCCTGCAGCTCAACGTGAGCACGAAGCTCGGCGAGTCCGAGGCCTACGCCACCTACTCCCGCATCGGCGGCATGGTCGCCCAGGTCGCCCAGGTGCTCTACGCCATGCTGCTGCCCCTGAGCGTGTACGCCCAGGAGACGGAGCGGAAGCGGCTGGGGCGGCTCTCCAGCTCCCTCTGCGCCTGTCTGTACGTCATCGGCTGGGGCTGCACCTTCCCCTACGATGAGGCCGAGGACCAGTGGGCGATGGACCTCATGAACTGGGCCTTCAGCGGCGTCGTGGCGCTGTTGAGCGGCGGCTCAGCGATCCTCTTCGCCGCCGCGGGCTTGGCGTCTGTGGGCGGTGGCAAGTCCGCCGCGGATCAGCTCGTCAAGCTCGCGGAGACCGCGCTCGGCCCGGCCAACTCGGTGATGTCCGTGGTGGCCGGCGCCGTGCTCGCCTTGGACGGGCTCGTGAGCTACATCCTGGAGCTTGAGGTGGAGGACAAGCCGGAGTACCACAGCGTCGGCTGGGACACCGAGAAGTTCGCGGGCAACCTCATCGGCGGCGCGGCCTTCGCCAGCGAGGGCATCGCCGATCTCACCGAGCAGCCGGAGATCCTGCTGGGCACGGCGGTGGCCTATGGTGTCGTCGTGTACCTCGGCTTCTTACGAAACCTCGACGCCTACTACAACGATCATCTGCACCAGTCGGTCTGAGCAGACGATCCCACACAGATCGCGCGGCGTCTCGGATCAGCCGAGGCGCCGCAGGCCTCGCAGGGGCGTCATCAAGAGCGGCGCCCGGGCCGCGGCCAAGGCGCCGTCATAGCCGGGGTCACGGGCGAGGCTGACCGTGACCTCTTGGGACCGCGCCTCCAAGGCCGGGCGCAGCGCGCGGCCGGTGCCCTCCTGCAGCATCGAGCCGCCGATCTCGACCTCCCGCAGCCCGGGCAGAAAGAAGCGCGCCTCGGCGACCACGCCGTCGATCCAGGCCAAGAACCAGTCCAGGAGCGCCTGCCCCCGGGGGTCTTGGGCCTGGTTGAGATCCCGCCAGCGGAAGCCGACGTCTCGGGCGCTCACGGCCTCGCCGACGACCTCCCCATAGGTGAGCGCGAGGCCGTAGTTGGAGAGGTAACTCTTCATCGCGCCGCGCACGGGCAGGTAGGTGTGCTCCCGGGCGTCGGGGCGGGCGTCGATGATGAGGCGGCCGAGCTCGGCGGCGTTCACCGTGCCGTCGGCGTCGATCCAGCAGCCGCCGAAGGAGGTGCCCACCTGCAGGCGGAGCAGGCGGCGGCGGCCCTCGCCGGACAAGGAGCGCCCGAGGTTCGCGAGATCGTTAAAGAAGGCCAAGGGGCCGTCCACGATGCCTTCAGCGAAACGCGCGGGGAGGTCGTGCAGGTCCACCCCCTCGCCGAGGCGCTGCTGCATCACCGTGCTGAGGCCCACGACCTGGCCGCCGACGCCCATGGGGGACGCGAAGCCTACGCCGAGGCTGCCCGCGGGCTCACCCTCCCGCACCTTCTCCAAGAGCGCCCGGCCCCGGGTGACGAGGGAGTCCAGGCCACGCTCGCCCTCGGGCCAGGTCTCCGCCTGCCCAAACCGCACGATGCGACCGTCCCGCACGGCGCAGGCCTTCATGCCCGTGCCGCCGATGTCGAGGCCCAAGGCGAGCAGGTCGCCCATGGGCTCCGGGCGCTCACGGACCTCTATGGCGGGCACGTCCACCGGGCGCTCCCCAAAGGGCGGCGCCGAGGCGTCGTTGATGGTGATGGGGATGTTGTGTACGCCGCGCAGGGTGCCGAGCAGCGGCTCCAGCTCCGACTCCTCGACGGGGGCGTAGAGCCGCACCGACGCGGGCTGCAGGAGCAAGATGCCGTTGTGCAGCCGCAGCAGCACGAGCTGGCCCCGGTCGGGCGGCGCCAGGAGCGTCATCTCTTTGGTCTGGGCGTTGTTGCCATACCCAAACCGGAAGTGCACCCGCCAGGGCCGCGCCTTGGGGTGGTGGCGCAGGGCCTGGTGGGCCTGGTCTAAGGTCAGGGGCGGCTGGGGGTCGGCCATCAGGGGAGTCCTCACCGACCTTGGACCGCCGACGGGCCCCGGCGGCACGCGGCTCAGCGGGTGAGCACCAGAAGGCCCACCGCGCCGAGCGCGAAGCAGACCAAGGTGACGCCGAGGAGGATCCAGCGACGACGCGCCTCGCTCGTCTGGGCGAGGTGGCGGTTGTGGCGCTCCCGGCGGCGGATGCGGCGGGCGGCTTCGTCGGGCAAGAGCCACTCGATCTCACCCCGGGAGTTCGTGTAGCTGACGTAGCCGCGCTCCTCGTAGAAGCGCTGGCGCGTCTCTAAGACGAGGCGAGCGCGCTCACGCTCGGCGTCGCTGGCCTTTCGGACCTCCTCCTCACGGGTCACCGTGGAGATGCGCGCGACACGACGGGCGTGGTCCTCCTCAAGCTGGAGGAGGGTCTGTCGCGCCAGGGTCTCTCGCTCCTGCTCGGTCATGCTCGGGTCCGCGGGAGGTCGAACGGGGGTAGCTGGAGAGTATAGACCACGGGGCGAAGAAGATCGATCTCCCGATCTTCATCATTCCGAGACCTCCTTGGGCCTCCGGCGAGCGCCTTCGTTCAGCTCCCGCCGCCGCCGCCGCCGCCCTGGGCGGGCGCGCTCTGCCGTCCCGCAGCGCAGACCCCGGCGGGCACGGCCTCGGCGTCGCTGCCGAGGTCAAAGTGCATCATGTCGCCGCTCTCCATGCCCATCGCCGTGCCGCCCCAGCGCAGGCGCCCGGTGCCGGCCATGACCTCGGTGAACACCCGGGTGAAGTGTAAGAAGCCCGCCGCGGGGTTGCGGGTCCGCCCCGGCGCCGTGCTCACCGCGCCGTGCTGCATGGGGATACGTACGCTCTCATAGTCGCGGAGGATCTGGACGTAGGTCTCCTCAGCGCTCAGAGTCCACGCTGGGTTGGGGTGGGCCGTGAGGTGGGCCTGGATGAGGGGCACCGCCGTGGCCTGGGGCGTCGCCTCGGTGATCTCGGCGGTGAGCACGTCCCGGGTGGCGTTCTGGGGGTCCACGACGGGGCGGCGCGACACCGTGCCCGGCGCGGTGCGGAACACGAGGCCGAGGTACTGGCTGAGGTGGTCCGACGCGGCGCGCATACGGTCATACTGAGCGCCCGCGTTCTCACCGCCCCGGCGCGGCGCGACGTCGGCCTGGCCCTGCTGCCCGGCGAAGGTCCGGGCGCGGTCGTAGACGGCGACGGCCTGGGACCGCTGGGCGTTCACGTCTTGGGCGGCGTCGCGCTGGGCGTCGGTGACGCCGCGACCACCCCCAGCCTGGCGGTTGATGCGCCCGGCCTCTTCGCCGCCCATCGTCTCCGTGGTGGTGCCGTCCGCCGCCGTCGAGGTCTGCCGGATCGCGACGTACGGGTTCGCCCCGGCGTCGATGTCGATGGCCGAGCCGCTGCGGTGGTGGCCGCTGCGATCCGGGCGCCAGCCGATGTGGTTGCCCTGCACGCCACACCAGTCGGCGACGCTGCGCGCCCGGCTGCCGTCGGGCTTGAGGCGCTGGTCCTCGGGGGTCTGCCCCCAGCGGTTGTTGAGCTCGGCTTCGACGGCGTCGAGGCGGCCCCGCAAGGTGGTGTTCACGCCGCCGAAGCGCCCCACGCGGCCATCGGCGCCTACACCGTCGCTCTGGGTGAAACCTTTGCCCAAGAAGGTCGCGGTGTCGAGGTTCGACGGCGCCGGGGAGGCGCAGGTGCGGTCGAAGGTGCGCTGATCACGGGCCTCTTGGGCCTGCTCCGGGGTCTGCTGCGCCCGCCGGGTCTGACCGCCGCTCATGGGGTCTCCTGGGATAAAACTGTCGCGTTCTTAATACTCTATCTTCAATTCTCCCCTTGAGAGATCCCGATCTGCGCCGCCCCACACCGCGGGTGGATCAGAAGCGGTAACCCACGGAGAAGCCCCAAGAGAAGCCCCGGGGCGGGCGCTCCCAGCGCTGCTGCTCCCAGACCACCAGCGGCTCGCCCTGGGCGTTGGTCACGTTCACCGCGGAGGAGGTCTGGAACGAGATCCCCGCGAGGTAACGCAGCTCGACGGCGCCCAGGACCCCGGACTCGTGCACGCCGTTGAGGCCGAGGCCGACGCCGCCCCGGAGGCCCTTCTCGCGGTACTCGGCGCTGCCTTGGCCGAGGCTCTCGCTCACATAGGAGATCGCCGAGCGTGACCAGCGCGGGCCGAGCACACCGA
The DNA here is from genome assembly GCA_023150845.1 of Myxococcota bacterium. Taxonomy (GTDB): domain Bacteria; phylum Myxococcota_A; class UBA796; order UBA796; family CAJQPC01; genus JADKFE01. The sequence goes on along the minus strand of JAKLKD010000230.1, from coordinate 3,211 downwards.
CGACGTAGGGGTCCAGGCCCAGCCGCGGGGACTGACCGTCTTGGTTGGGATCGATGTGTAAGGTGACGCGCCCGGCGAAGCCCCGGTGCCACATCGTGATGTCCCAGTCCCCGGCGGCGCGGCCGGAGAGGTCGCCCAAGGTGTTCAGGGCCCACTCGCCGAGGCGCTCGGTGAGGAAGGGGCGATCGTTGAAGCCCTCCAGGCCCACGCCGACGCTGAACGACTTGTGCTGGTAGACCCCGACGTCGACGGCGCCGTTGAGGCCCACCCAAGAGAAGAAGCTCAGCGCGAGGCCCAGGGGACCGCCGGAGAAGGCGTTGAAGCCGAGGCCGAGCTTCACATCGACGGTGAGCGGCGTGAAGGCGCCGGGACGGGAGCGGGCCTCAGCGATGGAGAGCCGCGCGATGCGCTCGTCCCAGCCAGGCAAGGGCCGGGCGTCGGCGAGGGGCGCGTACAGCGCCGGGGTGAGGTCAGGAGGCGGTGGCAGGTTGAGGTCGGGCGGCGTCATGTCGGCTCCAGTAACCCGGCCTCCGCCGACGTGATCTCCGCGCCGGTTTCCGCTATGAGGAGCCGCATGTCCCTCAGCCCAAAGCTCCTCGGCGCCCCTCGACTGGGCGTCGGCATCTCCTGCGAGTTCAACGGCGGCACCCGCGCGGTGAATCTCGACGCCGTGGCGCTGCGTGAGGCCTGGCCCGAGCTGATACATTTTTTGGAGGTCGGCGCCGACACCCGCCGGGGCCTCGACGCCCACATGCGGCGCTGGGCGGCGCTGGGCTGGCCCACGACCTATCACTTCTTGGACCTCAACGTCGCTGAGGAGGAGGACCTCGACCCGCTGTGGCTTCAGCGCACCCAGGCCATCGTCGCGGAGCTCGGCGCGGCCTGGGTGTGTGGAGACGCGGGCTACTGGCATGTCGGCGCCCGTGAGCCCGTGCACGACGTGCTCTTGCCCCCGGTGCTCACCCGGTCAAGCGCCGCGGAGATGGCCCGGGCCGTAAAGACGCTCAGCGCCGCCTTAGACGCCCTCATCGTCCCCGAGAACCCGCCCGCCGTAGCCTACGTCGGCCCGCTGCACCTCCTCGATTATTACGCCCAGGTCGTCAGCGACGGGGACTGCGGCTTCTTGTTGGACTGCTCTCACCTCGCGATCTTCCAGGCCAGCCGGGGCCTCTCGCCGCTCACGGCCTTCGACGGCTTCCCTTGGGAGCGTGTGGTCGAGCTGCACATCGCCGGGGGCCGCCCCCGGGTCACCGAGGGCCTCGTGTGGATGGAGGACACCCACGACCCCGAGCCCACCCCCGAGGCCTGGGCCGTGTTTGAGGCCGCCCTCACCCGGGCCAAGAACCTCAAGGCCGTGGTCTATGAGTGTGAGCACAACCCCGCCGAGGAGGTGCTCGACAACTTCAGGCGCCTCAACGACGCCTTCCCCGCGCGGGGCTGAGCCGTGTCGCATCAAATCCTGCATCGTGTGACAGCCCGGATGCTCTGGGACGAACGTTTCGCCCGCCAGGCCTTGGAGGCGCCGGAGCGGGCTCTGGCGGGCCTCGATCTGGACGACGATGAGCGCGCGGCCATCGCCAGCCTCGACCTGCGCGCCTTCCGGGTAGACCCCCTCCGCCGCCGCCGCACACTGCAGGCGCTCTGCGCCGAGCTGCCCGTGAGCGTCGCGTTGACCTTGGGCGAGCTGGGCCGAGTCGCCAGCTTAGACGCCTTCTTTCAGTCGGCGTCGTTCCATCAGGCGATGATGGCGCGAGGCTCGATGTTCTCGGCGTTCACGGCGTACTTACGCAGCCTGCACCTGCGCTGCCCCCAGCTCCCCGACGTGCTCCGGGTGGAGGAGACCGTCGGCGTCTGCCGCCGTGAGCTGGAGCGCCCGGCCGCGCGCCTCAACACGCCGCCGCCCCGAGGGGCCTGGGTCGCCCGCGCCCCGGGGGTCGGCGCGCTCAGCGTCGACGGCGAGACCTTGGCCTGGATGAACACTGTTCAACAGACCTTGTTTGAGCTCAGCCTCATCCCGGCGATGGCCTTGGCGAAGGACGCGCCCCGGGTGCCGCCGCTCAGCGCGCCCGGCGTCGCCCCGCCCCGGCCCCTCGTCGTGCGCCCTGAGGTCGGGGGCTCCGGGCTCCTGGAGCTGGGGCGCGTCGTGAGTGAGGTCTTGGCCCGCCTCGACGGCCCCACCCCTGTCACGAGGGCCCTCGGCGACGCCCGCGCCTCGGGGCTCAGCCCGGCCCGGGCCGAGGCGCTCCTCTCGGATCTCGCGGAGGAGGGCCTCATCCTCACCGAGGGCTCATGAGCATCGCCCCGGCGCTGCTCCTCGCCGTCGCCTGCGCCCCCGAGGCGCCGGAGCTGACGGCCCGCGCCGCGCCGGACCATGTGCTCTTGGAGTCGAGCGCGCCCTTTGAGCGCGCCGCCCTTCTCGGCCCCGACGGCCAGATCGTCGTGAGCCGCCGCCTGCCCGCGCCGCTCACGACCGCGCGCCTGGACTGGGGCTCCCCGGCGCCGGGCCGCTACACCGCGCGGATCTGGGCCGAGGGTGCGCCCTACGACGCCCCCCTCGACGTCGTCGCGCAGAGCCACCCCTTCACCTTGACCCTTGAGGCGCCCGTTGGCCAAGGCGCCTTCCCCCTCGACGACGCGCCCCCAGCCCCGGTGGTGCTCGTGGACGGCGCGCCCGCCCAGGTCGCGCTCACGCTCACGGCGCGGGAGGCCGGGGAGGCCTGGTTACGCCTCGGCGACGTGGAGGAGCGCCGGAGGCTCTTGCCCGGCGAGCGCCTCGTGCTGCTCACGACCTTGGCGGGCCCGGCGCCCCTTCACGCAGCCTTGGGCGAGGCCACCCGCGGCGCTCAGCTCAGCACCCGGTCGGTGCCTCTGGAGACGCTTCGGGGCCAGCTCCGCGTCGGCGAGCCGAGCTTCCCCGCCGAGGTGAGCGGCGCCCCGGAGCTCGCCCGCCCCGCCGGGCGCGTCACCTTGACCTCGGCCTGGTGGCGGCGGGTGCAGGGCGCCTTGGGCCTCGGCGTGCGCCCCCGGGACAGCGGCACGCCCTGGTCGTATCAGGCGATCCCCGTCGAGAACCTCGGCGACGAGGCCGTGAACCTGAGCCTCAGCGCCCGGGTGCTCGGCCCCGACGGCGCCCCGGCGGCGGCCTTCCGCCCGGACAACCGCGGCGGCGAGTCCCCCAACGGCTCGGTGACGGCGCTCCTGCGGGTGCCCG
>JAKLKD010000229.1 GCA_023150845.1 Myxococcota bacterium | reverse complement strand
GCCCGCCGCGCCGCGGGTGGACCCGGCCCAGCTCCCGGCGCTCGTCGCCGCGGAGCTCGACGCCCGGGCGGCGCTCGACGCCGAGGCCGCCGCCCGCCTCGCCCGCCTGCCGACGGTGCAGGTTGGCCTGGGGCCTGGCTGGGACCATGAGACCGTCGGCCTCGCGGGCACCCTCAACCTCAGCCTGCCGCTCTACGCCCCGAGCCGAGGGGCCCGGGAGGTCGCGGGCGCCGAGCTGAGCCTCGCCGAGCAGCGCCGGGCGCTCCTCGCCGCAGAGGCCGTCTCGCTGGCGTACGGCGCCGAGAGCGCCCGGGACCAGGCCGTCGCCGTGGAGGCCGCGTTCAGCCAGGCCCCCTTGGACGGGGCGATGGAGGCGGTGACCTTGGCCTACACCGTCGGTGAGCTGGACCTCGGCCAGTACCTCAGCCGCCGCGACGCCGTGCTCAGCGCGCAGCTCGCGGCCCTCTCCGCCCGCGCCCAGCGGGCCATGACCGAGCTCGCGCTCTGGGAGCTCGCCGGTCAGCTCCCGCCGGAGTGGACCCCATGACGCTCTCGCTCTCGCTCTTGTCCCTGTGTTGGTCTGGCCTCGCCCAGGCCGAAGAGGCCCGGGTGGTGCTCGGCGGGGAGACCTTCGAGTCGGCCCTCGTCGTGCCCGAGTCCGGGCCGCCCCAGCTCTTCTGGATATTGACGGAGACGAGCGCCCCGGTGATCGGGGGCCAGGCCTCCTTACGCCTGCACGGCGCCGCTGAGGTGGAGCTCACCCTCGCCGAGACCGGGCGGGTCGGGGTCTACGCCGCCCCGTCACGGCCCGAGAACGGGCGCTACGCGGGCTCCTTGACGGCCCAGGCCGGGGGGCTCGCGGCGCTCTGGGCTGTGGAGGCCCTCGACGTGCACGAGGACCACGGCGACGAGGCGGCCGAGGACCACCACGACGACCACGGCCTAGGCTCCAGCGGAGGCGCGCGCCTGCTCATCGTGCTCGGCGTCGGGCTCGCGCTCGGCTTCTTGTTGGGGCGGCGGCGCGGCGCGGCGGTCGCGGCCCTCGTCGCCACGTCGCTGAGCCTGATGAGCCCCCGGCTCTGGGCCCACGGCGGCGAAGACCACGGCGAGGGCGGCCAGGAGCCCCTGGTGCAGCACGCCTTGACCTTGCCCATCGAGAGCCAGCTCCTCCTCGGCCTGCGCACGGCCCGGGCCGAGTGGGGCCCGGTCGGCGAGACCGTGCGGGCCTATGGCGCCTTGGTGAGCGCCCCCGGCGGCGGGGCGACCCTACGCGCCCCGGTGGCCGGCCTCCTGCGCGGTCCGGAGCTCGGGCCCTTGGCCCCAGGCCAGCGGGTGAAGGCCGGCGCCGTGCTCGGCCGCCTCGTCGAGACGAGCGCCGTCGCCGACCGCGCCTCGACCGCTGAAGGCCAGGCTCGGCTCACCCTCAACGTCGCCGAGGCGAAGGCCGCCTTGGAGCTGGCCCAGCGCGACGCCGCCCGGGCCGAGGGCCTCGGCGACACCCTGAGCGAGCGTGAGCGCCAGGTGCGGGCCCAGCGGGTGCAGCTCGCCGAGCTGGCGGTCACCCAGGCCGAGCGCGCCTTGGCCCAGGCCGCCCAAGGCGCCCAGGTGCGGGCGCCCTTCGACGCCGTGATCTCCCAGGTCATCGCCCGGCCCGGCGAGCAGGTCCGCGAGGGCGACGAGCTCCTGCGTCTGGTGAGCCCCGGCGCGGTGTGGGCCGAGGTCTACGTCGCCGAGGCCCAGAGCCGCGCCTTGCGCCCCGGCGCCCAGGCCGAGGCCCTGCTCGCTGCGGGCGGCGGTCGGGTCGACGCCGTGGTCCTCGACCTCGGCCAAGAGGTGAACCCCCGCACGGGGCTCACCCGCGTCACCTTGGCGCTCACCCCCAGAGACGGCGCCGATCTCGGCGAGCTGCGCCCCGGCGCGGCCCTGACGGCGTTTTTGGTCGCCGGGGACGGCGCCGAGGGCGTGAGCGCCCCCGCCGAGGCGCTCTTTGAGGCCGAGGGCCGCAGCTTCTTGTTCGTGAAGATCGGCCCCGAGAGCTTCGCGCTCCGCGAGGTGAGCCTCGGGGGCCGCGGCGCTGAGACCGTCGAGGTCCATGAGGGCCTGCGGCCCGGCGAGCGGGTGGTCACCGTGGCCGTCGGCAGCCTGCGCGGCGTGGCGGGGCGCTGATGTTCTCGACCCTCATCCGGCTGAGCCTCACCCGGCGTGGCCTCACGCTCTTGCTCGCGGCGCTCCTCGTGCTCTGGGGTGGCCGAGAGACCACCCGCCTGCCCGTCGATGTCTTCCCCGACCTCAACCGGCCCACGGTCACCGTGCTCACCGAGGCCGGGGCGCGCTCCCCGGAGGAGGTCGAGCTCTGGGTGACGACGCCGATTGAGCAGGCCGTCGCCGGGGCGCCCGGTGTGGAGCGGGTGCGCAGCCAGTCCGCCGCCGGCCTCAGCGTCGTCTGGGTCGAGCTCGGCTGGGGCGAGGACCTCTGGCGGGGCCGCCAGCAGGTCACCGAGCGCCTGGACGCCGCGCGCCGGGCCTTGCCCGAGGGCGTCACCCCGACCTTAGGGCCCGTCACCTCGGTGATGGGGGAGATCCTGCTCATCGGGCTCACCAGCGAGGACGGCGAGGTCGCGGGCCCGGGCCTGCGCACCTTGGCCGACTGGACCGTGCGGCCCCGGCTGCTCTCTATCCCCGGCGTGAGCCAGGTGACCGCCATCGGCGGCGGGGTGGAGCGCCTGGAGGTGCAGGTCTCCCCGGCCCAGCTCGCCGCCCGCGGCGTGGCCCTGCAGGACGTCGTGGAGGCGAGCGGCGAGGCCGTCGGCAGCCTCAGCGGCGGCTACCTGGAGGGCCAGGGCCGGGAGCGGGTCGTGCGCCTGCTCGCCCAAGGGGAGCCTGAAGAGGCCCTGCGGGAGACGGTGCTCGCCCCGAGCGCCGCCCCCGGCGAGCCGCCGCTCACCTTGAGCGACGTCGCGACGGTCACCCGGGGCGTCGGCGTCATGCGCGGCGAGGCCGGCATGAACGGGCGCCGGGCCGTGGTGCTCGCCGTGCAGAAGCAGCCCCAGGCCGACACGATCACCGTCACCCGAGAGATCGAGGCCGCCTTAGACGCCTTGGGCCACGGCCTGCCCAAGGGCGTGACGCTTACGCCGATCTTCCGCCAGGCCACCTTCATCGAGGCCGCCGTCGAGAACGTCGAGGAGGCCCTGCGGGACGGCTCGGTCCTCGTCGCGGTCACCTTGGCGCTGTTCTTGATGAACCTGCGCACGACGGCGATCACGCTCACGGCGATCCCGCTCTCGTTGCTCAGCGCGGTCTTGGCGCTCTCGGCGATGGGCCAGAGCCTCAACACGATGACCCTCGGCGGCCTCGCCGTGGCCATCGGTGAGCTTGTAGACGACGCCATCGTAGACGTGGAGAACGTCTTCCGCCGCCTGCGGGAGAACGCGGCGCTGCCCACCCCGCGCCCGGCGCTCAAGGTCATCGCTGAGGCGAGCGGTGAGGTGCGAAACTCCATCGTCTCGTCTACGGCCCTCGTGGTGCTCGTGTTTGTGCCGCTGTTCGCCTTGCCGGGTGTGGAGGGGCGGCTCTTCGCGCCCTTGGGCCTCGCCTACATCACGGCGATCCTGGCCTCGATGTTTGTGTCGCTCACGGTGACCCCGGCGATGTGCGCCTTGCTCCTGCCGGGCATCGCCGCGAAGGCCCATGAGCGCGGAGACTCGGCGCTCGTGCGCTGGCTCAAGGGCCTGCACCGGGAGCTCCTGGGCTGGGCCTTGCCGCGGCCTGGGCGGGTGCTCGGCGGGGCGACGGCCTTGGCCTTGGCGGCGATCCTCGCCGTGCCGATGCTGGGCCGGGGCTTCTTGCCGACCTTCAACGAGGGCAGCGCCACGGTGAACCTGCTCGCCGCCCCGGGCACGGCCCTGGCCGAGAGCGACCGCCTCGCGACCCTCGCCGAGCGCCTCGTCCTGGAGGTGCCCGAGGTGCGCTCCGTCGGCCGCCGCACGGGCCGCGCCGAGCTCGACGAGCACGCCGAGGGCGTTCATTACACCGAGCTTGACCTCGATCTCTCCGAGGGGCGTCCCCGGGCGGTGGTGCTCGCCGACCTCCGGGAGCGCCTGCGGCTCTTGCCGGGCCTGTCCACGTCCATCGGCCAGCCCATCTCCCACCGCCTCGACCACATGATCAGCGGCGTGCGCGCGGCCATCGTGCTCAAGCTCTTCGGCGACGACCTGCTCACCCTGCGGGCCGAGGCCGCCCGGCTGGCGCTGCACTTAGAGTCGATCCCCGGCCTCGTGGACCTCCAGGTCGAGCGCCAAGAGCTCGTGCCCCAGCTCCGGGTGGAGGTGGACCGTGAGGCCGCCCGCCGTGTCGGCCTGCGCCCCTTCGAGGTGCTCGACGCCGCGGAGATCGGCCTCGCCGGGCGCGTCGTCGGCCAGGCCCGGGAGGGCCGCCGCGCCCTCGACGTCGCCGTGCGCCTCTCGCCCGAGGGCCGTGAAGACGCGGACGCCATTCGGGCCCTGCCGATTCATCTGCCGAGCGGGGAGCTCGTGCCCTTGAGCGCCGTCGCCCGGGTGGAGGAGGCCTCGGGGCCGAGCCAGGTGCTCCACGAGGGCGGTCGCCGCCGCATCATCGTGAGCGCCAACGCCGCGGATCGGGACCTCGGCGCCGTCGTCGATGACGTCTTGGCGCGCGTCGAGAGCTTGCCTAACCTCGCCCAAGGCGTCTACGTCGAGGTCGGCGGCCAGCACGCCGCCCAGGCCGCGGCGAACCGCGCCCTCGTGCTGCTCTCGGCGCTCTCGCTCTTGGGCATGATCGCCGTGCTCTACGCCCAGCTCGGCAGCGCGGCGCTGGTCGCCCAGGTGCTCATCAACATCCCCCTCGCGCTCATCGGCGCCGTGGCGGCGCTGTGGTGGAGCGGCGCGGAGCTCAGCGTGGCCACGGTGGTCGGCTTCATCACCCTCTGCGGCGTCGCCACCCGAAACACCGTGCTGATGATCACCCACTACGTTCACCTCGTCGCCGAGGAGGGCGAGGTGTTCAGCGAGGCCATGGTGGTGCGCGGCAGCCTGGAGCGCCTCGTGCCCGTGGCGATGACCGCGCTCTGCGCGGGCGTGGGCCTCGTCCCGCTGGCCTTGGCCGAGGGGCAGCCCGGCAAAGAGATCCTCACCCCCGTCGCCCAGGTGATCTTGGGCGGCCTCGTCTCGTCCACCCTCCTCGACATGCTCGTGACCCCCACCGCGTTCTACCGCTACGGCCGCGCTGGCTTGGAGCGCCTCGTCGCTCGCCGCCACGCGCCGCCCCAGGAGCTCCTATGACCCGTCTGCTGCTCTCTCTCTCCCTCGCGCTGAGCCTCACCGCCTGTGAGGACGACCACGGCCATGAGCACGAGACGGAGGGCGCCCACGACCACGGCGCCGGCGCCGCCGATCCCAGCGCCCACGCCACCTTGGGCGTCCACGGCGGCGAGGTGAAGGCCCTAGGCGCCAACAAGGTCGAGGCCCTGTTCACCCCGGCGGGGGTCATGGTGTGGGTGCTCGACGCGAGCGGCGCCGCCGTACAAGGCGTGACCGGGGAGGCGACGGTGCAGTCGGCCTCCGGCGTCGTCACCGCGCCCCTGGGCGCCATGGCCGACCACCTGCACGCCCCGGCGCCGCTCGTTCACGGCAAGCCCGCGAACGCCGTGGTCACCCTCAAGAACGCCGCCGGAGAGGTCTCCAGCGCGTCGTGGTCCGTGGCGGCCGTGGGCCTCTCGCTCCATGACCACACCCCGATGCACGGCGGCGCCGTGGGCATGTGGGCCGAGACCCACGTCGAGCTCGTGCGTGGGGACGGCACCTTACGCTTCTTCGTGAGCGACGCCCGCCGCGCCCCCATCACCGCCGGGGTGAGCGGGGCGATGGTCATCGGGGAGGAGCGGGTGCCCCTGACCTTCGACGCCACGACGGGCGCGCTCTCCGGCGCGGCGACGGGGGACACCACCGGCAAGCCCGTGACCTTAGAGGCCACGGTCCAGGGTGAGGCCTTCACCTTGACCTTCCAGCCGGGGTGAGGGGGCTCAGCCCTTGAGGGGCAGGGCCTTCGTCCAGGTCACGCTCTGACCTTGCACGAAGGCCACCTCCCAGCTCTCGGAGCTGCGGCGGGCGAAGGGCGCCAGGGTCTCCGGGCTCACCTTGGCGCTCGCCTGCCGGAAGACCTCGCGCAGGGCGCGCACGAGCTTCACCGCGGCCTGAATCGACTCGACCTCGACGCCGGGCTGCTTGAGCTTGCTGAGCGTGAGGAGGGCCTGGCCCCGGCCGCTGAGCTGGGTGAGGCCGTCGCCGACGGGGCCCGCGAAGCTCTCCGCCTCGGGGCCGAGCAAGACCGCCAAAGACGCCAGGGGCGTCTTGCACAGCCGCCCCCAGAGCTCCTTGTTGACGAAGTGCTCGCGGGTGCCGTGGCTGAGGGCCACGAGGAGGAGGCCGATGAGCTGGGCCTGGGTGAGCACCGCGGGGGCTGAAGGCGCGGCGCTTGGCGTCGGCGCGGGGCGCTCGGGCTCGTCGACGCCGCCTCTGGAGAGGGTCTTGTGCAGCAGCAGGCCGCCGAGGGCGGCGCCCGCGAGCCGCGTCGCCGTCGAGGCCGCGCTCGCTCCAGCCGCGGCCTTTGGCGCCGAGGCTTTTGGCGCCGCGTCCTGGGGGGCGGCCTTTGGCGCCGCGGCTTGGGCGCTGGCTTGGGCGCTGGCTTGGGCCGCGGAGGCGGCCTTGGCCCGCTCGTCGAGGCTCCGCTTCACGAAGAGCGCACCGAGGGCCGCCGCGCCGACAGCGGCCGCGGCGCCGACCCCCGCGAACACGTCATCGGCGCTGGGCAGCTTGTCCCAGGCCGAGCTGGTCTCGACGGCGCCGAACAGCCGCGTGGCGTGCTCCTCGGCGCTCTCGCCGTGGAGCTCGGCGAAGTGCAGGCCGTCCTCACTCACCCGGGCGCCGTTGCAGCGCATCGCCCGGAGCGTGTCGTCCCCTGCGGCCTTAAACGCGGCGCGGAAGGCCTGGCGCTCGGACGGGTCGGTGCCGGAGACCAGCACGGCGACCTCGTGGCCGCCGCCGAGGGGCTCGGCCCGGAAGAGGTAGACCCCAGACCGCGGCGAGCCGAGCTGGCGCACGAGGCGCAGGCCCCCGGGCAAGAGGTCGCCAGGGCCCACGGGCGGGCCCTCCCAGCCGTGCTGGATGAGGGCGCGCAGGTCGTCGTGGAGCGAGGCCGCGTTGGGGTAACGATCCGAGGCCCGCGCCTGGATGGCCCGGCGCACGACCCGCTGCAGACCTCCGGGCAAGGCGCCGACGTCCGCCGCGCCGCACATCCACACCAAGAGCCGCCCCACGGCGTAGAGGTCCGCCCGGGCGTCAACCTCGTCGCCCCGGTGCTGCTCCGGCGCGGCGAAGCCTTGGGTGCCGAGGCGGTCCAGAGTGCTCGTGAGGCGCTCGCCCTCGACCCGGTGGGCGATGCCGAAGTCCACGAGGCGCGGGGAGCCGTCGGCCTGGATGAGGATGTTCTCCGGCTTGAGATCGCGGTGGACGACGTTCGCGGCGTGCACGGCGCCCAAGGCGTCGAGGAGCTGCGCGCAGAGCCGCGCCGCGTCGAGGGGCCGGAGGGGCGCCTCGTTCACCACGGAGGAGAGCGGCCGCCCGTTCACCCGCTCCATCTCTAAGACGGGACCGTGCGGGGTGTCGTCGAGCAAGGAGTACACCCGGGCCACGCCGGGGTGAGACAAACCCACGAGCACCCTGTACTCCCGGGCGAGGCGCGCCCGGCGCTCCGGGCTCTCCATGAGCTCTGGACGCAGCACCTTGAGCGCGACCACACGCCCGTCGTCGAGCCGTGTGGCCTCCCAGACCGCGCCGCTGGCGCCGCGCCCGAGGAGCCGCCCGACACGATAGCCCGGCAGGCTGAGGCTCTGCGGGGTGGAGCCCGTCCGAGGCGCGACGAGGGCCGCCCAGAGGCTCGCCACCTTGGGGTCCGGGCCAAACAGCTCACCCATGAGCTCGTCCAGCGCGACGGGGTCACGCAGGTTCGCCTCCACCTCCGGGTGCGGCTGGGCGCTCGGCTCGTCCCCGCGCAAGAAGCGCCCGACACCACGCTCCTTGTCGGCCCGGTCCAAGAGGCGCAGGTGCTCCGTGGCCTGGTTGAAGCGCCCGAACATCAGCCAAGGCGTCAAAGGCACGGCGAGCCCGGCCTGGGTGAGCATGTAGGGGCGGCGCGGGGCCAGCGGGGGTGGATCGGGGTGGTCAAAGACGAGAGGATCTGCGCCGATGAAGGAGATGATCTTGCCTACAGGGGGGCCCTTCAGCGGGCGCTCGACGTGCTCGACCACGACGATCGGCGCGTCTACGAGCAGCTCGACGATGCCCGCGACGGCCAAGGTCTCCCCGTGGGTCTCGGCCAAGGTGATGCGGCTCTCCTCGTCCGTGACGCTCTTGAGCCCGTCATGGGCCCAGCGGTTCCGCGCGTCGACGAGGCGGCTGAGCCCCCGGTAGAGCGTCGAGGTCTCGTCGGTGAGCGTGACGGCCAGGGGCGCGAGCACGCTCGTCGGCGCGCCCACACGAATCACCTCGGCCAGGGCCTTCACGGCGTTGGCGCGGAGCCCGAAGGTCGGCGTGTCGAGCTGGCGGATGAGCTGGCGTCGGTCCGAGGGCGGCTGGAGCTTTCGTGCGTGGCGCTCCGCGTCCAAGAGCGCGCAGCACATGCGGAGGATCTGCTCCACGAAGGCGAAACGACGCGCCAGGCGCTCGGAGGGCGCGCCCTGCTTGTTCGTCACGAGGCTCCACGATTCGGCGACAGGCGTCGGGGCGTACAGGCGGGCGCGGGTGCTGCTCGAGTCTTCGGGTCGCAAGGCGATTTCCACGCGGGGGTGAGGTCCGGGGAGTGTAGCCGAGATCTGGCGGCGCGGTTCAAGCGCTCGCGGGCGCGTCATCTTGATGCTACGCTCCCCACTAAACGTGCTGCCCCCGCTCGGAGAACCCCATGCTGCTCATCGCCCTCCTCACGCTCACCGGCTGCGTCACCGAGACGAGCATCGTCAAAGGCGGCGATGACGACACCGGCTGCCTCCCCAGCGTCGTCTACGATGACCTCGACGGCGACGGCTATGGCGCGGGAGCGCCGATCGCGGCCTGCGGCCCCGCGGAGAGCGGCCAGGTGATCGTGGACGGCGACTGCGACGACGCCAACATCGACGTGTCCCCGGCGGCCGTCGAGCAGTGCAACAGCGTCGACGACGACTGTGATGGGGACATCGACGACGGCGTCGGCGGCGCGACCTGGTACGCCGATGACGACGGCGACGGCGTCGGCGGCGCGCTCATGTCCGGCTGTGAGGCCCCCGAGGGCGCGCTCACCACGGGCGGCGACTGTGATGATCAAGACGCGAGCATCGCCCCCGGCGTGCCCGAGCTCTGCGACGGCGTCGATCAGGACTGCGACACCTTCATCGACGAAGACGCCGAGGACGCCACGACCTGGTATGACGACGGCGACGCCGACGGCTACGGCGTCGAGCCCTCGGTGAAGAGCTGCTCCCAGCCCCCGGGCTTCGTCGGCAACGACGACGACTGCGACGACACCGACGCGGCCCTGGCGCTCGACTGTGAGACGGGGGACCCCGCGGGCAGCGTCGTCTGCACGGGCGGCTA
>JAKLKD010000228.1 GCA_023150845.1 Myxococcota bacterium | reverse complement strand
GCCGCCGCCCGTGGTGGCCGCGCCGCCGCCCGTGGTCGCCGCGCCGCCGCCGTCCACCGGGGCCTCTTCAATCTTGGGCTCGGGCTGAGGCCCGTCCCACTTGAAGTCGACGGACTCGTACGTCCACGAGAAGGTGAGCGTGCCTTTGGTGTTGTTGTTCACCGCGAGCTGGTGGCTCAGCTCAAACGCCGTGAACGGCGCGGGCTTCACCGCGATGAGGTAGTCCCCGTCCGGCAACTTGAGGGTCGTCGGGGTCTTGCCCCGCTCCTTGCCGTTGACATAGACGATGAGGGGATCGCCGTCGCTGTTGACGACCTTGACGTCGGCTGCCCAGGACAGGCCGCCAGCGAAGAGCAGAAGCAGGGTCATACGGGGGCTCCTGTGTGCGCGTCTTGCGCCGCTCAGCGCCGCAGCTTGGGGGCGACGAGGGCGGGAACCTTGTCTTCCACAACGTTCTGGATGGTGCCCGACCACACGACGGTGCCGTAGTTGGCGTCGACGATGCGCACGGCGATCACGACGTTGGCGAAGCGGTAGGTCTGGCGCTTGTAAGTGTAGTCGCGGATCTTCACGTCCACGATGCGGTAGGCGAGGATCTTGGAGGCCGCGACCACCTCGTTCTCAAGCTCGGGCTTGTGGGTGGTCAGGCGATCGTCACCGCCGTCGGGGCCCTGATCGAGGAAGGCCGTGTTGGGCGGCACCTCGACGAAGCTGCCGCCGTTCACGAGCACCCGGGTGGGGCCGCCGCCGGTGATGAGCTCGGCGTCGAGCAGCATCGGGTCGTTCTCGCCCTCGGTGTGGCCGGTGACGGTGTAGCCGAGCTGGTCGCCCGAGCCCTCCTGCACCACGCCGCGCAGGCCCTCGCTGTCGCGCTCAACCACGGTGACCTGGTTGTTGATCAGCGCCATCACCAGCGCGTCCTCGACGATCGCGATGATCTCGGCGTCCTCGGTGGAGGGGCCGTCGAGGTTCACGATGGCGACGCGGTCCTCACGGCGCAGCGAGCCCTTGATCTGCTGGCCGACCGCCGTGGTCAGCGTAGACTGGGCGGCGAGGGTGAGGTGCGTGTTGTCGCTGTTGTAGTTCTTGGGGACGTTGCAGCCGACGGCCAACGCCGCGACCAGGGCGAGAGAGACGAGGCGGGACATGAGTCTTTCCTGATGAACTTTGAACGCCGACGTTCGGGCGCGGCATTCTGACGCCGGAGACAGGTAGCGCAGATCCCTCGGACGGGCGAGTAGAAAAGTGAGCATCCGCCGCACAACTTGTGATCAAGGCTGGATCCCCAAGGAGCTGTCCATGTCCTCTCTGCTTCTCGTCCTGCTCGGCTGTGTTGGCGACTCCGGTGACACCGTCGCGAAGCCCGTCGCGGTGAGCGTTGATGGCGCCTGCATCGAGGAGGATCCTGGCGATCCCGGGGCGTCGGAGGCGGCCTTAGAGGCGATCTACCGCACCAACTGCTACCGCAACCTGCTCGGCCTGGATCTTGGCCAGCTCAACCCCAAGCTCAACGACGCCGCCCAGGCCCACGCCGACTACATGCAGCAGAACAAGACGCTGGACCACAGCGAGCAGGCGGGCAAGCCGGGCTACACCGGGGATCAGGTCTGGGATCGTGCCGAGGCCGCCGGTCGGGAGCTCCAGTCCGGGGAGTCCATCGGTGAGGTCATCAGCCAAGGCACGAACCCCACCGAGGCCGTAGACGGCTGGATGAACTCGGTCTACCACCGCACGCCCTTCAGCTCGCCGGAGTGGATCGCCGCGGGCTACGGCCAGGCGGGGAACTACAGCAGCATGACCACGCTGCAGGCCTTCCCCAACTCCTTCGAGGGGGCGGTGCTCTACCCGGTGAACGGCCAGGTGGACGTCCCGGCGAGCTTCAACTCCGACCAGGAGTTCCCCGACCCGGCGCCGAACGCCGAGCTCGTCGGCCCGCCGATCACCGTGACCATCGCCTCGGCGGACTACTTCAGCGGCCAGAACTGGTTCCGCGCCGAGCTGCTGTCGGCGTCGCTCACCGGCCCCGACGGTGAGGAGGCGCTCATCACGCTCACCCCCGACGAGGACCCGTGGCTCGGCTCGATGATCGCGCTCTTGCCCGAGCGGCCGCTCACCCCCGGGGCTACCTACACCGTCGCCGTGAGCGTCGCGTGGAATGGCGGAGAGGAGGACCTCACGGCGACCTTCACCGTCGCGGACTGAGCGCGACGGTCCCGCGCCGCGCGTCACGATCCGGTGACGGCCCTTGCAGGGGGGCCCATCGGGGATTTTGATTGGGGTATGGCAAAACCAGCGACCCTCGCCGCGGTGGATCTGGGCTCGAACAGCTTCCACCTCATCGTCGCCCGGGTGGGCCCCAAGGGCCTCACCCCCCTCGCCACCCAGAAGGACCGCGTGCGCCTCGCCGCGGGCCTCGGGCCGGACGGGGTGCTCAGCGCCGAGGCCCAGGCCCGGGCCTTGGAGAGTCTCCGCGGGATGCGCGCGCTCCTCGACGAGCACCGCCCTGACGCCGTGCGCGCCGTCGGCACGAGCACCCTGCGCCGGGCCCAGAACGCGCTGCCCTTCTTGGTGCGGGCCCACGGGGCCCTCGGACACCGCATCGACGTGATCACCGGCCGCGAGGAGGGGCGCCTCATCTACGAAGGGGTCGCCGCGGAGCTCGACCCGGAGACCTGGCGCCTGGTCATCGACATCGGCGGCGGCTCGACGGAGGTCGTCTTGGGCCGTGGCCGGGCGGCCTTACGTTGTGAGAGCGTAGATGCGGGCTGCGTGT
Organism: Myxococcota bacterium; assembly: GCA_023150845.1. Taxonomy (GTDB): domain Bacteria; phylum Myxococcota_A; class UBA796; order UBA796; family CAJQPC01; genus JADKFE01. The sequence goes on along the minus strand of JAKLKD010000228.1, from coordinate 6,891 downwards.
CCTGGTCGATGCGGCACTTCGGCGACGGTGTGGTCAGCGCGGCGCGCCTCGACGCGGCCTCCCGTGAGGCCCGGGCGATGTTCGCCCCGATCCGGGAGCGTTTCGCCTCGGGCGCCTTCACCGAGGTCTTGGGCTCGAGCGGCACCATCCGCGCCATCGCCCGGGTGCTGCGGCGCCGCGCCCCGTCCCGGGACTGCGTGACCCCCTCGGGCCTGCGCTGGATCCGCGACAGCCTCGCGTCTGCGGGACGTGTTGATCCCAAGCTCCTCGACGGGGTCTCGGAGTCCCGGGCGGCGGTGTTCGCCGGGGGCGTGGCCGTGCTCACCGCGGTGTTTGAGGAGCTCGGCCTCGACGAGCTGCGCCCGAGCGAGAACGCGCTGAGGGAGGGTGTGCTGCGCCGCCTCTGGGCCGAGCGGGAGGCCCAAGACGCGGGCGCGCCGCCTCGCAGCGCGCGGCTCAGCGCCTAGAGGCCCGGCTCAGGGCGTGACGGCGGGCTTCTCGGAGGTCAGGCGCTCCAGGAGGAGCTGCTGCGCGGCGCGCTCGCCGACCTCGGCGCGGGTGTATCGCCCGTCGGGGTTGAGCAGCCAGGCCTGCTCGCCGTCTTGCAGGTAGAGCTCGATGGCCTCGTTGAGCACACGCGCCTTGAGCAGCGGGTCCTCCACGGGCATCACGACCTCCACACGTTTGAAGAGGTTGCGCTCCATCCAGTCCGCCGAGCCCATCCACAGGCTCTCTTGGCCGCCCGCGTAGAAGTAGAACACCCGGGCGTGCTCCAAGAAGCGGCCGATGATCGAGCGCACCCGGACGTTGTCCGAGACCCCCGGCACGCCGGGGCGAAGGCGGCAGATGCCACGCACGATGAGATCGACCTGCACCCCGGCCTGGCTCGCCCGGTAGAGGGCGCGGATGAGGGTGGGCTCGGTCAAGGCGTTCATGCGGGCCTTGATCGCCGCGGGGCGGCCCGCCCGGGCCTCCTCGATCTCGTTCTCGACGAGCTGCAGGAGCTGCGGGTGCAAGGTGAAGGGCGAGTACAAGAGCTTGTTCATCTTCACCGGCTCGCCGAGGCCCGTGAGCAGGTTGAACAGCCACTGCACGTCCTCCCCGATGCGCTGCCGGGAGGTCATGTACGAGAAGTCCGTGTAGGCCCGCGCCGTGCCGGGGTGGTAGTTGCCCGTGCCGATGTGGGTGTAACGCCGCAGACGGTCCCCCTCGCGGCGCACGACCTGGAGCAGCTTGGCGTGGATCTTGTAGCCCACGATGCCGTACACCACGGTCGCCCCGGCCTCTTGCAGGAGCTGGGCGTAGGTGATGTTCGCCGCCTCATCAAACCGCGCCCGCAGCTCGATGAGCACCGTGACCTCTTTCCCGGCCCGGGCGGCCTCGATGAGCGCCTCGGCGATGGGGGAGTTGCTCCCGGTGCGGTAGAGGGTCTGCCGGATCGCGATGACGTCGGGATCCTTCGCGGCCTGGCGCAGGAGCGCCACGACGGGGCGGAAGGACTGGTAGGGGTGGTGCAAGAGCACGTCCGCCCGGCTGAGCTGGGCGAACATGTCGAGATCCGGCGAGATGGGCATCGCCTGCTGGAACGCCGGGTACTTGAGGTCGGGGCGGTCCACGAGCTCATAGAGGGCCGCGAGGCGGTTGAGGTTGACGGGCCCGTTGACCTGGTAGAGATCCTGGTGGCTGAGCTGGAACTGGCGCAGCAAGAACGACGACATGCGCGTCGAGCAGTTGTCGGCGACCTCCAGGCGCACCTCGGCGCCGTAGCGCCGGTTCATGAGCTCACCTTGTACGGCCTGGAGGAGATCGTCGACGTCCTCCTCATCGACGGAGAGGTCGCCGTTGCGGGTCGTGCGGAACTGGTGGCAGCCCGTGACGCGCATCCCCGGGAAGAGGGGGTCGATGTGGGTGTGCACGATGGAGGAGAGGAGCACGAAGTGATGCGGGCTCTCGGCGACGTCGGCGGGCACCCGGATGAGCCGGGGCAAGGACCGCGCGATGTGCACGATGGCGATGCCCGCGTCGCGGCCGAAGGCGTCGTCGCCCTCCAAGGACACGATGAAGTTGAGGCTCTTGTTGAGGATCTTCGGGAAGGGGTGGGCGGGGTCGAGGCCCAAGGGGCTCAGCACCGGGAGCACCTGGCTCTCGAAGTACCGCTTGAGCCAGGCCTGCACGTTGCGGGTCCACTCGCCGCGCTTGAGCAGGCGAATGCCGTGCTCCGCGAGGGCTGGGAGCAGCTCGTCGTTGAGGATGCGGTATTGCTCGTCCACGAGCTCATGGGCGAGGCGGCTGACCTGGCCCAGGGTGTCGGCGGCGGAGAGGCCGTCCGGCGCGGCGTGCCCGACGCCGAAGGTGACCTGCTGCTTGAGCCGGGCGACGCGGATCTCGAAGAACTCGTCGAGGTTCGTCGAGCAGATCGTCAAGAAGCGGAGGCGCTCCAACAGCGGCAGGGCCGTGTTCCGGGCCTGCTCCAGCACGCGGCGGTTAAACGCGAGCAAGCTCAGCTCTCGGTTGAGGAAGAGCTGGGGATCGTCGAGATCAGGAGCCGGGGCGGGGGTGCTGACGTCTTCCAAGGATCGAGACCGGGTTCAGGGCTTGAGGGGCGAGGCGGAGAGGGGGCCGATGGTCCACCCGGCCTGTCGCGCCGGGCGCAGCGGCGTCTCGGCGGCGGGCTCGGCGGGCTCGGCGGGCGTCTTGACGGCGGACGTCTCGACGGGGGCGGCGCCGTCGAGGAGCGACTGAACCGTCGCCCAGCGCGAGAGCTCCCCGTCGAGCTGGGCCAGGAGCGCCCCGCGCTGGGGCTCCGGCAGAGACTCCGCGTAGGCCGTGATCCGGCCCAAGAACGGCTGGAGGTAGCTGAGGTCGCGCTCGAAGGGGTGGGGCATTCGCTGGTCCAGGGACGATTCGCAGAATAACCGCTCGGCGCCCGGTTATGGGGGCAGCTATGCGGCGACTCTGGCCAAGCGGGCTCCTGACCCTCCTGATCGGCGCCTTCGGCGTGGGTTACCTCAGCGCCTGGCCCATCGACGTGGATCCTGCGCCGATGGACCTGCCGCCGCCTCCGGCCTTTGAGGGTGACTTCGCGCGCAACGATCGGCTCAGCTCGATCCGCCGCCTCGCGGACGGGCTGCTGCATGGGCCAGAAGATGTCCTCCTCGACGCTGAAGGTCGGCTGCTCACGGGGCTGCTCGACGGGCGCGTGGCGCGTCTTCGCCCCGGCGAGGCCCTGGTCGAGACGATCGTGAACACCGGCGGGCGCCCCCTCGGCCTCGCCTTCGCCGCGGATGGCGCGCTCTGGATCGCCGACGCCCAGCGCGGGCTCTTGCGGCACCACGAGGGCCAGCTCACCGTGATGAGCGAGGGGGAGGGCGGGCGCCCGTTTCGTTTTGTGGATGAGCTGGCCATCGCCCCGGACGGGGTGGTGTACTTCACCGACGCCTCGTCGCGGTATGGCCCCGAGCGGTATCGGGACGACTTCATGGAGCACCGGCCCAACGGCCGGCTCTTGAGCTTCAACCCCGCCACGGGCGAGACCCGCCTCGTGCTCGGCGGGCTCTACTTCCCGAACGGCGTCGTGGTGAGCGCGGACGGCGGCGCGCTCTACGTCGCCGAGTCGGGCATGGCCCGGATCCTCCGGGTGCCGCTGGGCGTGGACACGCCCAAGGCCACGCCGCTCATTGAGAACCTGCCCGGTTACCCGGACAACCTCTCCTTGAGCGCTGAGGGGGTGATCTGGGCGGCGCTCTTCGCCCCGCGCCACGCCCAGGCTGAGGCGATCATGCGTGACCCGGCCTGGACCCGTGCCTTGTTACGTCTGCCCCCAGCCTTACGCCCCGCCCCGGAGCGCCTGGGCATGGCGCTGGGGATCGCGCCGAGCGGGGAGATCCTGCACAACCTCCAGGATCCCGCCGGGCGTTACGCCCCGGTCACGAGCGTCGTCGAAGAGGACGGCCAGCTCTACATCGGCTCGCTCAGCGAGCGCGCCGTCGGGGTTCTTCCCGCGCCCCGATAAATCTTCGCTGACGCCTTGACAAGTTGTCCATAGGAGCTGTGGACAAGTCAAGCTGTTCGGCTCGCCTCCGGCGCCACACCAGGGTGCGCGATGCGCCATATTTGAATGAAAACAGATACTTAGAATGAAAGTTGAAGACTTGTGCCGCTGTGGGCCCAGTGGACGGCTTGTGGACAGCTTGTGGAGTCATCCCGCTCGGACAGGGTGTAGGGGGTCGAGGGGGCGGGCTCGCGTAGTGTGCTCAAAACTTGAGCATGGGCCTGGCTTCGCCGGGTGGGTTATCGTCTCGGTGATCCGTTCGTGCGGCTCGGCGCTCTGCGTCGCCAACGGCCTCGTCCCTGCCCCTGGGGCGTGGCGCCGCTCCCTGGATTATTCGGCGTCGGTCGCGGGTCTGCCCGCGCACAGGAAGGAGTACCCCATGACCACCGCGCGTCTCTCCGCTGGGCTGCTGCTCATCGCGGGCCTCGCTGTCACCTTCGCCCCCAAAGACGCCGAGGCCGAGCGCCGCGGCAAAGAGAGCCAGATGCTCCTCATCGGCATCGACGGCGCCGAGTGGATGGTCATCGAGGATCTCTGGGCGAAGGGTTACCTCCCGAACCTCCGCACCTTGGTGAACCGTGGCGTCCGGGCCAAGCTCAAGACCGAGTACGGCAAGAGCCCGGTCATCTGGACGACGATCGCGACGGGGGTGCTCCCCGAGAAGCACGGCATCACCGGCTTCGTCGTCGCGACGGACGAGGGCGACGTTCCCGTGGCCTCGACGGTGCGTAAGGTGCCCGCGCTGTGGAACATCGCCACCAACGCCGGGCTCTACGTCAACCAGGTCGGCTGGTGGGGCTCCTGGCCCGCCGAGGTCATCAGCGGCGTGAACGTCACCGACAAGGTCCAGGCCGGTGACGCCAACGTCGTGCAGCCCAAGAGCTGGGAGACGAAGATCAAGGGTGAGCTCGCCCAGATCAACAGCCAGACCTACAAGTCGATGTTCCCCGGCGAGCAGCAGTTCGCCCCGGAGGATCGGGTCGTGGCCCACGTCGCGCCGACCTTGGCGGCCAGCGGCTACGACCTCATGGTCATGTACCTCCACGGCTCCGACCCCAACTCGCACCGCTACTGGCGTTATTACCGGCCCCAGGACTTCCCCGGCGTCGCCGTGGACCCCGCCGAGGCCGCCAAACACGCGGATCGCATCCCCAAGGCCTACAAGTCCATCGACCAGGTCATCGGGCGTATCGTCGAGGCCTCCGGGACCGACACCAACATCATCATCGTCTCGGACCACGGCTTCCACGCCCTCGACGAGCCCATCGTCAAGGTGGTCATCGACCTCGACCTCGTCTTGGCGAAGCTCGGGTACCAGGTGCGCACCGGCGAGAAGATCGACGTCGCCAAGAGCAAGGCCAGCGCCTATGGCTCGCGGCACAACGAGGTCCGGAAGCGGGTGCGGTTCTACGTCCAGGGCCGTGACGCGGGCGGCACCGTGGCGCCGGGCGACGTGGCGAAGCACCGCGCGGAGCTTGAGAAGGCCCTGCTCACCAAGGTGACCTACGCCTCAGGCATGCCCGTGTTCGGCGTGGAGGACGCCTTGCCCGCGGACAAGGCCCAGGGCGCGGACTTCGTCGTCGTCGTGCTCGACGACGGCGCCACGAAGGAGCTCATCATCAACGGCGCGCCGACGAGCGAGCCGGTGAAGGGCATGGTGGAGAACTCCGGCGGCCACGAAGGCAACCCGCCGGGCATCTTCATCGCCGCGGGCCCCGACATCAACACCAAGGCCGTGATGCCCACGACGCTCTCGATCCACGATGTGGCGCCGACGGTGCTCTACGGCATGGGCCTGCCCGTGGGCCAAGACTTCTCGGGCAAGGCCCAGACCGCGCTCTACACCGACGCCTACCGCCAGGCGCACCCGCTCAAGACCGTCCCGACCTACGGCACCCTGCGCAACACGAGCGAGGTGTCCAAGAGCCAGGACGACGCCGAGATGCTCAAGCAGCTCCAGGAGCTCGGCTACCTGGAGTGAGGCGCCAGACCGCCGCGGCGAGGGCCAAGGCGGCGACGACGAGGGCGCCCGGGGCGAGCAGCGGGCTCGACCCGGAGAGCGCGCCGATGAGGGCCTCGACGGTGGTCTGAGTCGGGCGAAGCTCCCGCTCAAACTCCAGGTTGCTCTCCAGGTGCTCCCAGACGCCGATGGCCGAGGTGATCACCAGGACGACGCTCAGCGCGCGGAGGGGCCGCGGCGGGGCGGACTCCGGCGCGCGGGCCGCCCAGGCCGCCCCGAGGGCCGTGAGCCCGCCGAGGGTGACCGGGGCGAGCTGCAGCGCCTCCTCGGTGTGGCCGATGAGCAGGAGCTCACCGACGAGGCCGAGGCCGGTGAGGCCGGCCAAGGCCAAGAGCGCGCGGCGGAGACCCCGCTCCACCTCGCTCATCGCTTGAGCATCCCTTTGGCCTGGCCGAGCTCCTCGGGGCTGACCTTGTCGGTCAGCGCGGCGACGAAGGCGGCCTCGTCGGCGAAGGGCCGGGCCTTGATGAGCGCGTCGGCGTCTTCAGCGCTCACGCCCGGGAGCTGCATCAGGGTGGCGGCGTCGGCCTGGTTGCTGTCGACGGGCACAAAGACGAAGCGCTCGTACTCGGCGATGGTGGCCTCGTCGACGTACTTCGACATCTCCTTGCGGAACTGGGCGATCGAGGCGTAGGGGCGGTACTCCTCGAACTCGTGGATCATCTTCTTGCCGATCCCAGGCACACCGGCGCTGATCTCGGCGTCGGTGGCGGTGTTCAGGTTCACGACGCGGGTGAACGCCGCGGGGGCGGCGGGAGCGGCCGGAGCGGCGGGGGCCTCCGCCGGGGCGGGCGGGGCCTCAGCGACAGGCGGCGCGGCG
>JAKLKD010000227.1 GCA_023150845.1 Myxococcota bacterium | reverse complement strand
AGCCGCCGTAGGCGATAAAGCCGCAGTCGTAGCCGGCGTTGTCACCGCCGGTGAGTCCGTTAAACCAGGACTTGCCGCCGACGCCGTAGGCGGTGTTGGCGCCGCCGTTGTCGTCTTTGTCGCCGTCGGAGTAAAAGCCCCCGCCGCCCGAGCCCCAAGAGTAGCTGCTCGCCGCGCCGCCCTCCCCCGCGCCGCTCGTGAGCGCCGGGCAGGTCCAGCTCTCGGAGCCGCCGGAGCCCTGCACACCAAACTCCGTGGCCAAGGCGTCGCAGCCGTCGCTGGTGACCGAGGCGCGGGTGCCGCCGCCGCCGCCCGCGATGAGGAGCGGCGTGTCATCGACGGCCACGAAGAAGCTGCCGCCGCCGCCGCCGCCGTTGGACTCGCTGGACTGGCCCGAGCCGACCTGGCCCACGGCGATGAGGTAGACCTCCCCGCCCGTCAGCGTGAAGGTGCCCTCGACGCAGGCGCCTTTGCCGCCGACGTAGCCCGTGGCCGCCGCCGCGCCTTGGGCGCCGCAGGCCTGTACCCGGAAGTCGCCGGTGAAGGGCGCCGTCCAGGACTGGATGCCCGCGCCGACGCTCACCTCACCCTCCAGGGTGGAGCCGAGGTAGGCCGAGTCGCAGGCGGTCTGATCGGGGCCGCTCTGGCCCGTGGCGCCGCAGGGCGTGAACAGGCGCGGGCCCGTCCAGGCCGAGATGGTCACCGTCGCGATGGCGGCCTCGCCCTCTTCGTCGCCGTCGGACGCCGTCACCGTGCAGGTCCAGACCTCCCCCGCCACGGCCACGCCCGAAGGCACGGTGTCGCCGGGGAGGCTCGTCGTGATGTTGTCGGTGAAGGCCACGCCGTCGCGGGTCCAGGCGATGCTGTAGAGGAGCTCCTCGCCGTCGCCGTCGGACGCGGCCTCGACGACGAGGCACTGGAAGGCGCTCCCGGCGACGGGGGCGTCGGGCTCGATGGCCACGACCGGGGCCGAGGGCGCGATGTTTCCGACCTCCAGGAGCGCGGACTCGGCGGTGGTGCTGCCGCCCTCGGAGTCGGTGGCGGTCACGACGACCTGAACGGTGTCGCCCTTGTCGAAGTAGTCCACGCCGCTGATGCTCTCGACGTCGCTGGCGACGACGGTGTCGTTCACGAGCCACTGAATCTCAAAGCTCAGCACGTCGCCGTCCGGGTCGGCGCCGCCGATCAGCGCGGTCACCGTGCTGTCGGTCGTCAGCTCGGCGGGGGTGAGGGTGAGCGTCACCGAGGGCAGGCCGTTGGCGATCGTGGTCTCGGCGCTGGCCGAGGGGCCGTCCTGGAGGCCGTCGTTGGGGGTGACGGTGACCGACCACACCTGGCCCCGGGCGAGGCGGTCGGCGGGCACGGTCTCCGTGGTGAGGTCGGCCTGGGCGGCGCCGTCCAGCGTCCAGGCCCAGGTGTACGAGATCGGGTCGCCGTCGGCGTCCGTAGACGCGACGGTCATGTCCGCGACGAGGTCCTCGCCGGTCGTGCCGCCGGTGAGGGTGATGATCGGGGCGCTCGGGGCCCTGTTCTCTGCGGCGGTGTCATCGCCGGTGGACTTGTCCCCGACGCAGGCGTTGAGCGCGAGGAGGCAGAGCAAGACGACGCGGGAGGTGGGGCTCATCGGGACTCCATCTTGGAGAACTAGGGTGACTTAAGGTAGCGACACCTTAGCAGTCGATTCAGGACTTGGTCGGTGGCGGCGGCAGATCTTCGATGTCGACGAGCTCGATGGGGCTCAGGGCGAGGTGGCTCTTGGCGGTGGTGCTGCGCCGCGGCGGCGTGCGCTCACGCTCCTCGGTCGAGGCGAGGCGCTCGGGCAGCTCAAACCAGAACGTCGTGCCGCGGCCGAGCTTGCTCTCAAAGCCGATGGCGCCGCCGAGGTCGAGCACCATGTCGCGGGCCCGGGCGAGGCCCGTGGGGCGGCTGTCTTGGGCCCGTGGGCGGCGGAACACCCGGGGCTGGAAGGCCTCGGGGATACCCGGGCCCTCGTCGCGCACCTGCACCCGGAAGGCCTCCCGAGAGCGTGTGAGCGTCACCTCGACCCGGCCAAAGGGCGGCGTGAACGTCAAGGCGTTGGAGATGAGCTGCTCGATGACCTCGGTCACCCGATCGGGGTCGCCGAGCACCAGAGCCTCCTTCACGTCGCCGGTGAAGGCGACGGAGGCCCGGCTGAGGTCGCGGGCCACGCCCCGGGCGGAGTGCACCGAGGCCTCCAGCAAGGCCGCGAGGTCCACGGGCTCCAAGATGAAGGAGCTGTCCCCGGCGCCTTTGGGGGCCATGGCGCTCACCTCATCGGCGAGGCGCACGAGGCGCTCGGTGTTGCGGGTGGCCAAGGCGATGAGCTGGGCCACACGCTCGGGCACCTCCCCGGCGGCGCCGCTGCGGATGAGGCCCAAGGCGCCCTGCACCGAGTTCAGCGGCATCCTCAGCCCGTGGCTCACCTGGTTCACGAGCTCGGTGCGCACCCGGAACAGCTCCCGCTGCTGGGTCACGTCACGCACGATGGCGACGACGTCCTCTTTGCCGTTCGCCGTGAGCCGCGCCTCGTAGTCCCGCATGGCCCCCATCGTCTCCATACGGAACTCGACGATGGCGTGGCCGAAGGCCAGGGCGTCCTCAGCGCGCCCCAAGAGCGGGTGGGTCACCCGGGACGGCCAGAACTCGGTGATGGACTGCCCGACGTGGTCCGACTGGCCCAGGAGCCCGAGGCCGTCCTTGAGGTCGAGGACCGTGCCGTCGGGGCGAAAACGCATCACGAGGTCGGGGATGGCGTCGATGAGCGCCCGGGTGCGGGCCTCGGACGCGCGCAGGGCGTCGGCGCTCGCCCGGGACATCTCGTTCCAGCGTGTGGTGAGCTGGAACGACACGAGGCCCACGCAGATGAGCAAGATGACGCTCAAGAGGGGCACGACGTCGGTGCTGCTGAACGCGGCGATGGCGTCGAGCTGCACCTCCCGGGGCAGCCCGGCGACGGCGAGCTCCAGGCGGTACTCGGCCGTGGCGCGGTTGCCGAGGATGAAGGTCGAGAGCAGGGCCACGCCCAAGGCCAAGAGCGCGGCGAGCAGGCGCGGCGTCGGCAGGCTCCAGGGCTGGGCGAGGCCCGTCTCAAGCTTCCAGGCGTAGATGCGCGGCCCCGCGAGCACGAGGATCGGCCCGATGAGGAAGGCCCACTGGGCGAAGGGCCCGATCCAGCTCCCGTGCCAGAGCGTCAGGCGCTCGACGAGGCTGTCCTTGACGAGGAGCGCGCGAAGGGCCTCGCCGCCGGAGCCGAGCACGGCGCTCAAGAGCGCGATGAGCAGAAAATAGACCGCGGCGAGGGGACGGTGCGGCGAGGTCGAGACCGGCGCGGCGCGATAGCCCAAGGCCACGGGCACGAGGCCCATCGCCTCGGCGCCGGAGAGTAAGGTCGCGAGGTGGAGCGGATCCCCGTTGAACAGGCGCAGCGCGATCCCCGACACCAAGGCGCCGGTGAAGCCCCAGGACAGCCCCATCCACAGCGTCACCGGCCCAAACACCAAGAGCGCGGGGTGCAGCGCGACCTGGCTCGTGACCCCGGCGATGGTGATCGGCACGGACGAGAGCCCGGCGAGCTCCCGCCCGACGCCGAAGATCACCGTGATCGCCACGGCCAAGGCCCACAGCCCGATCACCCGCCGGGCGTGGGGCTCGGTCGGCGCGCGCAGGGTGGTCCACGCCGAGATCGGCGCGTAGAGGCTGGGGTCGGCGTTGGCGAGCAGCGAGTCGCGCACGGCGGCCAGGTCCCTTGAACTTCAGACCTTCAGAGTACACCCTCGCGGGCCTCGCGCCGCGCTCTGCGCGTGAGGATCCCTGGGACAAGCGCCCAAGCGCCGCGTTTATGCGCCTCTGGTGGGGCCCGCGCGGACGCGCCACGACGCGCGCTGGTGGCGCCGAGGGGGGCGCGACTCCATGGCAAATTGACATCTGGCGCGGGCACCGGACAGTCGCGGGCCGGTCTCCACTTGTGAAAGCTTAGCCACTAAGCTAAGATGGTTGTTCAGGATGACCAGACCTACTCTCCCGTGGAGCCCGCTATGACCGCATCCCCGCTCCGCCTGCGCCTTGGACGACGCCTTCGGGACTATCGACTCCGCGCGAGCCTCACCCAGCGCCAGCTCGGCGATCGCTCCGGCGGGATCGCCGCGGGCGAGATCTGGCGCTTTGAGTCCGGGGCGCGCTCCCCGAACCTCGCCACCCTCTACCGGCTCGCCCAGGGCCTCGGCTGCTCGGTGAAGGAGCTGGTGGACGTGGACGGCCCTGAGGAGATCGCGCAGGACCCCAGCACCCCGCGGGCCCAGGAGTGGGAGGAGCTGGAGATGCTCTTCGTGCGCCTGCGCGGGAAGCCCCCCGAGGTCATTCGCACCGTGCTCGCCGCGGTCGACGCGATCATCAAGGTCGCCTGACCGACGCGGCGCCTCCCGGGGCGCGCTGACGCCTGCGCGCCCGCGCCAGCCTCTCGTGAGGCGTGCCAGCACCCACCGCTTGAGCGCGCGTCGCGGCGGCGTCACGCGCAGAGGTCTTGATCCCTGTGGAAGACGACATCGACAACGACAAGAAGGGGAAGAAGCCCAAGCGGCGGTCGTCGCGCCCAGCGCCCGAGGCCGACGTCGGTGAGGCGGCGTCCCCCGCCGTCGAGCCGGACGCCGACGCGGACCCAGACCTCGACGAGCTCCTGCGCGCGGGCGGCCCCGACGCCTTGGACGGCCCCGACGAGGGCGGCTTCCTCAGCGCGAGCGAGCTCATCGACGACGACCAAGGCTCCCCGGAGATCCGCGAGCGTGTCGGCCAGCGCCTCCGCCAGCTCCGCAAGCGCGCCCGGCTCACCCAGACCGAGCTTGGCTTACGCTCCGGCGGCATCCGCGCCGGGGAGATCAGCCGCTTTGAGAACGGCGAGCGCCTGCCGAGCGTCGAGACCCTCGCCAAGCTCGCCCGCGGCCTGGAGCTCCCCCTTCGGGACCTCGCCGCGCTCGACGACCTGCCCGACCCCGGCACCCCCGAGGTTGAGGAGCTCGCCTCGAAGCTCCAGGGTCAGCAGACGCGCACCTTACGCCTCGCCATCGCCGTCATCGAGGCCCTGCTCAAGAGCTCTTAGGCGCCGCACTCGGCCAGAGCGGCGTCGCGGCCTGCGTCCGCGGGCAAGGCCGCGGCGATGCGGCGGGCGTCGTCGCAGCGGCGCCCCTCGATGAGCGCCCGGACGAGGGAGGCGCGCAGCTCGGGCTCTTTGCCTTTGCCGAGCTTCTTCTCGGCCTCTACGGCCACGTCGAGCTGCTTCGCGCTCACGGCCATGCTCAGGATGAGGCTGTGGCCCTCCTCGGGCTTAGGCATGCCGACCAAGGCGGCCTGGGCGTAACGCACCCCCCGATCGGGGTAGCCGCCGTCCCGGGCGCTGATCGCGAGGTTCCACCAGGTCTGCCAGCCCACGGCGGGGTGGCCCAGGAGCGGGTCGATGGTGGCGAAGGCGAGGTCGTAGTCGCCGAGCTCCGCGGCCAAGGTGGCCACGAGGGCCTGGGCCTGGGGCTTGTCGGGGGTCGGCGCGAGCTCCGCCGCCGCCATCGCCGCGTCCAGCGCCGCCAGGGTGCGCCCCGACCGGGAGAGCTCCAAGGCCTCGTTGTACTTGAGCTTCCAGGCGTTCACGAGATCGCGGACGTCCTCACCGAAGGCGAGGCCGCAGGAGAGCAAGAAGAGGAGGAGCGTGCGCATGATGTGAGCGTGAACCCTTACGGCCGCCCTGGCAATCCCGAGGGATAGTTCTCGGAAGATCGGCGTCTTAGGCCGGGTTACAGGAGGTGATTCCTCGGCTGTCGTGGGCTTGTCATTACAGCCGCGGCGCGCGCGGCGCCGACCCCGAGTTTGTCAGATAAGTTGACATCAACCCACCAGAACTCGACCGAGGCCACCATGCTGATCCTTCTGCTGTCCAGCCTCTTCTCCTGCTCTCCCTCCGACACGAAGTACAACGTCTACAACACCGAGCCCGGCGCCTCCATCACCTCCCCGGTGGAGGGCCAGGCCTTCGACGAGCGCAGCTCGGTGACCTTCTTGGGGCGTGTGGTCGACAACCAGGACGATCCCGGCGACCTCTACATCACCTGGAGCTCCGACCTCGACGGTGTGCTCCAGGAGGGCCGCCTCGCCGACGTCGACGGCAACGTGAGCTTCGTCACCGCGAACCTCAGCGTCGGCAGCCACGCGATCAAGCTCACCGTGACCGACACCGCCCAGGCCCAAGGCTTCGCCGCGGTGGGGGTGGTCGTCGTCGATGTGGAGGAGCGGCCCCGGGTGAACATCCTCGCCCCGGTGGGCTCAGACTATGGCGTCGAGGGCATCGCCTACACGCTCCAGGCCGGGGTCACCGACGAGCAGGACTCCCCGTCGAGCCTCTTGCTCATCATCACCTCCGACCTGGAGGGGGAGCTGTGCCGGGTCGCCCCGGCCTCGGACAACATCGCGAGCTGCGACGTGACCCTCGGCGTCGGCACCCACCTGCTCACCTTCACGGCCTGGGACAGCGGCGGCGACAGCGCTGAAGCCACGGCTTATTTCCCGGTGATCAGCGAGGACGAGCACGACTTCGACGGCGACGGCTTCACCGAGAGCCTCGGCGACTGCGACGACGCCGACGAGGACATCTTCCCCACGGCCACCGAGTACTACGACGGCTTCGACAACGACTGCGACAACCTCATCGACGAGGGCACCGTCGGCTACGACGACGACGGTGACCTCTACACCGAGCTCGACGGCGACTGTGACGACAACGACCGCACGGTCTACCCCAGCGCGAAGGAGAGCTGCGACAGCTACGACAACGACTGCGACGGCACCATCGACGAGGGCACCTCCTGCTACGACGACGACGGCGACGGCTACACCGAGGACGACGGCGACTGCAACGACGGCGCCCTCGCCGTGAGCCCCGCCGCCACGGAGAGCTGCGACAGCGTCGATAACAACTGCGACGGCAGCACCGACCCCGCGGGCTCCTCGGGCTGCACGACCTACTACCTCGACAGCGACGGCGACGGCTACGGCAGCTCCACCAGCTCGTCTTGCCTCTGCTCGCCGAGCTCCACCTACAAGGTCACGAACAGCACCGACTGTTACGACTCCAACTCCAAGGCGAGCCCCGCCCAGACCGGGTACTTCACGACGGATCGTGGCGACGGCTCCTACGACTACGACTGCGACGGCGCCGAGGACCAGCGCTACACGACCATGGGGTCTTGCCCGACGAACATCCTGCGCTGCTCGGCGGACACCGTCGTCGGCTGGAAGGGCAGCACCCCGCCCAAGTGTGGCGCCTCCCGAAACATGATCACCCGCTGCGCCTACGACCCCACCGCGTCTTTGACCACCTGCACCGAGACCACGTCGAGCACGACCCAGGAGTGCCAGTAGGCCGGTCAGTCGACGTAGCCCAAGGCGCGCAGGGCCGCCTCGTCGCTCGGGGCGGTGACGTCGCCGATGGGCATCGGCGGCGGCAGGCAGGCGCGCAGGGCGGCGAGGGTGACCTCGGGCTCGGCGGGGGAGCTCAGCGGGTCCACCCACAGGCGCTCGACCTCCCCGAAGCGGCTGAGGCGCGCCGGGCCGAGGGTGCAGGCCGCGCCCTCCTCGCCGCGTAAGAGTGAGCTGGCGGGGCAGGGGGTGTCGGGGCCCTCCGCGGCCCAGGGGCCGAGGCCCTCGCCGTCGGTCCAGGCCAAGGTGGCGTCGTAGAGGCCGCTGAGGCACACGCCCCGGGCCGAGGTGGTGGGGTGAAGCCCCGGCGCCCGCAGGAGCAGCGGCACGGCGAGCTCGGCCTCGGTGAAGCCCTCGCCGTGCTCCATCACGCCGTCCTCGGCGAAGGCCTCGCCGTGGTCGGCGGCGACGATGACCAAGGCGTCCGGGGAGCGCTCGGCGAGGCGGGCCAGGAGCGGGGCCAAGGCGGCGTCGAGCGCGGCCAGCTCCCCGTCGTAGAGCCCGCGGATCGTGGCGAGGGTGCTCGGGTCGGGCGGGGCCTTCGCGCGTCGGGCAGCCCGCCAGTCGTCCCAGCAGCTCGGCAAGGCGCAGGACTCGTCCTCGCCCCGGCGCCCATACGGCGCGTGGGGGTCGATGAGGTGCAGCCACAAGAAGAAGCGCCCGCCCTCCACCCGGTCCAGGACCTCCAGGGCGCGTCCGACGGCGGCGGTGGCGTCGGCGGGGCGGCGGTCCACGAGGCGCCGGGCGAGGCTCGACCGCCGGGCCGCCCGGGCCCAAGACTCCTCTTGGCTGAGGTCAAACACCCGGTCAAACCGCGCCGTGAGGCCATACCGAGGGGCGAGGTAGGGGTTGGTGATCACCGCGACGCTGATGTAGCCCCGGTCGTGCAGGGCGTCGGCGAGGGTGGGGAGCTCGTCCCGGAGGCCCACCCGCGGGGCGTGCTCGGCGTCGTGGCGGCGGGCCCCGGCGCCGTGGCGGTGGGGCGGCAGGCCGGTCATCGCGCTCGCCATCGAGGGCAAGGTCCAGGGCGCGTTGGCGCTGGCCTGGAGGTGGCGGAGGCCCTGAGCGCCCCAGGCGGAGAGCGCCGGCATCTGCGAGAGCGCGTCACCTCGGGTCGTGTCGAGGGTGATGAGCACCACGGGGCCCGGCGCCGCGCCGTCCCCGCGCAGCCGGGGGAGCGGCTGGCTCAGGAGCGCGGCCTTGCCCTCGTCGAGGCCCCTCATCACCCCCCAGGCGGTGAGGCCGCCGAGCAGGGCGAGGGCGGTGAGGCCGAGCGCCCACCGGGGGCGCGATCTGCGGTTCAGCAGCGCGAAGAGGACAGCGAACGGCGTGGCGGCGACGGTGAGCAGCAGACCGTTCATCGTGGCCAAGGCGGCGAGGGCGGCCCAGCCCCGGTCGTCGGTGGCCCAGGTGTCGACGGCGCCGAGGCCGAGGCCCAAGGCGGCGGCGAGGCCGAGCGCCTCGATGAGGGCGGCGAGGCGGCTCACGGGGCGGGGCTCCGGGCGCAGACGACGGCCCGGGCGGCCTCGGGGAAGAGGGCCTCCCCTTCGCTCCAGGCCGTCACGAGCACGAGCAGGCGGCGCTGGCGCCAGGCGAGCTGCTGGGCGGCGCGGCCGTCCTCCCCGACGAGCACCCGCTCGATCACCCCGCCGCAGCGTGGGGCCCGGCCCAGGCGGTAGCCCGGCGAGGCCGGGGCGCCGACGGCGGGGTCGATGGCGAGGAGCAGGTCGAGGGGCCGGAGGGGCTCGGCGACGGCGGGGAGCGGGAAGGTGGCCAAGGCGAGGCGGTCTGCACCCCGGGCGGCCTCTGCCACGACGCCGGGGAGGCCCGAGCGCAGGTGCGCCGGGTCGAGGGCGACACGCCAGCCCTCGGGGAAGGGCAGAGACTCCTCGCCGAGGCGCAGCGCACGGCCCTCGGCGGTCACCGACGGCGCGGCGCCGAGGCAGCCCAAAGCCAAGGTGAGGACGAGGCTCATGGGTCCCCCACCCGGTAGGCCCAGGCGTCCTCGTCGGTGGGGATCAGGGTCAGCTCGTGCTCGACGGCGAGGGTGTCCAAGGCGGCGCGCTCGGCCCGCTGGTTGTGGCGCCGGGCGGCGCTCGCCGCGGCCTGGATGTTCCCCACGTAGAAGCTCAGGCCGATGGCCCCGGTGAGCGCCGCGGCGCCGGGGCGCTCGGCCCGGGCCAAGGCGACGGCGCCGCCGATGAGCGCCCCGTTCACGAGAAAGGCGCTGAGGCCGTCCTTCGGGGCCCCC
>JAKLKD010000226.1 GCA_023150845.1 Myxococcota bacterium | reverse complement strand
TGTTGACCTCGGTCCCGTCGCCGAGGCTGTCGCCGTCAGAGTCTGTGTTGTTGGGGTCGGTCTTTGTGGTGTTGACCTCGGTCCCGTCGCCGAGGCTGTCGCCGTCAGAGTCTGTGTTGTTGGGGTCGGTCTTTGTGGTGTTGACCTCGTCGCCGTCATCGAGGCCGTCGCCGTCGGTGTCGTCGTCCAGCGGGTTCGTCCCCGTCGTGTCGACCTCGTCGCCGTCGAGGAGGCCGTCGCTGTCCGTGTCGGCGTCGTTCGGATCCGTGCCCGTCGTGTTGATCTCGTCGCCGTCGTCGAGGCCGTCGGAGTCAGAGTCGTCGTCGAGGGGATCCGTGCCGTGGCTGAGCACCTCGTCGCCGTCGTCGAGGCCGTCGTTGTCGGTGTCTGCGTCTTTGGGGTCCGTGCCGTAGGTGCCGGTCTCGTCGACGTCGGTGAGGCCGTCGCCGTCGGTGTCGCTGACGTACTTGGCGTCGTCGACACACACCGCGTAGATCGAGCCGTTCGGCGAGCTGATGTCGATGCTGTGCGTGATGGTGACGCTGGTGACGCCGCCCTTCGCGCTCCTAAACGAGATCGTGCCTCGGCCGTCACCGCCCGCCGAGCCGACCCCCGTGCGCCCGCCGCTGGTGACCACGGTGAGGTTTACGCCGCCGGTGGGCGTGGTGTTGTCGATGTCGGCGCTGGTGACGGTGTAGTTCACGCCGTCCAGCGCGAAGTAAGCCGTCTCAGCGTAGCTGGAGCCGTCGTTGGAGTGCGCGGTCATCGGCACCGTGAGCGTCGAGACGTCGACGGTGTGGCTCAGCGTGAAGGTGCAGGACTCCGTGGTGTTGGAGTTGCCCAGCCACAGCCCGGCGAGGCCGCCGTAAGAGAGTGAGGTGCCGCAGCCGCTCCCGCTCGTGGTCACGGTGAGGGCGCCCGCCGTGCCCGAGGTGTAGAAGCACTGCGTGGCGGCCTCGGCGGGGGTGGTGAGGGCGAGGCCGAGGCCGAGGAGCGTCAGGGCGCGTGCGCTGCGCATGGGTTCCGTCCTGAAAGAGCGAGGTGGGTCAACAACATAGAGTCACCGCTCTGGTCTCGCTACCCCCTAAAATCGCCGAGGCTCAGCCGCCGCCGTAGCAGTCGTCCGACTCCCAGGTGTAGTGCGCCGGGGGCTCGTTCACGTCGGTGTCGGGCATAAACACGCCGCGGCCGTAGTTGGAGGCCAAGGAGTAGCTGTTGCTGCGCACCTCATAGGCCAGGTTCACGATCATGGCGTTGTCGACGTTGAGGTTGCCGCTGGGCGAGAGCGTGTCGAAGACGACGAGCACGTCCTGCTCCAAGGCGTCGCCGTACTCGGCGTCGTCGGCGTTGGGGTGGTCCCAGAGCGAGAGGTAGTTCATCTGGGGGCAGTTGTCCTCGGACTTCGTCATCATCGTGTCGTAGCCCTCCTCGTTCTCCGAGAGGCCGAGCTGGTTTAGGGTGCCGGCGCTGATGCGGTCGCCCTCGTACACGATGGTGTCGATGCAGTCGTCCTCCCAGTCGCCGCCGAAGAACCAGTACCAGCGCTCGGTGATCTGGAGCGCGCCCTCCGCCGTGGAGCTGCCTTCAGCGAGGCGATAGACCTGGGTGTCGTCGTTGTCTTCGCCGCAGCCGTCGGTGTCCCACTTGTACTCGTAGCCCTCGGGCACGTTGGGGTGGAACTCCGAGGTCGTGGAGTCGTCGGCGGCCGCGCTGTCGCCGCTGGCGTCGCCGCCTTTGCAGGCGGTGGTGAGGCTCAGGGCGAAGGCGAGGCAGGCGGTGTGGCGCGGGGTCAGGATCATCGGGGTCTCCTCAGACAAAACTCTACCTGAAGTTGGGCCCCGGGCGAGCCTCCCGTGGGCGGCGGCCCCTTCGTGGCCTCGTGAAGATCGGGCCTTCCGATCGTCTCGGACGGTTGATAAGCTCCGCGTATGTCTACCCAAACCCCCCTTCCTGACTGGATATCGGCGCTTCGGGACGATCCCCGCGCGCCCACGACGCTGACCTGGCTCAACGACCAGGAGCGCGTCGAACAAGACGAGGCCGTCGCCGCGCACTACGCGAACGGCTGGCCCCTCGGCGTGCTCTGGACGGACACGCTCTGGGAGGCCCACAACGCCGACCTCCCCAAGATGCGCTCCGTGGCGACCGGGCCGACGATGAAGGGCCGCCAGCCGATGTTTGAGTACACGCCCATCGTCTTCACCGACGGTGAGCAGCTCTTCTTGGCCTTGTGCTACAGCCACCCCACCTACCTCTGGATGCCCTGCGGCCGCGATCTCGGCGAGGTCGCGCGGCTCTTGCGCGGCTACTGCGAGGCGCCGCGGCTCAAGCGGGCGGAGTTCCCCCGGGTCCACCGCTTCTGCATGGGCTTCATCCGGCAGAACCGCGTGCCCAACCCCTACAGCGGCGAGCTCGTCGCGGCCTACCCCCACGACCTCCAGCGCCACTGGACCTTCTCGCCCTTCGCCGACACCCACCAGTGGGGCTCGGCGTTCGAAGAGGATCCTTGGGAGCCGGACCTCACGGGCCTCAACCAGATCCACATGGTGGTCCGGTCCCGGGAGTATGTGAAGCAGACCGAAGGTGAGATCTGCTCCTTCACCCGGGCGACGATCTTCTCCCACTCGCACCTGCGCATGGAGCTGCACCGCTCGAGCATGTGGGTGGTGGAGCTGCGCTACGACCCGAGCCTCGGCGCCGGGGTGAGCCAGGCCTTCAACGAGCGCTTCGGCGGCGGTTTCCCCCCGGACCTGCCCGTGGACCTCTTCGGCGCCATCTTGGGCTTCTACCACTACCCGGCGGAGACGATCTACGTCGATGAGACCTCCGAGGGCTTCGCCGTGGGGCTTGAGGCCTACACCGGCACCATCTGCCACGACCTCGGCGCGCTCACCGAGACCCTGCGCCGCTACGGCAGACACCCCGACGTGAAGGTGCGCGCCGAGGTGCAGGCCGCGTGTGTCACCTACAACCTCTGCGCCTTGGCTGAAGAGCTCTGGGCTGAAGAGACCGACGAGGAGCTCGCGGAGATCTACCGCCGCATCTCGATGCACGGCATCGCCGGGCAGACCTTCGACGAGCAGGGCGAGCCGCACGACCTCTACAGCGGCCACGACGACGACGATGACGACGATGACGACGACGACGATGACGACGACGACGACAGCTACGATGATGAGGAGGACGAGGCATGAGCATCATCCTGCGTGATGAGGTGCCGCTCCAGGCGGTCTACGACTTCGCCCGCGCCGCCGGGGGCACGCTCACCCACGACCTCCCCCGGGCCCACTGGTCGACGCGCTTCTTACGCTGGAGCCTGCCGAACGGCGGCGAGCTGACCTACACCGAGCACCACGTCTTGGGGGTGCGCGGCTTCCTCGACGCCGCGCCGGACCTCCCGTCCTGGGACGCCCCGGCGCTGCTCACCCGGCTCCAGAGCCCCGATCGCCTCACCCGAATGCACGCGCTGCGGGGCCTCGCCTACCTGCGCCGGGGCGACTGGGATCCGGCGATCTGGGCCGCGGTGCAGGCCGACGTTCTGAACCCCGACCCGCGGGTGCACTCCCCCGCGCTCAACGCCTTGGCCATCGGCCAGTGGGCGCCCGTCGAGGGCCTCCTGCGCCTGATGTTGGCCGACGCCCCTTGGGTGATGCGCACCCTGGAGCGGTACTTCGGCGAGGGCGCGGACGAGGAGTGAGCGCGCTTAAGGCGTCGTCCAGGCCGTCAGCTCATAGCGTAGGTCGGTGACGAGGCCGACGTCGTCGGCGAGGTGCACGGTGTTCAGGCCCTCGGTGAGCCGCCAGGTGGAGAAGTCGCCGCCGGGCAAGCTCACCGAGTACGGCCCGCCGACCTCCCAGGTCTCGTCGTGCTCCGTGGTGCTGGTCAGCTCGCCGTCGACGTAGTTGTCTTGGCTCCAGCGCCGCTCAAAGGGGACACCCTCGGCCAAGGTGGCGGGCAGCCAGAGGTAACCGTCGTAGACCTGCCGGGTGCGCGACTCGTAGTCCCGGCCGTCCCAGGAGTAGGTGTTGTCCTGCTCGACCTGCTCCAGCCACACGCCGTCGGCGTCACAGCGGTAGATGGCCGCGCCCTCGACGTGGCTGGGGTTGCCGCTGATGAGCTCGTCCTCGACAAAACGTACGGTGACCCGGGCCTCTTTGGCGCCGCCGAGCCCGCCGCCGCCGTCGTCGAGCTCCACGAAGGAGCTGAGCTCACGCTCCTTAGAGCCCGTGACGCCGTAGTTCGCCGTGTAGTCCGCCGTGGCGCTGTAGGTCCAGGTGGCGCCCTCGACGACGAGGCCGCTGAACGCCGGGCAGGCCGAGCCGATGAGTAAAGGATCACCGCTGTCGTCGGAGGCGGTGTCTTCGACGGCGTCGGTGGCCTTGTCGGAGGGCAGGGGGACGCAGGCGGCGAGGGCCGCGAGGGCGGCGAAGGCGGCGGGGAGGCGCATGACGGGGCTCAGGGGGAGGGGAGGGACCGGGGGTAACATTCGGCGGGTCCGTGTGCGCGCTTCGCCGCTGTCATCGTTCTGACTTGTTCGGGCCCGCAACCTCTCCGCCCTCCCTCAATCAGGGGTGCCCCAGGCGGAGCGCGCGAGGAGGTCGGGGACGCCTACACTCTTGCCGTCTTTCTCCTCCGCGAAGAGCTCAGAGCGGTCGAGCCGCTCTTGCGCGAGCGCCCATCGCTCAGCGAGGCTCAGGCCGGCGCAGCGGGGGTGCATGAGCGCGATAACGAGTGAATCTACTTTCGGGATTAGGTGATCACGGAGCTCGGCGAACAGTACACGATCCTCGCCGAGCCCGGTGTCGCTTGCGTGGACGAGGCGGTTTCGTACACGGTATGCGCGGTGAATCGCGCCCGCGATTAGCAGACGCTCGGCCCGCAGGCGGCGCGCCAGCTCCTTGGGGGTGCTGAGATCCTTGCTGAGCGCACGTAGATCGAGCGCGAGCGCTGGATCGAAGTCCTCGGCGATCCTTATGAGCACATTCAAAGGAGCGGACGCATCCCCCTCGTTTGAGGACTCAGCGCGCAGCTGCGCGAGCGAGCGCATCGCTTCCTCGTCATTTACCAAGAGCGGCGCGCCAAAGAGCTGCTCGCGTGAGCTGGCCAGCGCGTGGCCAAGCGCCGCGTAACGTCCCTCCTCCTCCGGGCCGCGCAAGGACCGCCACACTCGGAGAGCCTCAGGGCTCGGTGAGGTGTTCGCCAAGGTGGCCTCATGGAGCGCCGCGTATGCGCGTCGGAGGACGTCACCGCACTCCGCCGCGAGCTGCGCTCGGGCCAGCAGCCGCGAGGCGCGCTGCTGCACCTTGGCTGCGCGGTCCCGATCCTGGCTGGGCTGCAGTCGCTCCAGGGCGACCCAGATCAGCGTGATCTGTGTAGCGGTGTCGCCGCCGTCGCCCTCGTTAGCGCGTGACAATGAGAGCAGAGCGTCATCAAAGTCAACATAATTGGCTGGAATCTCGACGCATGGGCGCGCAGGCAGGATCCCTAGGGGCTGAGGATCGGGAGGCTCGTGGTCAGCGTATGCCCTATGGGCGGTGGCTGTGCGCAAAGGCGGCTCATGGAGAGCATCTCCACCTTCAGGGACGATCTGAAGCTTGTGCGCCGGTTGGTCGCTCTGCGTGACGCGGGGGTTCCAAATCCCCTCACGCGCGAGCACATGACGCGCGCGGGCCCGCGCTGACTCGAACAGGAGGACCGCCTCCTCACGCGCACGCTCCTCGGATGGCGCCTCAATCCTCGCCGTGGCGCGCCACGCCCGCTGCCCTCCTCCGACGGTGCTGTCAGCATCGTTGACGGCTTCGAGCTGAAAATTCATCCGATCCGTGAAGCTCCCCTTCACTGCGTCCTGTACGCGGCGCAGCAGGTCTTCGTTAAGTCCTTCACCGAGAAGCGGGAATGTCTCCACGGCCTCCCAAGTCCGGCCACGCTGCGGGGCGAGCAGCGCGGCCAGAGGCTCAAGATCGGTGCTTGAGCTGCTCAGCGCGGCGATGAGCGTCTCTCTAGAGTGTCCCCCCAAGAGCGCAGCGTCCGCCAGGAGCCAGCGGGTGACCCGGCGAATCTCAGGCCACTCCTCCAGCGCTGACCGTCCCCCTTCGCCTCGTAGCCAGTCACGAATGACCGTTAGCAGCGCCCGCTGAAGGGCGCCCAGGCACCGCCTACTCTCGACGCCGAGCACGCGCACGTGCACGATGTCCGCCTGCGTGTCCTGCCAACGATGGAGCAGGCTGAGAAAGGGCAGGGCCTCAGGGAGCTTACGCACGCTCGGAACGTTCTTGAGCTCCACTAGCCCCGCCAAGAGCGTCGCCTGAACGCACCACACGTCGGCGCTGCGCGTCCAGTGCTCCTCCTTTCGCCACGTGCTCAAGAGATGCTGCGCGGCTGGGTCGGCCAGGAGTTCGTCGAGTTGGCGAAGCCACAGGTTCGGCCCCCCCAGCGCGAACGCGCCCGGCGTCTCTAGGAGTGTTCGAGCGTATCGGCGCCAAGCGCGGACATGTAGGGCGGCGAGAACAGGTGGATTGTCCGCCACGTGCGCAACGTCGAGCTCAGGCTTGGACTCGGCGAGGCGGGGATACGCATGGTCGTTGTGCTCCAACGGGCGCTCAGATGGGGGGAGCGTGGGGGCGCCCACCAACTCCTCAACCTCACCAAACGAGCGCGTGTGGAGCGCCCGTAGGGAATCGTCAGCGGCCAATAAGCTCGGCTGACCAGCCTCATCAGCGATGTGTCGGGGTGACAGGATCTCGTCTGGGTTCGTCCACCGCACGAAACTCTCGTAGCTCATCAACCCTGAGCCGAGCAGGACGCCAGCGCGTTCGGCGAAGCCTACTTGCCCAATGAGTCGTCGGAGCGTCGCCGCGCTCGCGCAAACGCCTGGGTTCGTGCGGATCCACGTCGCCTGCGCCCAGAGCGCGAGCTCCTCAAGCCGCGCGACGCGCTCCCCTGGCCCTCCGAAGTTGGGGCACCCCGCAAGCATGGCGAGCAGCTCATCGTCTGTCGGCTCACGCGGTGTCTGCCCAAGCGCGACCACCCAGTCTTCGGCGAGCGCCTCGCTCAGCCGCTGTTCAACGGGCATCGGGGTCTCACGCCAGCGCGCTGCCAAGGCGGCACCCCGCGTTGTGAGGGCGTACTTAAGCGCCTCGTCAACGCGGACTACTCCCAACTCCAGGAGTGGCTCAAGCCAAGGGCGCCCCAAGTCTCTCCATGCCTGAGAGCCGGGCGTTTGTCGTGTGCTTAACAGCCTCTTCGCGGTGATAAGCGCCTGCTCGCGCTCCCCGCCCGCACGGCTCAAGAGCGTGTCCACCACAGACTCGATGAGCGGGAGCGGCTCAGTGTCGTCCTCCCATTGGGTGAGCAGAGGAACGAGCAGATCCCCGTTCGCGATGAACGAGGCCGTGAGCCCTACGAAGGCGAGGCCATCGTCCCAAACAAAGGGGTTGTCGCTGCCGCGCTCTGGCCAAGGGTCGAGCGCGACGAGCGCTGTGCGAAGCGGCGGAACGAGCTCAGACTCCTCGAAAGACCTGAGCCCATAGAGCTGGGCGGCCCGGGCAAGGTGTTCTGCCGAGTGGGGGGTGAGCAGCCTCGCGTATCGAGAGCTTGGCGCGCTCCACGAGTGGTGCTGCGCCTCATGCTCGCGCAAGAGCGCCTCGCCGAGCTGGCTTACTTCTCTCAGCTGCGGATAGACCTGCAGCAACCGCGCGAGCGGCCTCAGCCAGCCCAGGCGAATGCGGTTGCGATCCGGCTGAAGCACCCTCACGCGACGCGGCCTGATGAAGGGAACATTGGCCTGACTTGAGCCGCATTGAGGGGCAGTTGGAGATCGGTAAGACCGATTCGCTCGCCGACGAGCTGGAGCAGCCTGAATAGGTCACGAGGGGTTAGCTGACCTGGGGTCTCGTGGCTGGCGCCTGTGCGCAGCGCACCCTCGGCGAACAGCGCGAGCGCGTCCTCTTCGAACCAAGGCTGGCGTGCCATGGCGACATTTAGTCCCTTGATGAACCGGGCAACTTGAGCAGGTGTACGCATCGGAGGCAGCTCGATCGTCTCACCTTGGAGGCGCTGCATTACGTCATTACGCAGCAATGGCGGACGGCCAGGGATGGTGTGTACGGCGAACATGACCCCCATATCGTCGTTCGATGGGTCGGCCAACGAGCGAAAACCCTCGCTGAGCGCATTGAGCGCCTGAACGGAGTCACGGCTGATGCTGCGAGTGCTGCCCTCATCGATGAAGAGCATGTAGCCAGGGCGATCGCAGGCGCGCGCGTACTGCGAGAACGCGCGAAGTAACGACACGAGCACGCTCGGTGAGCCGTAGTCGATTAGGCGCGCGCTCAGTCCAAGCTTCAGCGTGGCGCTGAGAGTAAGACCTTGCCCGCTAAACCAAGCGCGAAGCTGCGCAACTTTTTGCGGGTCTGGAGCGATGCTGAGCTTGAGCGCGCGCTGGAGCTCCTTGACTGCCTCATGAACCACTGGAGGGAGTTCAAAGCGCTCCCAGTTGAGGCGGGTCCAGTCAGGTCCCTCGATGAGGTCCTTCAGCAGAGTACCCTCGAGCTGAGCGAAGATGAGCCGGTAGATGTCGAGAAAGGTTGTTCGGGCGCTCACGCTCTCAATATCAATGAAGAGAGGTGTGAGCCGAACGGGCAGCTCTTGAATGAGCACCTGCGCGGTGTGGCGCAGGGTGTGCGTCTTTCCCATCCCGAACGTGCCAAACACCATCAGCTTCGGCGCCTTCCCGCCCCGCTTGAGGGCTTGCGTGAGCTTAGGCAGCACTTCCGCGTAGTCGGAGTAGATCGCCCAGTCGGCCTTGGCGTTCAAGCTCAAGGATGTGCGCGACCTGTCTTCGAGGTTTAGGGCTTCAGCGAAGGTCTTGGGCACGCGCGCACTCCGGGCTCAAAAGATTACCGCCGCTTGTGCATCAAGTCCAGCCCCCGGACGACGGTAGGCTCCGTGCCTGCGGTCGGCGGATGATGTGTCGTCAGGCGTTGGCCCACACGCTCGCCCTTGTTCGAACCCAGGCGACCGGCACCGCGCTGCCGCTCGCCCTTCGCCGAATCCGGGCGACCGCTACCGTCTGACCCGATCAACCGTCCCAGAACCCATACAACCGCCACCATCCTGCCGATCGCCGCGCTGAGAATCCCCCGCCCCGCCACCGCCCCGACCGCTCACCCTTCGCCGAATCCTGACGAAGACCGCCGCCCCAGTTGATCGCCATTTGGGCAATCCCGGCGACCGCCACCGCCCCAGCCGATCGCCTTCCTCCGAATCCGAGCAACCACCGCCGCCCCAGTTGATCGCCTTCCTCCGCGTCCGAGCAACCGCCACCGCCCCGCCCCCTCGCCCTCGCCCAAAACACGACGAGGGCCACCGGCCCAGCCGATCGCCCTCGTAGAGACGCCCCGAGTGGCGCCCACCCCGCCCGCTCACGGCGGCGCGAGCGCCCTGTGGGCCTCAGGCCCCAGTCTCCTCCTCCTCGGCCGCGGCGGGCTTCGCCTTCGTCCGGGCGAAGCGGGGCAGCACCAGCCGCGCGATGTCCTCGCCGAGCTCGAAGATCACGGATCGCACGAAAACTCCGTACCCCCGGCGGAAGGTCTTCACCGCGGCCTTCGCCTCGTTGACGCTGTGCTCGTGGGCGGCATCGGCCTCGCTCTCGGCGAGCACTGCGGCGCGGAGGAGCTCGTTCTTCTCCTTCACCGCCTCCAGCCGCTCCTTGGGCAGGCTCACGTCCGTGGCGCCCTCGGCGCGGGCGAAGAAGGCGTCGCCCCAGCGCACCTGCTCCGCCGAGGAGAGGCTCAGCCACTGGCCCAAGGGGCCGCCGCCCCAGAGCGGGCGCACGGCGCGGTCGTCACCGTCGCGGTAGACCACCTCGGCGCGCAGCCGCTTGTACTCGCGGTCGAGGTCCAGGTCGAGGGACTGGCGGCTGCGGCGCGCGGCGTCTACGGCGC
>JAKLKD010000225.1 GCA_023150845.1 Myxococcota bacterium | reverse complement strand
GGCGGCGGCCTCGGCGGCCTCAGCGGCGGCGGCGGCGGCCTTGCCGAAGGGGTCCTCGTCCGTGGCCACGGCGACGGCTTCAGCGAACTCGGGGCTCAGGCCCGGGGGCCCGGCGGGGTTCGCGACGGCCGGCCCCGCGGCGCCCGCGACGTAAGACGCCGAGACCGGCGAGGCCGGGGTGGCGGAGAGAAGGTCGGACGAGGGGGTCGTCTGCGCGCACGCGAAGATCAGGAGCCCGAGCACAGAAGCCTCCGGAGCGGGTTCATCTTGGGGATGCTAACCCACCGCGCCGGGCGGGGCCTGGGCTCGGCGATTCTAACCCTGGCTTAGCGCCCCTCGAAGGCCGCCAAGGCGTCCAAGAAGGGCTGGCCGTAACGTTTGATGCGCTCGGGCCCCATGCCGTGCACCTTGAGCAGCCCCCGGGGTGAGGTGGGGCGCTCGGCGGCGATGGCCTCCAGGGTGCGGTTGGGGGCGATGACGTAGGCGGGCACGTCTTCAGCCTCGGCGAGCTTACGGCGGATCTCCTTGAGGTAGCTCAAGAGATCGCTGGAGACGGGGCGCCCGGCGGTGGACCCCGGCGCGGCGAGGGCCCGGGGGCGCGGCGGGGCGGCGAGGCGCATCTTCGGCCAGGCCATGCGGAAGTCCGGCGCCTGCTGCAGCATCACCTGGGTGCCCAATGCCGTGAGGTGCAGCTCCGCGTAGGTGATCTCCCGACCGTCGAGCACCTTCGTGACGTGGCGGCGCTCCAGTGCTCCTGCCCGGGTGAGCGCCTCCAAGAGCCCGGTGACCTCGGCGACGGTGTGCTGGCGCAGGAGCCCGTAGGTCGAGAGCTGGTCGTAGCGCCAGTTACGCACGGACTGCTCCTCGCTGCCGGTGAGCACCTTCGCCACCATGCCCACGGAGCGGGCGTCCTTCATGCGGGCGACGCAGGCGAGCACCTTACGCGCGGCGTTCTCCTCATCAGGGCTCAGCGCCCGGGGTCCGCCGGTGAGGGTGACGCCCTCGCGGCAGGCGTCGCAGTTGCCGCAGCGGGCATACGCCGGGGCCTGCCCGAAGTACTCCAGCAGGTACCGCCGTCGGCAGGGCGCCTGGGTGTAGTCGAGCATCTTCTCCAGCTTGTCGAACTCGTGCTGGCGGCGGGTGCGGAGCTTCTCTTCGTCGAAGTCGAGCTCCTCGCTGGGGTCGTGGAGCAGCTCCACCCCGCCCACCCGCGTCGGCGGCTCCACCTGGAGGTACTTACGCTCCTCCAGGCCCTTGAGCGCGGCGGTGAGCTGGTCACGCTCCAGGCCCAGGTCTTTGGCGAGGCGGTCGGGGTAGATGTCGGCGCCGAAGCCGTCCACGACCCGCTCGATCACGGCGTCCCAGACCTGGCCGCGGATGCCGTCGGGGCGCTTCTTGGGGGCGTCGGTGCGCACCGCCACCCGGGCCGGGCGGTCGGCGGGGTGGATACGCCGCACCCAGCCCTCCCGCTGCAGCACATAGAGGCAGGCCGCCGCCGTGCGCTCGTCCTGGTTGTCCGGGGGCAGGCCCAAGGCGAGGTCTTCGAGGCGCAAAAAGATCGGGTTCGTGCGCTGCTTGAGCAGGTGCTTGTAGATGAGGTGCACGTACTCGACCGGCGGGTGGCCGAGCTTGATGAAGTACTCCTGGGTGTAGCGGTCCTTGGAGTCGAACAAGAGCACGACCCGCGACGGCTTGTTGTCGCGGCCCGCGCGGCCGATCTCTTGGTAGTAGGCCTCCACGGTGCCGGGGATGTCCCAGTGCACGATGGTGCGCACGTCCTCCTTGTCCACACCCATGCCGAAGGCGTTCGTGGCCACGACGACCTTCACCTTGCCCGACATGAAGTCGTCTTGCGCCCGGCTGCGCTCTTCAGGCTTGAGCCCGGCGTGGTACATCCCGGCGGGCACCCCGGCCTCATGGAGCGCCAAGGCGGCCTTCTCGACGTTCTTGCGGGTGGCGCAGTACACGAGCGCCGTCGTGCCCCGCACGAGGTCGGGCAGGGTCTCCTGTTTGTCGGCGAGGCCCTTGACCTGAATGACCTCCATCCGGAGGTTCTCGCGGTCGAAGCCCCGAATAAACCGCCGGGCGTCGCCGAGGCCCAAGGTGCGGACGATGTCGTCTTGCACCGTCGGCGTGGCCGTGGCGGTGAGCGCCACCGTAGGCAGGGGCCGCCGGGCGCTGAGCTCCTTCCGCACCTGGCCGAGCCGCAGGTAGTCCGGCCTGAAGTCGTGGCCCCACTGGCTGAGGCAGTGGGCCTCGTCGATGGCGAAGAGGCGGATGTCGCAGCCCGCCAACATCCGCGTGAACGCCGGGGTGAAGCGCTCCGGGGCGACGTAGAGCAGCTCCAGGTCGCCCCGCAGCAAGCGTGCGGTGACCTCCCGGCGGTCCTCGTCCGAGAGCGAGGAGTTCAGAAACGCGGCCTTGGCGCCTTTACGCACCAAGGCGTCGACCTGGTCCTTCATCAAGGCGATGAGCGGCGAGACCACCACCGTCGTGCCGCCCCGGGCCAAGGCCGGGGCCTGGTAACACAAGGACTTGCCCGCGCCGGTGGGCATCACGACCAAGGCGTCGTGGCCGTCGGCGACGTGCTGCACGATCTCAAGCTGCCCCGGACGGTAGTCCGGGAAGCCAAAGCGCGCCTGTAGCAGCTTGCGCAGGTCCACGGTTCCTCAGGTCCAGGGAGACCAGCGCCCTAACGCGAGGGGATCCGAGGGGCAACGGGTGTTCAGGGGATCCGCTCGGACACCAAATGACCGCGGGTCACATCACCCGGGGGAGCGGCGGCGCAGGCCGCCCCGAGACGCTTGCCCCCTCCCACACCACCCCCGTCTCCAGCACCCAGGCCGTCACCAAAGACGCCGGGGTCACGTCGAAGGCGGGGTTCTCCGCCGGGGCCTCGGCCGGGGCCCAGCGCTGGCCGCGGGCGCCGCGGACCTCCTCGGGGTCACGCGCCTCGATGGGGATGGCCGCGCCGTCGGGGCAGCGGGGGTCCACGGTGGTCGAGGGGGCCACGCAGTAGAGGGGCACGCCGTGGAAGCGGGCCAGCGCCGCGAGGCCGTAGGTGCCGACCTTGTTGGCGAAGTCGCCGTTACGGGCGATTCGGTCGGCGCCGACGAGCACACGCTGGGCCCGGCCATCGCGCAGGATGAGCGCCGCCATGCTGTCGGTGATGAGGGTGTAGGGCACGCCCAGGCGCTGAAGCTCCCAGGTGGTCAGGCGGCCGCCTTGGAGGAGGGGGCGGGTCTCGTCCACGAAGACGTGGAGGCGTTTGCCCTGCTCATGGGCCCGGCGGATGACGCCCAGCGCCGTGCCTATCCCCGCCGTGGCCAGGCCCCCGGTGTTGCAGTGGGTGAGGATCCCCTCCCCGTCCTGGATCAAGGCCGCGCCGTGGTCCGCCATCGCCGCGCAGAGGGCCACGTCTTCGGTGAACAGCGCCCGGGCCTCGGTGATCACGGCCTCGGCGAGTCCGTCGTCGGGGGCCGCGTGGATCACGGCCAGCACCCGGTCCACGGCGCCCATGAGGTTCACCGCCGTCGGCCGAGCGGCGCGGAGCCTAGCCGCCGCCGAGAGCAGCCCCGCCCGGGAGAGGCCCCGCTCCGCGTTGGCCGCGAGGCACAAGGCCGCGCTCACCCCGATCAAGGGCGCCCCCCGCACGGCGAGGCCCTGGATCGCCGCGACGCAGGCCTCGGGCGCGCTGGCGTCGATCCAGCGCTCCTCCTCGGGCAAGAGGCGCTGGTCCAAGAGCCACAATGAACCGTCATATCGAAGGGAGAGGCTCTGGAGGACGGACACGCTCACCTCGGCGGTGGGGATCACCCCTCTATCCAAAGCCTGCCGAGGATCAGCGCGTAGACATCCTCTTGACACTGCCCGATAGGTCCGGTGCTACGGTGCCTTACATCTCACTTACGCACAGGATGTGCTCGTGACGCTCCTCCTCCTTGGCCTCTTGGCTTGTGTCGGGTCGTCTTCGACCCCCGGGACGGACACGTCCGGCACGACGGTGGAGACGCACCCGGCCATCGACCCGCCCCACCACACCGTTCAGCTCAGCGTAGACGAGGCCTTGGCCACCGTCGAGGACTCCCTGGCCGTGGGCCTCCCCGACGTGCTGGAGCTTCACGCGCTCTACGAGGAGGTCATGGGCCACCGAGAGCTGGGCAACCCCGGCTGCCCCACCTACGAGGACCCGACCTCGACGGGGCCCGGCGGCAACTGGTTCGACCGGGGCTGCACCACCGACGAGGGCTGGACCTACTTCGGCAACGCCGTCGCCTTACACATCATCGGCGTCAACCCCGACGGTTACCCCATCGACGCCGTGGGCTCCTCGGCCTCGTTCCAGATCACTGACCCCGACGGCGAGGTCTTTGTCGGCGGCGGCGGCTACAACCTCGACCGCCTGCTCATCGGCGACGGCCGGATGAGCCTCTTCGGCACCCTGGGCGGCACCTACTCCTACGGGGCGGCCGAGGGCTGGCTCAAGGAAGGGGTTGAGGTCTCGCTGTTCTTTGACGGCGAGCTGAACCACATGGGCGTAGGGGACACCCCCGGCCAGCTCCGCATCGACGGCGGCGTCGGCCGCGCCGAGGGCCAGATCTCGTTCCGCGAGCTCATCATCGAGCGCGGCGAGACCATGCGCCTCAGCGGCCAGATCGACCTGCGCGACCCCAGCGGCTGCTGGTTCCACCTCGCCTTGGAGGGCAGCGAGCGCCCCTGCGGCACGCTCAGCGCCGAGGGCATCGACGACCAGGAGGCCTGCCTCAGCGACTCGGTGCTCGTCGGCCTCGACACGCTCGTGGACAGCCTGGAGACGATGTGAGGCCCTCCGGCGCCCTCTTCAGCTTGGCCACGCTGATGGCCTGCGGAGCGCCGCCGGAGGAGGTCACGCCGACGCCGACCCCGACCCACCAGGCGGCGCCGAGCGAGGCCGCGCGCTACGGCGAGCCCCTGGACGCCCCGCGGCTCTTGCGCCGTTTGAGCCTCGACCTCCTCGGCGTGCTGCCGACGGAGGACCAGCTCCGCCGCGTCACCGAGGACCCCACCGCGCTCGACGCCCTCACCGACGAGCTCCTCGACGACCCACGCCTGGAGGAGCGCTTCGTCCACCTGCTCAACGAGCGCTGGCTCACCCGGGTAGACGCCTTCAACCTTGAGCCTTGGGACTTCGGCCTCAGCGAAGACCAGACCTACCCCTTCTTGCGCAGCGTCGGTGAGGAGCCCCTGCGGGTCGCCGCCCGGGTGCTCGTCGAGGACCAGCCCTGGGGGGAGATCGTCACCGCTGAGTGGACCATGGCGAACGAGCTCCTCGCCGAGATCTTCCCCATTCAGTACCCCGACGGCGCTGAAGGCTGGCAGGTCAGCCGCTACACCGACGGCCGCCCCGCCGGGGGCGTGCTGATGACCAACGGCCTGTGGTGGCGCTACTACACCACGCCCAACAACTACTCCCGCAGCCGGGCCGCGGCGATCAGCCGCCTGTTCCTCTGCGAGGACCTCCTGCTGCGCCCGATCTCCTTCGAGTCCCCGGCGCTCTTGGACCGCGAGAGCCTCAACGCCGCCATCCGTGAGGAGGAGGCCTGCGCCGGGTGCCACAGCGCCCTCGACCCTCTGGCCTCGGCGCTGTTCGGCTTCTGGTGGTTCGACCTCTACGACCCCACGGAGCTGTCCCGTTACCACGCCGAGCGTGAGCAGCTCGGCGTCTACTACCTCGAGACGGACCCGGCCTGGTTCGGCACGCCCCTGCAGGGCGCCGTGGACCTCGGGCCCACCCTCGCCGCCGACCCCCGCTTCAAGACCTGCGCCGTGCGCACCTTCGCCGAGCTGCTCTGGCGCCGGGGCGTCGAGGTGGAGGATCTGCCCACCCTCGACGCGCTCCGCGAGGGCTTCGTCGCCGCCGAGCTGCGCCCGAAGGCCCTGCTCCGCCTCGTGGTTCAGGGGCCGGAGTACCGCGTCGGCGCGCTCACCGACGACGCCCCCGACGAGGTCGCCGCCCGGCTCTCCACCGCCCGCCTGATGAGCGCCGACCAGCTCGCCTCGGCGCTCACGGACCTCACCGGCTTCACCTGGACCCTCGACGGCTGGGACCAGCTCGACAACGACGAGGGCGGCTACCGTGTGCTCCTCGGCGGCGTCGACGGCGTGACGGTCACCTCGCCCCTGCGTGACCCAGCGCTCAGCCGGGCCCTGGCCCTCAAGCGCCTCGCCCAAGGCGCCGGGGCCGCCGTCGCCGCCGCGGACCTTCACCCCGACGCCACCACCCGCCGCCTGCTCACCGAGGTCAGCCGCGACAGCCGCCCCGGCGACGCCGCCTTCACCGCCCAGCTCGAGGCCCTCTCTTGGCGTCTCTACGCCGTGCCCCTAGACGCCGAGCGCCGGGCTGAGCTGGAGACCCTGTGGAGCGCGGTCCTCGCCGAGTCCGACGCCGAGCAGGCCTGGGCGTCCACCTTGAGCGTGATGATCCGCGACCCCCGCTTTGAGGTGCTGTGATGGGACGCTCCCCGATCTGGCTCCCCAGCCGCCGCGCGCTCTTGGGCGCGAGCGCCGCCAGCGCCGCGGGGCTCCTGCTCCCAGGCCGGGCGCGGCCCGCGGCCATCGACGAGCGCCGCTTCTTGTTCGTCTTCGCCGAGGGCGGCTGGGATCAGGCCTGCGTCTTCGCGCCGCTCTTCGACAACCCTCTGTGTGACATGGAGAGCCACGCCGTCCCGGCCCAGGTGAAGGACATCCCCTTCGTCGACACTGAGCAGCGCCCGTCAGTGCGGAAGTTCATCGAACGTTACGCCTCGAAGACGGTGTTCATCAACGGCATGGAGTCACGCTCTGTGGCCCATGACGTCTGCCTGCGCCTGATGACCACGGGCACGAGCCTGCCCGCGGCGGACGACTGGCCGGCGATCCTCGCCTCGGGGGCCCTCGCCGACCCGGTGATGCCGCTGCTCTGCCTCTCCGGGCCGTCCTACACCCACGAGTACGGCGGCGTGGTCGTCCGGGCGGGCAAGTCGGGACAGCTCGCCCAGCTCGTGAGCGGCGACGCCCTCGGCGAGCGCGACGTGGCGCTGAGCCCGCCCTCCTCCGCCGTCGAGGCCCTGGAGGACTCCCTCGTCGCCCACCTCGCGGGCACCAACGCCGCGCTCTTGGCCCGGGGCCGGGAAGGAGAGCTCGCCCAGGGGCGCCTCACCGCCGAGCGCCGGGCCAAACGCGCCGGGGAGGTCGTCTCAGCGCTCAGCATCACCAGCGCCGGGCTCACGCTCTCCGACGACATCGAGATGCTCGTCGAGGCGCTGGCCATCGGCGCCTGCCGCTGCGCGAGCATCGGCCACAAGGGCTTTCAGGGCCTCACCTGGGACACCCACGGCGTGAACGCCAACCAGTCGAACAACTTTGAGGAGCTCTTCGCGGCCTTGCTGCTCGTGGCGAACACCCTGTCCGAGCGCCCGGGCCTCACCCACGACACGCTCATGGAGGAGGTCACCGTCGTGGTGTGCTCGGAGATGGGCCGTTACCCGCAGCTCAACACCCGGGGCGGCAAGGAGCACTGGACCTTCACGTCCTGCATGATGTTCGGCGCCGGGGTGCGCGGCGGCCGGGCCATCGGCGGCTACGACGACCGGGTGGCCGGGCGGCGGGTGGACTTAGAGAGCGGCGACATGACGGAGAGCGGCGAGGCCCTCGTGCCCAACCACCTCGGGGCGACGCTCTTGGCCTTGGCCGACATGGACCCCGCCGAGCACGTCGCCGTCGAGCCGATCTGGGCGGCCCTGGCCTGAGCGCCGCGGCTCAGTCGGCGCCGTCGAGCTTCCGCTGGCGCACGAGGCCCTCCTGGGTCGTGCTCGCGACGAGGCGCCCGCTCCGGTCGAAGACCTGACCCCGGACGAGGCCCCTCGCGCCGCTCACCGACGGCGACTCCATGACGTAGAGCAGCCAGTCGTCCATACGCAGGGCGCCGTGGAACCACATCGCGTGGTCGAGGCTCGTGACCTGCATCCCCGGCGTCAGCCAGCTCACGGCGTGGGGCAAGAGCGCCGTGGTGAGCAGGTGGAAGTCCGACGCGTAGGCCAAGAGGTAACGGTGCAGGGCCGGGTCGTCGGGGAGCGGGTCGGCGGCGCGGATCCACACGGCCTTGTCCGGCGGGCGGACCTCGGGGAAGACCGGGTCCACGGGGTTCACCGGGCGCAGCTCGATGGGGCGCTCGGCGACGGCCCGGGCGCGCAGCTTCGGCGGCAGGCGCTCGGAGATGGCCAAGGCGAGGTCTCGCTCGCTGAGCAGGTCCTCCGGCGGCGGCACCTCGGGCATCACGGCGCGCTGGTGGTAGAGGCCCTCCTCGACCACCTGGAAGCTCGCCTCCAAGGAGAAGATCGCCTGCCCGCCCTGCACGGCCATCACCCGCCGGGTGGTGAAGCTCTTGCCGTCGCGGATGGGATCGACGGTGTAGACCACGGGGCGCTTGGCGTCGCCTTGGCGCAAGAAGTAGGCGTGTAAGGAGTGGACGTGGCGATCCGCCGGGGTGGTCTGGGCGGCGGCGCTGAGCGCCTGACCCACGACCTGCCCGCCGAAGATCGCGCCCCAGCCTAAGTCTTGGCTGGCGCCGCGGAAGAGGTTCTCCTCGATGCGCTCCAGGCGGAGGAGCGCCAGCAGCTCAGAGAGGACCGGCCGCACGGGCACCTCCGCTCGCGCCGGGGCGGCGCTCATCCACAAAGGTCACGAAGTCCGCCGCGTCTCGGGCCCGGCGGCGGGACCAGCGGGCGGCGAGGTTGGGGTCGCTGAGGCTCTGGCGCACGGACTCGCCGAAGACGACGAGGCTCGACGGCGAGATCGGCGCGATGGCCCGGTAATGTGCGAGCCAGAGGTCAAAGAGCTCGTCGGCGCGGGCGTCCGACGGACCCTCGGCGGCCCAGGCCCGCTGCCACTCGGCCCGGCGCGTGGCGAGCTCGGCCTCGGCGTCCTGGGCGGCCTTGTCGCGGCGGCTGAGCCGGGTGAACCAGAGGCCGCCGATGAGGGTGGCGACGGCCACGAGGGTCATCAGGAGGGTGAAGGTGCTCATCCGCGCTCCGAGGTGGCCGGGGCTCAGCCCCGTAGATCACGCGAGGGTGTGGAAGACCTTCTGCACGTCGTCGTCTTGCTCCAGGCGGTCGATCATCTTGAGCACCTCGGTGGCCGCCTCCTCAGGCAGCTCCGTAGGCGCCGTGGGGATGTACTCGGCCTCGGCGGAGATCACCGTGAGCCCACGCTCCTCGATGGCGCGCTGCAGGCGGCCGAAGTCGTTGAAGGCGCAGCGGATCACGAGCTGGGGCTCGCCCTTGTCGCTCTCGCCCTCGCCCATCTCCTCCAGGCCGTGGTCGATGAGGTCGAGCTCGACCTCCTCGGCGTCTACACCCTCGGGGGAGATGCGGAACACGCCCATGTGCTTGAACTGGAAGGCCACCGAGCCCGTGGAGCCCATGTTGCCGCCGCCCTTGTTGAAGGCGTTACGCACGTTGGCCACGGTGCGGGTGGGGTTGTCCGTGGCCGTCTGCACGAGCACGGCGACGCCGTGGGGGCCGTAGCCCTCGTAGATCAGCTCTTGGTAGTCGCTCGCGTCGTTGCCCGAGGCCCGCTTGATGGCGTTCTCGACCTTGTCCTTGGGCATGTTCGCCGCGCGGGCGTTCTGCACGGCCCGGCGCAAGGCGGGGTTGTTCTCGACGATGGGCCCACCGGCCTTGACGGCGATGGTGATGTCCTTGCTGATCCGGGTGAAGATCTTGGCCATCTTGTCCCAGCGGGCGAACATGGTGGCCTTACGTGTCTCGAAGATGCGACCCATCAGCGCGCTCCTGCTCGCGCGGCGGCGAGCCTCCAGGTTGGGATGCTGCCTTTAACTGAAGATTCGGCCGCAGTCGCGGGTGTGAGGGCCCGCTCAGCCCCGAAGTCGTGTCTCCTGCAGGGTGATGAGCCCCGCGAGGCGGGCCAAGGCCTCGGGAT
>JAKLKD010000224.1 GCA_023150845.1 Myxococcota bacterium | reverse complement strand
CGATGGCCGCGCAGTCCTCGGCGCCGACCACCCGCGCGGTGAGCTCGCCCCCGGTGAGCAGGGCCAAGGCGGGGGCGGCGGCGAAGAGCGCCTTCTTTCCGGGGCTCATCGCGACGAGCCTGGCGGCGGCGGCTGCGCCCCGGGGCGCGGGCTGTTGGGCGGCGGTCCCGGCGGACCTCCACCCGCGCCCGGCGGGCCTCCAGGCGGGCCCATGGGCTGACCGGCCCCGGCGCCAGGGCGCAGGAGCTTCACGGCGACGCCGCTCACGTCGCCCTCCACCAAAACCGGCTTGTCGGCCTTGCCGAAGCCCCCCGAGCCGCTCGCCGACTTGTAGTCGTCCTTCTGGCCGCCGCTGCCGTCGTCGAGCGCCGCCATGATCAACACCGAGCCCCCAGAGGGCACCTGCACCGAGAAGGGCTGGCTCGTCTCGCCGCTCGGCGTGAGCTTCACCTCGGCCACCGGGGAGCGCCCCGGCGCGAGCATCCCCGACTGCGGGTCGGCGTCGGCGGCGTCAAACGCGGTGATGTACAGCGCCCGGCCCTTGAGCTGGCCTTCGCTCGCCGTGATCACGCCGGAGACGGTGGCCAAGGTCATCGGCGGGGTGTTGTCTGTGTTGGCGGGCGCCGTGGGTCGGGCGCAGCGCACGCCCACCGCCGAGCCCATCACGAGGTCGTGGAAGCGGTTGGAGGCGCGCATGTTGGTGCTGAACGTGTTCCAGCCGCCGCCGCGCAGCGCGTGGGTGACGCCGCTCGCCGGGCCGCCGGGGTCCACCCGGCCGGGGCCGTACACGCCGGGCTGCCAGAAGTCCGCGGTGTACTCCCAGACGTTGCCGCTGAGGTGAAGGTGGCCGTAGGGGCCCGCGCCCTCGGGGAGCGTGTCCACGGGCAGGGTGTCCGACACGCAGAGCGCGGGCATGCCCTTCTCGGTGGAGTTGTGGTTCGCCAAGGCGCAGGTCGGCGCGGCCGTGCCCCAGGGGTAGGGGCGGAGGTCCTCGACGTCGCAGCGCCCGGGGTCACGGCCCAGCTCACAGCCGCCACGGGCGGCCTTCTCCCACTGGGCCTCGGTGGGCAGGGCCTTGCCTTGGGCCTCACAGACGGCCTTGGCCTCATCATAGGTGAGGCCCTCGGCGGGGTGGGCCTCGCGGCCGGGCTCGACGGCGCCCGCGGAGGTGACGCTGCGCACGTCGGGGCCTTGGGGGGCGCGGCCGTTCAGCCAGGCGGCGAAGCTCTGGGCGCTCAGCTCCAGGCGGTCGAGGCAGTAGCCGCTCATCGTCACGGCGTGTACGGGGCCCTCGTCGCGCCCGGCGTGGTCCGAGCCGCTGCCCATCAAGAACGGGCCGGGGCGGATCCAGCGCTCCGTGGCCGGGGTGACCTTGGGGTCGGCGTCGTCGCAGTCGGCCTTCTCCGCCGGGGTGCTCGGGCAGGCCACGGCGCTCACGAAGCCGTCGCCGTCGGCGTCGGGGCAGGTCGCGGCGTCCGTGAGCGCGGGCACCTCGACGGCGAGCTCCTCACGCCAAGAGCCGCCGAGGTCCTCAGCTTTGGAGGCGCCCATGGGCCCGCCGGGGCCGGGCGCGGGTCCACCGCCGGGCCCACCGCCGGGGCCACCGCCGGGGCCAGGGGTGACCGAGGGCGCGGGGCTCTGGGTCGGGGCGTCGGGCTCGCTCGCGCAGGCGAGGAGCAGGGGCAGGCTCAGGAGCGTCCAGCTCAGGTTTCGCATGGCCCAAGGCTACCACGGCCCACGCTTCGGGATAGCTGGCCTTGTGCTGCTCGATCCGAAGAACGGCCCAGACCACGATCTGCCTCCGCCGCCGACCACGCCCCGGGCCTACGTCGTGGCGTCGTTGCCGCGCACCGGCAGCACCCTGCTCTGCGACGCGCTGTGGGCGACGGGCCTCGCCGGGGCGCCCCAGGAGCACCTCAACCCCATGCAGCGGCGCGACTGGGCGCTGCGCGCGGGGCGCTGGCGGTACCTCTTGATCCGGGGCCCGCTCTTGGCCCTGCTGGCGCGGCGCGGCCTGCCCCCGGCCCAGCTCAGGGCGCACCTGGAGCGGGTGCGGGCGGCGCGGTCCTCGGGGGGCCTCTACGGCCTCAAGCTCCACGCCCACCACCTCCTCCAGCACGCGCCCGACGGCGATCTGGAGCCCATCCTGGGCCCCATCCGCTGGATCTACGTCACCCGCGACGACAAGCTCAGCCAGGCCATCTCCTGGGCCCGCGCCCAGCAGACCGGGGCCTGGGCGAGCTGGCAGCGCCCCGACCTGCCGCCGGTCTACAGCCGCCGCCGCATCACGCGCTGCCTGGAGCAGATCCATTGGGGCGAGGAGCGCTGGGAGGCGCACTTCGCCGCCCGAGGCCTCACCCCCCTGCGCCTGAGCTACGAGCAGATCACCGCCGACCTCGCCGGGGCCACCCGGTCGGCCCTGGCCTGGCTGGGGGTCCCTGGGGCCGAGTCCGTGCCGGTGCCGCCGCCGAGGCTCCAGCGCCAGGCCGACGGCCTGAGCGCGGCGTGGCGGGCGAGGTTTGAGGCGGGGGGGTAGGGTCGCGAGGATCCTCCGTCGCCGAAGTAGGCCTGATCAAGCTCTCGTCAAAAGTCGACAACCGCCAGAGCAGGCCTGTTCAGGCCCTCGTCAGAGGTCGCCAACCTTCAGAGGAGGTCTGAACAAGCCGCCGTCAAAAGTCGCCAACCTTCAGAGGTTGTCTGATCAAGCCCTCGTCAGAAGTCGACAACCTTCAGAGGTTGTCTGATCCCGGCCTTGACCAAACCTGTCAGCCGGGGTTGCAGACCTGATCGGGCGTCCGCGGCGTTTTTTGGGGCCCTGGGGAGGCGCAGCGCTGGGGTTGGCGCCGACGGTTTTTCTTCGCGGCGCACGTTGTTCATCGCGCTCCGGCGCTGGCGCCCGTGGTAGCGTCGCTGCACCTCCTTGACCCCCACGACCGGGGCGACGGCCTGAGCCTCCGATGTCCCGCCTGCTCCTCTCCGCCCTGCTGCTCACCGCCTGCGCCGCCGAGGTTCCGCCCCTCGCTGACGCTGGCGACCCCCGAGTGCTCCCGGTCGGGGTGACCGCCGCGCTTGACGGCAGCTTCTCCGAGGGCGACGGCCTCTCCTACGCCTGGAGCATCGCCCCCACGGAGGGCGCCACCCTCACCGACCCCGAGAGCCCCTTCGCCACCTTCACCGCCGACGCGCCGGGCCTCTACACCCTGACGCTGGAGGTCTGCGACGAGGCGGGCCGCTGTGATGTCGCCGAGACCTGGGCGCGGGTGGACGAGGCGCCGGGGAGCACGAGCCGGATCTCGGACTGGGCGCCCGATGAGCTCGCGGGCTCAGAGAGCGGGGCGGGGGCTGTGCTCAGTCACTTTGAGGGCAGCAAAGAGTGGTGCGCCAAGTGTTTTCGCAACGCCAGCGTCACCAGCTCCGACTGGGACAAGTTCTGTGAGAAGGGTCTACCTGAAGATGCCGAACGGGAAGACTACATCTCCTGTGGGCTCTACCGCTTCTCTAGCTCCGATGAGCGCAAGAACTGGTGCCGCAACTATGGATGCCGAGGCTAAACCATGCTCACCGCCACGCTGCGCGGATCACTCCCCATGTTGCCCGGCGCCTGGATCGGCGGCGCGGAGCTGTTTGACGACGGCCGCGCGCTCGCCTTGGCGCGGATGGCCAAGCACCAGACCTGCTTTCGTTGGGTGACCCCCGAGGGCTGGCAGGCCCCGATCCGCTGGGGCCAGGACTTTGTAGGGGATGTGTGCGCGGTGGACGAGGTGACCGGGCGGATGGTGCTCGGCCTGGACGGTGACGCCCAGGTCTTTGACCTCAAGACGGGCGCCTATCAAACGACACTCAACGCGCACGATGAGCGGGGGACCTACTTCGCCCACGCGCTCCCCCACGGGCGGCTGCTGACGGAGGGTTCGGACGGCTTCCGGCGGGTGTGGGATCTCCGCACCCTCACCCTGGTCACCGAGGCCCACATGCGGCCTTATCGGCGGTGCTCGGCGCCTGTGGGCCTGCTACCGGGCGACCCGGTGCTCGTCACACGGAGTTATCTGCGTGAGGGGCGCTGGGGGACGGCGCTGGTGAACGCCCACACCTTCAAGGACGTGGCCCGCCAACACCTGCCCAGCCGCGCGCCCGCGTGTCACAGCGTCGTGGCGCGGCCTGACTCCTTGGAGTGGGTCGGCGTCATCTGTGAGGGCTCGGATCGTTCCTGGCGCAGCGCCCGGATCTGGCACTTCACACAGAGCGGGGCCAAGCTCATCGACGTGGCCCCGCCCGCCCGCCGAGGTCCGGGGGTGGTGTCGCTGAGCTTCCTCACGCCGGACTGGCTGTTCACCTCAGGCGTGCGCAGGCCCCACATCGCCCTGAACCTGCGCACGGGGGAGCGCCGGGCCTGCCCGCTGGAGGGGCCCACCCACCCAAGCGGCCTCATGCTCTGCCGCCGGGAGATCGCGGTGTTTGACCTCAACACGGGCGTGATGGCCCCGCTCTACCCCGGCGAGGCCCCTGAGGAGGGCCGCCGCGTGAAGGCGATCTCGCCGGACGGCAAGACCGTCTTGGTGAGCACCCCCGAGGCCCTGGAGTGGTGGTCCCTCACCCGCTGAGCGGCGGGCGGCGGCCTGCTCAGCGGCCTGTGAGGTGCGCCGTGCTTGTGGTGTGGCCCCAAGGGGTCTACGATGGGGGGATGTTCCGCCACCCTCCGCGCCCGCTCCTCCTCCTCGCCGCGCTCGTGGCGTGCAGCGACCGCGCCGAGCGCCCCGCCGAGTCCCCACCCGAGGACAGCGCGCCGCTCGATGACACGTCCCCCTGCGACGGCTGGACGGACACGGTGTATCCCGACGCCGACGGTGACGGCTTTGGAGTTGAGGAGGGCGCCGTAGAGGGTTGCATCCCGGCGGTGGCGGGCTTCTCCGAGAAGTCCGGTGACTGCGACGACCAGAACAGCGAGATCAACCCTTGGGAAGGAGAGAGCTGCCTGACGGAGTGGGACGATAACTGTGATGGGTACATCAACACCTACCCACCAGACTGGGGCGATTTTCCTCCAGATGACTGCACCGACTATTTCTTCGACAACGACGCGGACGGCTGGGGTGTTTATGGTGAGGAGAAGTGTAGCTGCACCCCAGAGGCGCCGTATACCGCGCCCGTCGCTGGAGACTGTGACGACGCCGACCCGACTATCTTCCGCGACGGAGGCGGGTGCCTCACCTTCGATGAGGAGATGTGGACGGCGCGGGTGAACGGGTATCAAGAGGGTCAGCGATTAGGAGCCTTCCCGATGTCTGCTGAGTTTCTGATCGCGGAGCTTACCGGTGATCTTGTGCCCGATCTGTTGGTGGCCGCATCGTTGACGACGAGCGACGACGGCGCGCAAGCCGGGGCGCTGTATTTGGTGCCTGGCCCGCTCGTAGGAGACATTCGTCTCGACGACACCAACGTTCATCGCCTCGAAGGGGGCGTTAGCGCGGGTGTGTTGTTCTTCGGGAGCACAGTGCTCGTCGAGGATCTGAACGGTGATGGTGTGAACGAGCTGCTCGTCTCTGGGCAAGGCGAAGACGGTGACGTGTGGATCTTGGACGGCACCCGGTGGCAGGAAGAGGGGTTTGACGCGACCGTGTCGCTGCTGGCCTCGACGACAATGCCCTACAGCACGTTTGGGATGAACGCGGTGAGCTCCGACCTCGACGGTGACGGCGTGGTCGAGCTGATCCTCGGCGACGACGGCGACGACGGGACAGCGAAGTCAGCAGGCGCCGTCTACATCGTCACGAACCCCCCCGCCGGTCACCACGACATCAACGACGTGAGCACCGCCAAGCTCAAAGGCGAGGCGAAGTCCGACTACGCGGGCCGCTGCGTGGCCGACGCCGGAGACACCGACGGTGACGGTCTGGGTGACGTGCTCATCGGCGCGATCTACGCCTACTCCGGCGGCGCGGCCTACCTCGTGCGTGGCCCCGTGGAGGGCGAGCTGAGCCTCGCGGACGCCGACGCCATCTTCGTGAGCGAGACGGGCGGCGCGAACGGCGGCTGCGGCCTCGCGGGTGGTGGAGACGCGAACGGCGACGGTCTGGATGACCTGCTGATCGGGGCGTACACGGCCTATGGGGAGTCCGGGGCGGCCTACCTCGTGCTGAGCGGCGGTCACGCGGAGGGCCGCTCGTTCATGAACGAGTCGGCGGAGGCGATGTTTGTAGGGCATGACGTGGTGGAGTACGGCGCGTTCTGGGCAGGGAACAGCGTGGCGTTTGTTGAGGGGGCGGATGGCACAGACGCCTTGGCGATCGGCTCAGGCGTCGCGAAGTTCTTCGAGCTGAGCGCAGGGGCCGTCACGTTCGTGGTCAACCCCGAGCCTGGCGTGCACCTGATCGGCAGCGTGGGGCTCACGCTGAACGGCACGGAGGCGCCCGGCGCGCTGGGCTGGAGCTTGGCGGCCGCGCCCGACGTTGACGGCGACGGTTGGGGTGAGCTGCTGGTGGGCGCGCCCGGGATGTCCCCTGACGGTCTGTGGGCCGCAGGCAGCCTCTTCCTCGTCCCCGGCGGCCTGCTCAGCGGCCTGTGAGGTGCGCCCGTGCTTGTGGTGCGGCCCCAAGGGGTCTACGATGGGGGGATGTTCCGCCACCCTCCGCGCCCGCTCCTCCTCCTCGCCGCGCTCGTGGCGTGCAGCGACCGCGTCGAGCGCCCGTCCGAGTCCCCACCCAAAGACAGCGCGCCGCTCGACGACACGTCCCCCTGCGACGGCCAGACCGGCACGGTGTACCCCGACGCCGACGGAGACGGGTACGGCGTTGAAGAGGGTGCCGTAGAGGGCTGCATCCCAGCGGTGGCGGGCTTCGCGGCGCGAGCAGGGGATTGCGAAGACACCGACTTGCTCATCAACCCAGGAGAGATCGAGAACTGCGCGACAGAGTGGGACGACAACTGTGATGGTCTCACCAACCGGCAGTTTGAGGAGCTTGGAGAGTGGGGGCCAGACGGCTGCACCTATTATTTCCTCGACAACGACGCGGATGGCTCAGGTGTTTACGGTGAAGACGAGTGTACGTGCGCTCCTGAGGCTCCTTACACGGCGCTACTGGAGGGCGACTGTGACGACGCCGACCCGACCATCTCCCGCGACGGCGGCGGGTGCCTCACTTTCGAGGAGGAGATGTGGACGGCGCGGGTGAACGGGTTTCAGAAGGATCAGAGCGTGGGCGGGGCGTCTGAGTCATCAAGGCACGTCATGAAAGACCTGACCGGCGATGGTGTGATCGATCTTTTGGTCGCGTCGCCAGGGGTAGATAGATCCGACGAGGCGAACGTCGGGGCGCTATTTCTTGTGAACGGCCCACTTCAAGGAGAGATCTCCCTCGCCGACGCCAACGTTCTTCGTGTCGAAGGTGGCGCTGACGCTGGTGCGGCTATGCTGGGTCGTCTGCTGCTCGTCGCCGATGTTGACGGTGACGGCACATCGGACGTCGTGGCGGGCGGTGCAGACGACGGTGCGACAACGTGGATCTTGGATGGCTCTCGCTGGCAAGACGAAGGGTTCGCTGCGATGACGACCAGTCTTCATTCCCCGCAGCATGAGTTTAGCGTCCTTGGGTACACAGGGGCCGTTAGCTCCGACCTCGACGGTGACGGCGTGGTCGAGTTGATCCTCGGCGACGACGGCGACGACGGCACGGCGAAGTCAGCAGGTGCGGTCTACATCGTCACGAACCCCCCCGCCGGTCACCACGACATCAACGACGTGAGCACCGCCAAGCTCAAAGGCGAGGCGAAGTCCGACTACGCGGGCCGCTGCGTCGCCGACGCCGGAGACACCGACGGTGACGGCCTGGGCGACGTGCTCATCGGCGCGATCAACGCCT
Organism: Myxococcota bacterium; assembly: GCA_023150845.1. Lineage (GTDB taxonomy): Bacteria > Myxococcota_A > UBA796 > UBA796 > CAJQPC01 > JADKFE01. The sequence goes on along the minus strand of JAKLKD010000224.1, from coordinate 2,136 downwards.
ACTCCGGCGGCGCGGCCTACCTCGTGCGTGGCCCCGTGGAGGGCGAGCTGAGCCTCGCCGACGCCGACGCCATCTTCGTGAGCGAGACAGGCGGCGCGAACGGCGGCTGCGGCCTGGCGGGCGGCGGCGACGCGAACGGCGACGGCCTGGATGACCTGCTGATCGGGGCGTACACGGCTTATGGAGAATCCGGGGCGGCCTACCTCGTGCTGAGCGGCGGTCACGCGGAGGGTCGCTCGCTGATGAACGAGTCGGCGGAGGCGATGTTTGTGGGGCATGACGTAGTGGAGTATGGGGCGTTCTGGGCAGGGAACAGCGTAGCGTTTGTTGAAGGGGCGGATGACAGGGACGCCTTGGCGATCGGCTCACCGTGCGCGGAGTTCTTCGAGCTGAACGCTGGAGCGGCCACGTTCGTGGTCAACCCTGATCCCGGCGTGCACCTGATCGGCAGCGTCGGGCTCACGCTGAATGGCACCGAGGCCGCGATGGCGTTGGGCGCGAGCCTCGCGGGCGCGCCGGACGTTGACGGCGACGGCTGGGGTGAGCTGATCCTCGCAGCGCCGAAGACCGACACCGACGGCGTGCGCGACACCGGCAGCCTCTTCCTCGTCCCCGGCGGCCTGCTCAGCGGCCTGTGAGGTGCCCTTGTGGTGTGGCCCCAACCTAGGCCGCTCCTCGCCGTCGCCTTGAACCCTCCTCTGGCCCCCGGAAAAAGTCTCCGTCGCCGAAGTGGATCTGATCAGGGCGTTGTCAGAAGTCGACAATCGTCAGAGGTTGTCTGATCAAGCCCCTGTCAAAAGTCGACGACCTTCAGAGGAGGTCTGATCAAGCCGCCGTCAAAAGTCGACAACCTTCAGAGGAGGTCTGATCAAGCCGCCGTCAAAAGTCGCCAGACCCTTGATCAGGTCTGATCCCGGCCTTGACCAAACCTGTCAGCCGAGGTTGCAGACCTGATCCGGCGTCCGCGGCGTTTTTCGCGCGCGGAGGTGCCCCTCTCACCACCGCCGCGTGCGGCCACCGACCGTCCCGGGGGCGCGTGGCCCCCAGGCGCGGCGGGTCTCAGGCCTTGGTCTCGGCCTGAGGGGCGTCGTCCCGCTTGAGCTCATCCCGCCAATAGAAGCTGCGGATGAGGCCCTTCTTGCCGGGGAAGGCCAGCTCCAGGCGGGGGTGGGCGGCGTCGAAGACGGCGCGGGCGCTGGTGAGGCTCGCGCGCAGGGCGTTGTTGGCGGACTGCTCGGCCTCGTAGTCGAGCACCCGCTGGGCGCGGCAGCTGTTGACGGCGTTGAGCGCGGCGCGGAGGACCTCGGCGGGGGCGCTGATCGCGGCGAGCTCGGCGTCGGCGTCGTGCACGTCCAGCACACCCTTGATCATGCGGGACTGGGCCTCGGAGGCCACGGAGCGGGTCATCTCGCTCGGCGCCACGGGGAACATGGCGACATAACGCGGGTCTTGGCGGCCCAGGGGCAGGAGCGCCAGGAGGTGCTTGACGTAGCGGGAGAGGGCGTCGTCGAGCTCCTCGTCCAGGTACGCCAGCTCCGCCGTGGTGAGGCGCCGGGCGAGGCGTTTGTCGTCAGCGGTCTGGACCTTGGCCCTCACGTCGTCGATCGTCGTCTTGAGGTCCGCCGCGATGTCCGCCGCGGCGGGGCGCGGGGCGATCCGCAGATAGAGGAACACCATCAGGGTGAGCACAAGCTCGGCGCTCGGGCTCTCTCGCATCGTGTACATCGTCACGCTCCAGTGTTGTCGTGGACTGCCCCACCCCGGCGAGCCGCCAAGCGGGCAGAGAGAGTGTACACCAAGCGTGAGCGGGTGTGCTGGACGGGATCCTGAGCGGCGCGGCTTGTGGACCTGCATCGGCGACCGCGGAGACTTGACGGCGCGGTATCCGGGGCGTGGAGGGCGTGGGGGCGGGTCTCGCCTCGGCGGGCGTCACCCCCGGGGGCGAGGCGGGGCGCGGTGGCGCTTGGGATTTGGGCTCTCGGTGGGGGCGCGGGGCGGCTCGCCTGGGCTGGCGTCACGCCCCGGGGCGAGGCGGGGCGCGGTGGCGCTTGGGGTTTGGGCTCTCGGTGGGGGCGCGGGGCCGCTCGCCTGGGCTGGCGTCACCCCCGGGGGCGCGGCGGGGCGTGGTGGCGCTTG
>JAKLKD010000223.1 GCA_023150845.1 Myxococcota bacterium | reverse complement strand
CGCCTTGAGCGCCGCGCGGAGCTGGCTATGAAGCTCCTGATGCACGTTTGTAGGGATTCGCGACAGCACTTGCTTCTCCAGACCGCCCAAGAACCGAGGGATCGGGTGATGAAGCTCAGACACATGCTTCGCGACGAAGTGCGAGCCCGAGATGGTGATCAGACTACCCAGCTCAACGCCCGTCGTCGAGGCCCCCCGGTGCGCCCGCGCCGCGTAGCTGGCCTCCACGCCGACGCCGGGGATGAGCACGTCCACCAGTACGGCGCCGCCGACCCCGGCCATGACGCCCGCGGTGGCCGCTCGCGGCGAGATGGCCATCCCCTGCCGGTACTGGTCCTCGGACCAGGAGCGCATGGCGTTGACGGCCCCGGAGCGGTCGAGGGCCGTCTGCGCGAGCTGCTGCATCACGCCGCTGCCTAGGCCTCCGAACATCCCGATCGCGTCGGGGACGCTCTCTAGCATCATCGCGGCGTGGACGCCGAGTCCGCCCTTCACCCCGAAGTCAAAGGCGTCGCCCAGGCGGCTCAGCTCGGAGACACGGCGAAACCTGCCGGTGCCCCCATCTCCGCCGCCGCCGTCCTGGCCACCGCCGTGCTCCCGCGTGGTCCCGAGGCCGATGAGGCTGCCTTCACCCTCCGTCGTCGGGGAGAACTCGCCGCTGCTCTCGCCCGGCGCGGTCGGATCAGCGCCGTCGCCTTGAGCGCCGCCGCCTGGAAGCGCGCCCTCGCCGCCCACGGGGCCGTGGTTGATATACTCGTAGGTGTCCGTGCTCCCTGCTGGCCTGAACACGTCCCGGCTGTCGCAGTCCTGGGTGCATCGCTCGCCGACGGTGATGTTGATGCGAGTCTGGGCTCCGGTCGCGGGGTCGGTGTGGATGCTGGTGCCCTTCTGGCCGGTCAAGGAGGCGTCTACGTCGCCCGTCGCCTCGCCCTCGTCGGGGGACACGCCGAAGCAGCCGCGCTTCCGCTGCGGGCCGAGGGCGCCCGCGTCCATACCGCCGCAGGCGAAGGGGCTCAGCGAGCAGAAGCTCTCGGTCTGCGAGCGGTCGCCGCTGCTGCTCGTGTTGGTCCCCGTCGAAGGTGCGTTATCCGCGCCCTCCATGGTGGCCGGGTCGTCGATCCCCGTGGCGGACCACCCCGTCGGGTCCACGAGGTTCACGCCATCACCCTCGGCGTACCGGGTGCGGAACATGCCGCCCGCGAGGCCCAGCGGATCGGAGCTCAGGAAGCGCCCGGTGCGCGGGTGATAGGCCCGGTGCTGGGCCAACATCACGCCGGGGGCCTCGGGGATGGACTCCAGGCCCGCGAAGAGGTGGCGCTCGTCACGGGCGCTGGGGCCTTGGGTGTTCTCGCCGAAGGCCCCGAAGGCGGGCAATGTCTCGCCGCCGAGCTGCAGCACCGCGCCGCGCGGGTCGAGGCGGATGCCCTCGACGACGATCTCGGTGATCACCTCGCCGGACTCGGTGATCACCTCAAGCGGTAGGCTGCCGTGGCTGAGGCCGTAGAAGGTCAGGCGCTCATCACCGTCGGCGTCCCGCTGGGCCAGGGGGCGCCCTTCGGGGTCACGGAGGATGGAGCGGAGCAGGCCGCTCGTGTCTTGGACCTCGGTGAGCTCGCCGTCGGGGTCGTGGAGGAAGGTGAGGTCGTCCTCCTCGACCACGGCGTCGAAAGGGTCGAGGACTGGGGCGGCGGCGTCGATCGCGGTGACGACGCTGCCGTCCCAGGTCAGGGTCTCGGTGGTGGTGCCGTCGGTCTGGGTGATGCGGTTGCCCGCGGCGTCGTGGTCGTAGCTGCGGCTCCAGGCGCCGCCGCGGGTGTGCTGCTCGTCGGTGAGCCAGCCGGGCTCGGCGTAGGTGTAGGTGCTGGTGTCGGTGGTGCTGCCGGTGGTGACGTGCTCGGCGACGAGGCGGCCTCGGTCGTCATAGTCGCCCTCCCAGGTCAGCGCGGGGGCGTTGAGGGCGGTGCTGGTGCTGGTCCACCGCTTGTCGAGGCGGCCCATTCGGTCATAGCGCAGGCTGTGGAGCTGGCGACCGCCGCCGAGCTGAACGCGGTCTGCGCGCAGGTTCTTGTCGCGGCGAACGATCTGCGCGACGGTCGCGCCGTTCAGCCGGACCTCGCTCAAGAGGCGCTGGTCGCCCGTGGTCGCGTAGTGGTAGCTCAGGGCCGCGCCGCTCGGGGTAGTGACGGCGCTCAGGGTGTCGTCATCGTTCCAGGCCCAGCTCAGGGTGCCGACGGGGACGCCCTCCACGGTGGTGAGCCGGGAGGTCAAACGGCCTTGGTCGTCGTAGGTGGCGGTCCAGGCCGAGAGCGTGGCGCCGTTCAGCGCGCGCTCGGTGGTGGCGGCGTTGCCGTAGGTGTCGAGGTCGGTCCAGGTCGTCGTCAGGGACTCGCCCGTGAAGCTGTCGGAGATGGACTCGGCGGTCAGGCGACCGGCGGTGTCGTAGGTGAACTCTCGGACGCGGGTGTTGAGGCCGTCGCTGCCGAGCCAGGTCTCAGAGGTCGGGCGACCGAACTCATCGCGGGCCCAGCTCTTGAGCTGGGCGCCGTCGTCCCAGGACTCGGTGAGGAGGAAGCCGTCAGCGTCGTAGCTGAACTCGGTCAACGAGGCGCCGTTGTCCAGCTCGACGAGACGACCGGCGGCGGTGTAGACGCTGGTGATCACCTGGTCGGCGGGGTCGGCGAGGCCGTAGTCGGCGTAGGCCGGGGTGCCGGTGCCGCTGTACGGGCTCCCGAACCAGCCCCACTCGGTCACGGGGAGGCCGAGCTCGGCGTCGTAGTGGGTGACGGACATCGCCAGCGACGTGCCGTTGGACGCGAGGTGCTCGACGGCCCAGCGCTCGCTGCCCTGGAAGTGGTGGCGGTAGGCGGTGCCGTCGGGCAGGCGCTCGCCGATCAGGCGGCCCAGGGCGTCGGTGAAGGTGGCCGTGACGTTGCCCTCACCGTCCGTAGCCAGCACCCGGCGGAGGTTGGTCTCGCCGTCGAAGCTGTGGGGGACGCTGTGGCTGAACTTGCTCGGCGCCCCGCCAGGGGCCTGGGAGAAGACCACCCGGCCTCGGCTGTCGTAGTCGCGGCGGGCCGAGGCGCCGCCGGGCTCGGTGACGGCGCGGGGGCGGCCCAGGGGGTCGTAGAGCGTCGTCTGGGCGCTGGACTCGCCGGGCTCGGTGACGCCGATGAGCCAGCCGTAGGCGCCGTAGTCGTAGGTCGTCGTCGCGCTGCCGGTGTCGTGGGTGGGCGACACCGTCGAGGACACCACCCGGTCGGCGGCGTCGTAGGTGAGCGTCGTCACGCGCTCGCCGTCGCCGAGGGTCACGGTGGTGACGCGGCCCAGGCTGTCGTAGACGAAGGCGCGCTCCACGCCGTCCGCCAAGGACCACACCGGGCGGCCCAAGGCGTCGTGCTCGTGCTCCTCCAAGACGATGGCGCCTTGCAGGAGGCGCTGGAGCACGCCGCCGGGGCCGCGCTCCGCCGTCCACACCACGCCGTCGGCGTCGGTGCTCGTCAGGATCCGGCCCTCGGCGTCGAGGGTGTGGCGGACCAGCGGGGTGGCGCAGGCGCTCCCGTCCCAGCCGCTCGGGGCGCAGATCGCCAGAACGGCGCCCCACACGTCACGCTCGAAGTGCCGGGTGCGACCGTCTACGTCGGTCACGGACAGAGGCAGGCCGTCGGGGCCGTAGGTCGTGAAGGTGGTCCCGGCGAGGCTGGTCTCGGTGATCACCCGGCCTAGGCCGTCGCGGGTGATCACCAGCTCCTCGCCGGTTTCGTCGGTGGTGGTGGTCGTCGCCGCGACGGCGCCCAGGCGGTCGGTGTGGGTGATGTTCGCCAGCGTCACGCCGTCGATGGATGAGGAGAGCGGGCGCCCGATGGCGTCAAAGGCTTGGGCGCTGAGCACGCCGAGCGGATCGGTCACCCGGACGGCGCGCATCGCCAGGTCGTGCTCGGTGATCCAGGTCAGCGTGGGGCAGCTCGCCACCGTAGGGGCGCCCTCGCCCGCCGGGGTGCAGGATGTGTCCCCGACGCTGGGCACCAAGGTCTCGACGTTGACGCGGTGTAAGGCGTCGTAGCCGATCTCGCGGGTGAGGCCCGTGGCGTCGGTGTCGCTCAAGGGGCGTCCGAAGGCGTCTCGAACCACGAGCCGCCGGGAGAGGCCGTTAAGCAGGCGCTCCTCGGTCAAGAAGTCAAACTCGATCCGCTCCTCTCGGCCCAAGGCGTCGGTCATCACGGACACGCCGGGGGCGTGCTGCCAAGTCGTCAGGGCCTCAGCGCCGTCCGCGCCGGGGGACACCTGGGCGACCACACGCCCGGCGTGGTCATAGGTAAACGCGAGGGTCTCGAAGGCTTCGCCGTCGAAGTGTGGACGGATCTCCCAGCCGACGCGCCCATCGTCGAGGGTCACCCAGGCCGCGATCTTCTCGTCTCCGGTGCAGCTTGGGACGCCCGAGCTACCCAAGGCGCCAGGGCAGGACCGACGCTCTTTGGGGCGGCCCCAGCCGTCTACGTCGAGGAGCTCAAGCCGCCCGCCGCTCGTGAGGGTGGCCTTGTCGTCAACCGGAAGGTCGTCCTCGTAGAAGTGCCGCTCGGTGAGCGTGTCGGAGCTGTCGCCGTCGTCCGCGTCGGGGTCAATGCTGGTGAGTGTGACGCGGTTGAAGTTGTCGTAGGCCGTCGTCGTGAGCGCGCCCTCAAACGCCTCGGTCTCTACGCGGCAGAGGGTGTCTAAGGTTCGGGTGAGCACGCGCCCGGCGCGGTCAGTGGTGCTGGTGTTGACGCCGCAGCTTGGGTGAACAACCGTCTCCTCGGTGGAGCCGTCGATGAACGTCTGGGTCTTGGGCACGCCGTAGAAGAGGCTGTCGCCGTGGTCCCACACGACGGTGGTGGTCACACAGTCGGCGCTGGCCGTGGAGCTGCCGCAGCGGGTGACCGTGCCGGGCAGATCGAAGGCGCCGGGGTGGAATTCGGCGCGGGTGGTCGTCTCGTAGGGGGTCAGGCCGTCGCCGGAGGTGATCGTCGCCGTGGCCAGGGCCGCGCCCCAGGCGCCGTCGTCGAAGGTCTCGTAGGCGAAGGTGGTGAGGAGGTCGTCATCGGCCACATACGGGTCGCGGCGCTGGGTGGTGGTGCGCAGGAGGCCCCGCGACCCGTACTCCCACTCGGTGACGTTCATCCGATAGCTGGTCAGACCGGCGATCGCGGCGGGAGGATCGGCCCGTTCCGGCAGCGCCACGCCGTCGTAGGTGCCTGTGGTGTCGAGGGCCTCGCCGGTCGTAAGGACGGGGAGCGTAAACCCGAAGCTCTCGGCGGCGGCGCCTTGGGCGTCAAACAACCCCGTGAACGGGATCACCTCGTCTATGGGGAACATGCCCTCGGCGGTCTGGAAGCTCCCCGTGCTGTTGCCGTCGGCGATTAGCACGTTGGTGATCAGCTCGTGCAGGTTCTCATCGGGGTAGCGCAAGAAGCCGATGGCCGTGAGCCACTCCTGCCAGGAGATCTCGCCGCCGTCCAGGGTGAAGCACTCCTCCACGAGCTCCAGCACGGTCGGCGGGCTCGTCGCCGTCTTGTCGAGCTCGATCACACACTGGCGGCGCAGGGGGTTGAAGTAGGGCGGGCGCACGTCCAGGCCCCACTCGTCCGACATCGCGTAGCGAGCGGGGCTCACTGGCGAGGCGTGGGCGTTGACGATGAGGTGCTCTAAGGCGTGGTCCTCATCAAATCGGGCGCTGTAGACGCTCGCGCCCATCAGCGGCCTTGAGACCGCGAAGCCATGCTCCTCGACGCTGCCCGAGGCGTTGTGACGCTCCACCACGCCGAAGCCCCGGAACCGCTCGCCGTCGTGGAGACCGTGCAGGTAGCGGTATTGGCGGCTGCCCTCAGCGCCGGTCATGGCGACGAGGATCTCCTCGTTCGTGTGCAGCCAGCGCAGGGGCGAGTCGTCGCTCTCTAGGCGCGCCAGCGGGTCGTCCTCCTCCGAGAGCTCGCCGTTGTTGCCGCCCCGGTTCGCCGTGAAGCCCCAATCAAGCTCCGTCGCGCCGCCCCAGGGCCCCACCACCTCGGTCATGCGGCCCTGGGTGATCTCGCGGGTGTGGGCGTGGAAGGTGACGCTGTAGCTCACGACGCTGCTGAAGTCGGGATCAAGCTCCGAGTCTCGCTCGGTGAACAGGCGGAGCTGGTCTACGAAGCCGTCACCGTCGAAGTCGGCGAGGATCACCTGGCGCTCGTGGGGGTAACGCCCGCCTAGGCCGCTCACGCCGAGGTCTACGTCCGCAGGCCAGGGGTCACCGGAGGGCTCAAAGAAGCCGTAGCGGACGCCCCAGTCGTAGCCTGCGCGCACCGCAGGCAGCGCGCCGTCATCGTCCAGTCCACCGTACTGAATCAGCGCGGGCCGACCCGAGCGACCTAGATCCACCATCGAGAAGAAGCTGTCGCTGAGGTGGTTCAGGCCCGTCTCGCCGCTGCCGGTGCCGGTTGGGTCTGCGGAGATGAGCCAGGGCTCGCCCGCGCTCAGGCCGCTGTCGCGCCAGAGCGTGCGCCCGTCACCGTAGAAGATGCGGGAGTAGGCTGATTCTTCTACCGGGGTGGCGCCGCCGTTGTCGCCGGACACCTCGGGATCCCAGCAGGCGTAGAGCGCATACGCCACGTCCAAGAGGCCGTCGTTGTTGAAGTCGGCGAAGCGGGCCTGGGCCGAGCGGTAGGAGTCGGCGTTGGTGTAGGCGCCCTCTCCGGCCACGGGGAAGGTGTCGTAGTTGCGATCATGGTCGTAGGTGTAGCCGAAGCAGTCATCGTCCCAGCCGTCGGGCGCGTAGCTGGCGAGGACGAGCTCGTCCAAGGGGAGCTGAAGGGTCAGATCGGTGGTGCGGCGCCCCGAGAAGTCTCGCCCGGAGATGGAGCGCAGCCAGTCTCCGGCCTCGCCGCTGTTGAGGATGACGTGGCTGCCATCGGGGACAGGCGTGCCCGCAGGGATTCGCTCCCCCGCCGAGACGAGGAGGTCGAGCCAGCCGTCGCCGTTGAGGTCCGCGAGCTGGCCTGCGCGGAGCTGGGAGGGCCAGATGGAGAGGCTGTGGGTCGTGAAGTCGCGGGCCAGGGGGTCATACTGGAGCATCGTGACGCCCGGCCCCGCGCTGCCTCCGGTGCTGTTCTTCTCGTAGAGCAGGTCGGTCCAGCCGTCGCGGTTCACGTCCCCGAAGAGGTGCGCGAGGGGCGGGCCCGTCGAGTGGTCCTCAAAGATGGCCTGGAGCTTGTCGGTCCAGGTCTCATCGAGCTCAAACGAGGGCGGCCCGGTGCGCGGCGCAAACTCGGAGATCGGGAGCGACGAGGGCTTGTTGACGTAGGCCCGGACGAGCACGCCGCACTTGGTCATCGGCGCGTCTATCCAGTCGTAGTCAGCGTTTGGGTCCGTCTTCTCTGGCAGGCCGTTGAGGTCGGCGCAGGCGTAGCTCACGATGATGAGGTCGGGCCGCCCGTCGCCGTTGAGGTTCGCGACGGTGCCGCGCGTCCAGGCGCGGTCGATGTCCGCCAGATCGGGGAGGCTCGTCCAGCCCGCAGCGGAGAGCGCCTCGGGGATCGCCGCGCTCAAGTCCTCGCCCACGGCGTCCCAGGCGTCCACCTCGTCGTTCCAGCTCACTGAGCGGAGGGGCTTCACGCCCGCGCCCGAGAACTCCCCGGTCTGGGCCTCACGCTGAACCCGCGTCACGAGCGAGAGCGGCTGCTGGGTCTCGCTGGGCCGCGTGGACGACGAATCCAACAAGGTCGTGAGGTCGGGCTCCTCGGCGTAGTCCAGGGTGAAGCGGCTGTAAAAGCTCCCGTTAACGCTCGCCTCCACGGCTACGAGGCGCTCGGTGAGCGCGACAAACGAGCCGCCGAGGCCGTCGATACGCCAGTCGTCGCGGGGCTCGTACTCAAAGGTGATCTCGGCGGCCCCGTAGGTGATGCGCTCGGGCAGGGGCGCGCCTTGGGCGGCGCCGCCGATCTCGCTGTCTCCCAGCGCGTCCAGGGTGCCGTCGTAGTCGGACGGGCGGTAGTCCCAGGTGATCGTCTGCCCGAAGGGGTTTCGGATCTCGGTGAGCAGCCAGGCCGAGGTCTCGCCCAGGTGAGTGGGCACGTCGGAGCCCGAGCCGTCTACGCACGGGATCTGGGCGAGGCCCAAGGTGGCGTATTGCTCGCAGGCGTCCGCGATGGGGTCTTCACCCGACAACCAGCGAAGGATCTCGATGATGAAGCCGTCGTCGGACGCCTCGGTCACGAGCCGCGAGCCATAGGTCCAGCGCCAGCCGTCCTTCCGCACAGTCCAGACGTTCGCCTCCTCGTCGTACTCCACGCAGCGACCATCTTGCTGCTCGGCCTCGTAGCAGGCCGTCTGTGTGTTGAGGTAGAGGCGCTGGCCGTCGAGCCGGAAGCTGGACTCGGCGAGGGCGTCCTCGTTGTTGTCGAAGCTCATCGGCACCCCGCCCAGGGGGTCGCGGCGCTCGATCCGCGAGAGGCCCGCGAGCGACCAGCCCATGCCCATGAGGCCCTCACGCACGCCGGGGTCGGCGATGAAGGCGATGTCGGGCGTCAGGCCGCCGGGCGCGGGTGGGAGGTCCAGGGGCACCCGGTCGGTCCAGGCGCCCCGGCTGAGCCAGCCTTCAGGCGTGGCCCCCGGCGCCGGGGAGGCCGTCACCGAGGCCGTGAGCGCGGCGTCCTCCGCGCGAGCGGTGAGCGCGACGAAGACCAACAAGAACGACAACCAGATGCGGGACGCGGCGGGCATAGCGGCTCCTCGGCGGGCCTCATCGTGGGGCCGGTCGCCGGGGGAAGGTGGGTGCCTGAGCTGCGGGCCCGTGCGCGTTCATCCAAACCGGCGCGGCGGGCTTGGGGTCAGCGTAGCGCGGGGGTGTCAGTGAGCGGGAGGTCAGAAGTTGGACTTGACAGGGGGATCGCAGCGGGGAGGGCTGCGGCGGGCGATCATTTGGGGATCGGAGATGAGGATAGAGGGGAGGATCCTTGGGCGTCGGGGTGGCGCGTGGGCGGCTCGGAGCGCGAACGGGTTTGGCCGAAGGGCCCTCGTTCGCCGCGAACTCGGTCCCTGGTCGGACCACGCTACGCGAGTTACCGTTGCGGACAGACCGGCCATCGTCCGATGCGCCGGTTGTTTCCGAGATGCTGGACCCGAGCAGTGGAGCGCACGATGAGGGTTGATCCTACGACGACCGACGCCGATCGAGACATTGATGCGCCACCGCCGACCGAGATGGCGGTCTCTGCGCTGCTCGGGGGCCTTGGCGCTGCACCTGTCTTGGCGGTGCTCGGCTTCATCCCGATCCCTGGGCTGATGTTCTTCTCACCCGTCGCGATAGGCGTGGGCGTGGGCCTGCTCTCCCGTGGCCGCGCTCAGAGCGCGGTGCTGAAGGCGCTTCTGCCCGGGTTGCTCACCTACACGATGGTTAGCGCAGGAGTCATGGCGTTCCAGGCCGCCGCCCAGGCCGAGGTGCAGCCGCCGCTGGAGATGCTCTGGGGGCTCATGGTCGGCTCGTTGATGTGTGGGGGTGTGATCAACGGCGCGCTCGCCGTCCCCGCGGCGATCATCACGAGCAAGGTCTGACTCGCCAGGGGCATTCGGCGGGTAGGCATGGTGCCAGGCCATCGGCGAAGCGACTCGCGCAGCCCTCAACGTCCCGCGAGCGCACGCCGTACAGCGAAGCCAGGTGATCGATGCCAATCCACACGTCACCAAGGGCGCTCCCCCACTCGCTCACCCATGATGCCGATGATGCAGGTCTTCCCCGTGGGCGTGACGATGCGACCGCGCCGTATGGTGATGGACGTGGTTGTGCTCACCCTCGACAGGCGGCTCATGGGCGTGATCCTCATGGTGCCCATCATCGTGGCGGTGGGGGTGCTCATGGGTCATCGCCTCGTGGTCATGCTGATGATCGTGCTCCTCTTCCAGATGCAACCAAACGCCAACCGCCATCAGCAGAGCACCCGACACAGTCAGCAGCCCACCCAAGGGCTCGCCGAGGAGCGCGGAGCCTATGGCGCCCAGAAACGGCGCCACGGCGAACACGGAGCCCGTTCGCGCCGCGCCCAGCACCCGCTGCGCCCGCAGGTACATTCGTAGGCTGAGCCCGAAGCCGAGCGCCCCGCAGGTGAACAAACCCAAGGCGGCGACGAGCCCGGGCCAGCTCGCCCCGCTCAGAGAGGCGAGCAGACACGACGCCACCACACCCACCGCGCTCTTGGCGGCGACAACATGGGCGGGATTCAGATCAAAGAGCGGACGGGAGATCGTGTTGTCGGCTGCCCAGGAGAGCGTCGCCAAGGCGATGAACGCGGGGCCAAGCCAGGTGGTCTCGCCCGAGGTGGACTGATCCAGGCCGACGAGGGCGCCGCCTCCGGCGATGACCAGCACCGCCGCCACCACACGGCGACCAATGGGCTCACGCCACACCAGCGCGCCGAGGATCACCGTGAACACGGCCTCTAGGTTCAGCAGCAGAGACGCCGTGGTGCCGCTCGTGCGCGCGAGCCCCGCGGAGAGCGCGACCGGGGCGATAAACGCGCCCGTGAGGCCCACACCCAGCACCCGAGGCCAGTCGGAGACGCAGAGCTTGTTCTCTCCGGCGTGTCTCAAGACCATCGCGAACAGTCCAGCGCCCGCGTAGAGCAGGGCGGCGACGGTCGGCGCCCCAGCCCCCGCGCCAAAACGTTGCACGAGCGGCGTCGTCGCGCCAAACAGCGCCGCCGCCGCCAAGGCCAAGAGCACACCCCGCGCGATCGGGCTCACGTTCAGTGTCACTGTGCGTCTGCGGGGAGCAGGCTTGGCCCCGACTCCACCAAGGCGAGCTTCACCGTCATCTCCGCCGCGTCCGCCCGGGCCTCGGCGGCCATGCCCCAGGCGTCGAGCACCCTCGCTTGAAGTAAGGTCGCCTCAGCGGGGCCGATCGCCCCGGCGTTGAGCGCCGCCTCAATCGCCGCCCGGGCCGCCCGGGCCTCCTCGCTTGAATCCGCCGTCTGCGTGAGCTGCCCGATCACCTCACGTCGCACCGCAGCCCCCGCGCGCTCAGCGGGGGCACAACCGCCGCGCGGGCGGTCACCCCCAAACCTCCTCCATCAGCCCCAGCCCCTCCTTGCTCACACCGAGGCGCCCCTTGAAACATCCATCTCTGACGAAGGCCGTGATTACGTTCTCCAATCGAGCGCCCGGTCCACCCGGGGCCGGACCACCTGGAGGTGCATGATGAGCGAAGAGTGCAAGAACGACGCCTGCTGCGCTCCGGTCGCCGTGACGCCTCCCGTGGCGCCGCCGGCCGCCTTCGCCGGAGAAGCGCGAAGGTTCAAGATTCACGGCCTGGACTGCGCGGAGGAGGTCGCCACGCTGAAGGGCGCCCTCCGCGAGATTGTGCCCGAGGATCAGCTTGGATTTGACGTGCTCAACGGGCGGATGTC
>JAKLKD010000222.1 GCA_023150845.1 Myxococcota bacterium | reverse complement strand
ACGCCGAACAACGGCACACCCATGGGCACGAGCGCTGGGGCCTTGGCCTGCCTCGACCGCGTGCGCTGTGAGCGTGAGGACGGCAAGAGCGGCGTCGGATTCACGCCGGACCTCACGCTCTTGGGGAGCTGGGGCCAAGAGGTCTTTGAGCACCTCTTCCCCGGCGCCGCGCAGATGCGGCCCGGGAGCGCGCTCTTGCAGCGCCTCAACGGCTTCTCGGGGACCACCACGGCGATCCAGACCTTCGGCGGTGGGGCCGCGCCGGTCTACCACGCCGTCGCCGCGCGTTTTAAGGCGACGGCGCTCTCGTACAAGGGCTGCGTCGACGGGGTCTTCGACGACACGGCGAACGACCTCATCGTGCCGACCCGCCCCTGCATCAACCCGACCGTGAAGGCCGGGGGCCTCGCCGCCTCGCTGTTCACGCTCAGCGGCGGGCGTAAACACACCTTCGAAGAGGACGCCGAGGTCACCCACGTCGACTACTTCTTCCGGGCCCGCACCCACCGCCTGCTCAAGGCCTGGCTCATGGACGGCGTGGAGCTGAGCCTGCCGACCTGAGCGGCGGAGGTTTAGGCGGTCTGGGTGAGCTGGGCGGCGCCGTCGGTCACGATGTCGCCGCCGACGTTGTTGGTCACGTTGCCGCCGCGCAGCGTCGCCGCGGTCTCTTGCACGAGCACGAGGCCCGGGCCGCGGTTGTCGCGGATCTCGGCGCGAAGGGCGTTGAGCTGGGCGCGGTCTCGGGCGACGAGGCCGAACTGGAGGTTCTCGGTGATGACGAGGTCCTCGGCGTCGAGGCGGGCGTCGCCGCCGAGCTCCACCCCACCCTTGAGGTTCTGGAGCACCTTGAGGTCGATGGCCTCGACCTTACACGCGCCGAGGAGCCGCGCGCCGACCTGGCTCGACCCGGTGAGCACCATACGCTCGATCTCGGGGTGGGCGCGGTCGCCCACGGTGAGCGCGGCCTGCATACAGCCCCGGACCTCCACCTCAAGGTAGGTGCCCCCGGCGTCTTGGCTGAGCAGCAGGCCGCCCTTGTAGCACTCCTCCGCGCGCAGGCCGTCGATGACCGGGGCGGCGGCGCCGCGCACCTCGACGGCGTCGAAGGTGGTCCGCAGGATGTTCGTGGAGGTGAAGCGGGGGGTGGACGTGCCGTGGATGAACAGCCCGCCCGCGCCGCTCGCCGAGATGAGCACCCCGACGAGCTCCGGCGCGGCCTGCTCGCTCACCTCGATGGCCGGCATGTTCCCGGCCAAGATCCCGACCTGGTTGAACAGCCCGGCGCCGCGGCCCTTAAAGAAGAGGCCCGTGCCCATCGAGGTGATCGTGAGGTTCTCGATGTAGGGCTTGGCGTCGTCCTGAACCGTGACGCCGATGGCGCAGCGCAGGATCTTCGTGCGGAGCACCCGGGGCGCCGCGCTGGCCCCGCAGGCGATGGCGGTGCCGTTCACGTCGATGCGCAGATCGACGAGCTCGGGGATGCCCGCCATACACACGACGCCGTGGCCGTGCGGGTTCTGGATGGTGACTCCGTCGAGAGTCACGTCGGTGAGGAGCCGCAGGAGCACGACCTCGGTACCGACGAGGGTGCCGCCCCGCAGGGTGATGGGGACGTGCAGCTCTGTGCGCCCCGCGGTCACCTGGCCCCGCAGCTCAAACACGTCCCCGGGCTGGGCCTGGGCGACGGCGTCGGCGAGGGTGGCGAAGTCTCCAGGGACCGTGAAGGCGCGCGACATAGGACGGGCTCGCTCAGAGGAGGTCTTTGAGGGTCGTCGGGTCCGTCGCGTTGCGGCGCGCGGTCTCGGCGGTGATGACCCCACGCTGTAAGAGGTCACGCAGGGCGTGGTCAAGCAGGCACATGCCCTGGCTGCGGTGCGTCATCATCGTGTTGGGCAAGAGGTGGGCCCGGCCCTCACGGATGAGGTTCCGCACGGCCTCGTTCGCGAGCAGCACCTCACAGACCAAGGTGCGGCCCAGGCCGTCGGCGCGGGGCAGAAGCCGCTGGGTGAGCACGCCCAAGAGCGCGCTGGAGAGCTGCAGGCGGACCTGGTTCTGGGCGTCGGAGGGGAAGACGTCGAGGATGCGGGAGATCGTGCCGACGGCGGTGGGCGTGTGCAGGGTGGCGATGACGAGGTGCCCGGTCTCGGCGGCGGTGAGCGCCGTCGCCATGCTCTCCAGGTCGCGCAGCTCCCCGACGCAGATGACGTCGGGGTCTTGGCGTAAGGCGTGCTTGAGCGCCGTGGCGAAGTCGGGGGTGTCGTTCCCGACCTCAATCTGCACGACGAGGCACTTCTCGGGCTTGTGCCGGAACTCTACGGGGTCCTCGATGGTGAGGATCTTCCGCGGGCTGCGCCGGTTGATGAGGTTGATGAGCGCGTTGAAGGTCGTCGTCTTGCCGTGGCCCGTCGGCCCGGTGACGAGCACGAGGCCGCTGGAGCGTGTGGCGAGCTCACCGAAGGCCTTGGGGATGCCGAGCTCCTCCAGGGTGTGCGGGCGCTCGGACGAGCTGCGCAGGCAGGCCTCAAAGCAGCCCTGCTGGCGGTAGATGTTCACCCGGAAGATGCCCACGTCGGGGAAGGTCCGCGAGAAGCTGAGCTGGTGGTTCTTGCGCCAGGTCATGCGCTGCTCTTCGTCCACGAGCTCGGCCACCAGGGCCTCGCAGGCCACCTTCGTCAGCGGCTTGCCAGGCAAGAACTGGATGTCGCCGTTCACCCGCACCGCCGGGGGTGTGCCTTGGGTGATGTGCAGGTCGGACGCGCGGCGCTTCTTGGCCTCTACGAGCAGCTCCATCAGGCGGGGGGGCATCATGCGCACCTCAGGGGGTGGGGTGGAGCGAGGCGGCGCGGGTCAGAGCCCCATGCCGCCTCGGCGCTTCATCATCCGTGGATCGCCCAGGCGGGGGGCGCCGTCGCCCTCCATGAAGCCCGGCGGCGCGGCGCTGGGCGGGGCGCCA
Source organism: Myxococcota bacterium (assembly GCA_023150845.1). Taxonomy (GTDB): domain Bacteria; phylum Myxococcota_A; class UBA796; order UBA796; family CAJQPC01; genus JADKFE01. The sequence continues at coordinate 7,068 of JAKLKD010000222.1, read as the reverse complement.
GGGCGCACCCAGACGAGGCTGAGCGGCGCGGGCTCGGTCACCAGCGCCGGGAGCCGCTCGTCGGGGGAGCGGAGCAGGGTGAGGTCGGCGCCGCCGCGCTCAACGCAGCGGGCGTGGAGGATCAGCGGGGCGCCCAGGGGCGCGGCGAGCTCAAAGGCGCCGTCCGCGCCGAGGCTGACCCAGGTGAGGGGCGGGGAGCCCGGCGCGGCGTCGGCGAGGCTCAGCTCCACCCGGCCGTCACCGTCACAAGGCAGGTCTCCGCTCACTTTTCCCCGGACGAGGGTGTGGGCCCCGGCGCGGAGCGTTTCTTGGCCCGCGCTCGTCGGACCGGCGGCGGGAGGGGGCGTGAGAGCCTCCGCCTCGACGGCGGGTGGCGCGGCGGGCGGCGCAGAGGGCGGGGCCTCCCCGCAGGCGATGAGCGTGAGGAGCGGGGCGCACCAGAGGAGCTTCGACATGGTCAGACGGCACGCAAGGCGCAGGGCAGACCCTCCTGGTCCGGTGCGCCGGTGAGGGGGTCGAGGGAGCTGAGGCCGACGAGCTCGTTCGCAGGGACGGCCCAGCCCCAAGGGATGAGCACGGCGTCGGCGCGGAGGTCGGCGCTGTGCCGCAGGCGGCCGCGGACCTGGCCGTGGGCGGTCTCGACGAGGACCGTGGCGCCCTCAGCGACGCCGCAGTCGGGGTGGGCGATGACGCCGGGCTCCTCGGCGTCCGGGGCGCGTAAGGCGCGGCCGTGGCCGCCGGGCCAGGCCGCGGTGGTCGAGAGCCGGAAGGGCCGGGCCGGATCAGCCTCCGGGGGGCGCAGGCCCTCAATCACCGGGGCCAAGGCGTCCGGGGCGAGGTCGAGGCGGCCGTCGTCGAAGGTGACGCGCCACGAGGCCCGATCGTGCTCACCGAGCTCCAGGGGGCCGCCACGGGCCTCCAGGCTCCCGCGGTCGGGGAGCTTCGACCACTCCAGCGCCCGGTTCACCCAGACGTCGAGATCCGCCGTGGCCAAGGTGCGCCCGGCCAGGGTGATGTGGCGGCCCCAGGCGCCGCCGAGGCGCAGGCCCGCGGGCACCCGGGCGTAGAGCGCGGCGAGCACGTCGGCCTCGTCCCGGGCGAAGTCCGGCGCGGGCAAGACGGCCTCGGTGGCCTGGATCATCCGGCTCGGCAAGGCGCTGTGGTTGAGCAGCATGAGGTCACGCCGCTCCCAGAAGTGCAGCGCCGGGAGCACAACCTGGGCCAGCGCCGTCGTGGGCGACTCCAGCACGTCCATGGCCACGAGGCAGTCGAGGCTGCCCAAGGCGCGGGTGGTGGTCGCGGGATCCGGCAGCTCGCTCACGGGGCAGCCGCCGAGGCTGATGAGCGCGCGGAGCTGGCCGTCGCCCGGGGTGAGGATCTCCCCGGCGAGGGCCGTGCCTGGCGCCTGGAGCAGGAGGCTCGGGAGGCCGCCCTCCCGGGTGCGCGGCGCGCCGGAGCTGGGGAAGCTCGCGGCGAGGGGGTGGAGGTCGATGGCGCCTTTGGCCTCGTACAGCCCGCCCGGGCGCAGGAGGTTCGCCGAGAGCGCGTGCACGACGAGCCAGGCCCAGGCCGCGACGGCGCCGTAGCGCGACTGCGTCGCGGCGTGCCCCAAGGCCACCACACCCATCGCCGCCCGGGAGAACTTGAGCGCCACGCCGGAGATGTCCCCGGGATCCACGCCGCAGATCTCGCCGCAGCGCGCGACGTCCCAAGGCGCCAGCCACTCCCGCAGGCGGTCCACGCCCCGGGTGTAGTCGCGGAGGTATTGTTCGTCCGTCCAGCCCTTGAGCAGGATGGCGTTCGCCATGCCCAACAAGAAGAAGGCCTCGGTGCCGGGGCGGATGTTGACGTGCTGCTCGGCCCGGGCGGAGAGGCCCGAGCGGCGGCTGTCCACGGTGACGAGCTTGTTCTCTTTGCGCCGCTTGTGGAAGTACAGCATCGCCTGGGTGTGGATGCTGCCCGACTGGAAGGGGCCCCAGCCCGCGCGCTCCTGATCGGCGCCGAGGAGCACGGTGTAGTGCGCCCGGCCCACGTCGGCCTGGAGCGGCATCGGCGCCCCGGTGACGAGCTCCGCGGCGAGCAGCCGGGCGGCGCCGTGCATCACGAGGGGTGTGTAGAGGTGGCGGGTGCCTTGGCCCGTCGCGAAGGCGGCGGCGCGGAGGCAGGCGAGGGGGTGCGCGGCGAGCTCCGCCCCGGCGTAGACCCCGATGGCGCCCGGCCCGCCCGCGTCCTTCGCGGCGCGCAGCCCAGCCCCAGCGGCGTCTAAGGCGTCGTCCCAGGAGCAGGGGCGCAGGGCCCCGCCCTCGCGGCGCATCGGCGAGGTGATGCGGCGGGGGTCGCCAGGCATGGCGAGGCTGGCGGCGCAGAGCGGATCGACCTGCCCGGCGCTCAGCGGGCTCCGGGTGTCGCCCTCGACCTGCGGCGGGCGCCCGGGCTCGACGGTGATCTGCACGCCAGAGAGGGACTCGCTCCCGCGGTAATACGACGCGACTGTCCTGGCCATGAACCCTGCTCCTTGGCCGGACCATCCTGGCCCGGCGGGGCGAAACCGACCGATCTCTTATCGCATACCACGCAGCGCGGCGCCGAGGACGCCCCTCGCCTTAGGAAAGGGCGTGAGGTGCTGATGAAGGGCCCGGGCGGCCTCGGCGGAGCGCAGCCGGGGCACGAGGCGCAGGAGCAGGTCCTCGATCTGCGGGCCGGCCACGGAGGTCAACCAGGGCACGACCGGCGCGTCGGCGCGGGCCTCAATCGCCTTTGCGGCGGCCTCGACGGCGTCGTGCTCCCGCCCGGCGGCGAGGAGCGCGGCGGCGGGCTCGACCTGGCCGCTCCCGGCCTCGGCGACCAACGCCGCGAAGTGTCCGGCTGCGGCGTGGGCCCAGCACAGCGCCGCGTAGGGGGCCGCGCCGCGGTTGGCGGCGAGCTGCATGGCGCCAGGGCGGGCCTCGATCTTGTCGGCGAAGGTGATGAGCCAGCTCGCCGCGGCGTGGCGCGAGACGGCGACGGTGAGCACGTCAAGCGCCGCCTCGGGGCTAAGGCTCGCGAGGCGGCGGTAAGGCGCCATGCCGGGGCTGTGGCGCTCCAGGGCCTCGGCGTGGGCCAAGGCGGCGCGCACGGCGGCGGCCTCCTTCATCGCTTTGGGGCCTAAGGTGAGGTCGATGAGGGCCACGGGGGCCGTCTCGGCGAGCTCGGCGTAGAGCGGCGCGAGGTCTTCACCCCGGCGGGAGGCCTCCCCGGCGCGATCCCGGAGGAGCTCCAGGTCGCGGGGCAGCGACAGGCCAGCGAGGAGGGGGCCGGGCCGCATCAGCGCACCCCGCAGGCGGCGAAGAGCTGGGGTGGGGCCGGGGGCTTCACCGAGAGCCCGGCGGGCATGCCGACGTAGATCTCCCCCCGCCGGTCGGGTCCCAGCGCCCGGGGCACGGCGCTCGGCAGCCCCGGCTCACCGAGGAGCGGGTGGCGCGGGTCCACGAGCTCGCGGGTGGCCCCGGCCTCCACCGCGAGCACGAGGCCGAGGCCGCAGCCCGAGATGAGCTCCCCCTCGGCGTCCTCGGCGACCATGAGCAGGGTGAGATCCGCCCCCGCGGCGGGGCCCAGGCGGGCGGGGTCCACACGCAAGAGCCGCTCCCAGGCGTCCCGGCAGAGCGTGCCGCGGTCCCGGCCGACGGCGCCGTCTAACGCCGACCACAAGGCGCTCACCGCGGCCCAGGCCTCCTCCGGCGGTGAGGCCGCGGCCACTCGGGCGGCGACGCTCACCCGGACGCCGTCGGAGTCGAGCACCCGGCGCAGGTGACCGTTGAACGGCAGGCGGCTCGGCGAGCCCAAGAGCAGGGCGCGGGGAGGGGGGTTCATGGGCGTCCGCGGTGGGGGCGCTCCGACTTAACTCGCGCCGCGGCGCGTTGGGGGGTCACCGGGTCTCGTCGGCCTCGGCGAGCACGGGCTCGGCGCTCAGCGGCATCGCTGAGCTGTCCGCCCGCTGCAGCCAGGTGTCGCCGTCGGCCTCCACCCGGCGCACGGGGAGATCCCCCTGCTGGCCGTCCCCCATGGCGGCGGTCAGCGCGGGGGCGGCGTCGGCCAAGGCCTCGCGCAGGGCCTCGGGGCCACGATCCCGGGCTCGCTCAAAGGCGCGGGTGGCCTGGGCGCTCGCGGCCCGGGTGGCCTCGGGGGTGAGGGGATCCGCGGCCAAGGCGCCCATCGCCGCGGTCAAGGCGTAGCCCTCGCTGAGCCCGTCGCCCCCGGCGGCCAAGGCGTCGTGGAGGTCCAGGGCGGCCTCGACGGCGACGCGGGCGCTGGCGGTGCCGCAGCAGCGCAGGGGGGCGTCCACCGGGGCGGCGCTCGTCGCGGCGGGGCGCATGCGCCTCAGCTCGTCGAGGAGCGTGTCCGGGGTGGCGCTGAGGCTCCCGACCGCCCGGTCAGGCCTCGCCTGGTCACACGCGCCGAGGGCCATCGTCATCGCCACGCTGAGGATCAGGATCGCGCGCATTCACACCTCCCGTGTGGCCTAGTGTATCACGCGAACCGACGCACGAGCCCTGCTCGGCGCTTGCCCAGGCGGCGCGTGTGAGATATTCGTCGCGCTCTCGGAGGCTCTATGCAGAAGTTCATCATCCCCCTCGGCGGCGCGCTCGCGGGCGCTGGTGTCATGTCGATGCTCTTCGGCTGGTCGTCCGGCGACGGCCAGCGCGACATGGCCGAGCAGATCTCCACGATCGGCTACTCCGGCGTCATGGACATCCACATCACGCAGTACGGCCAGCTCGCATTCGGCCTCATCTTCGTGGGCCTCGCGCTCATGGTGTTCGGCAACGCGACGGCGTGGAAAGAGACCGGCGGTTACTGAGGCCCGCGCGCCCTCGTCCTCACGCCCTTCCTCGGCGGGGGTGTCATGAGTGATGGGTCAGACGAGCCCGAAGAAGGCGCTCGGTCGCCGCGTCGGCGCGGCCCTCGGCTCGCCGTAGAGCTGGAGGGCACCCCTGGGCTCGGGGAGCAGCCGCGCTCCCGCGCTGAGGATCTGCTCGTTGAGCTGGTCTTGGGCGACACGATGCAGGACGGCATCAGCCCCACCTCCCACATCGCCCCCGGCGTGCCCCGGGTGCGCACGCTCCTCGTGCAGCTCGCCGCCCGGGCCGCGGGGGGAGACGACGGGGAGCTTGACGAGGCCGCGTACTCCGCGGAGCTGCTGAACCTCGCCTTGGGCGTGCACGACGCGGCCTTGGGCCGCCAAGGTGGGCTGCGCCGCCGGGTGGCCCGCCGCCTGCTCGGCGGGGCGGCGCACTGGCTCGGCGGCAACCACCTCACCCTGCGGGCTTTGGAGGTCGCCCAGCACGCCCCGGCGCCGGAGCTCGTGGGGGAGGTGCTGGAGACCCTGCGGGAGATCTCCGAGGGCCAGATCCTCGCCGATGAGCTGCGCCGCCGCGAGCCGACCCTGGTGGACGTGAAGGAGTACGCCGAGGGCCACTCCGGCGCGGTCTTCGCCTTCTGCACCCGGGCCGGGGGCCGCATCGCCGGGGCGCCGAGGCCCGTGGTGAGCGCGCTCGGCCGTTACGGCCGCCACATGGGCGTGGCCTGGCACGCCATCGAGGATCTCAGCGCCTTCTGGCTCGGCCCCGAGGAGCTCCTGCGTGAGCTGGCCCGGGCGACGGCGGCGGGGCGCCCGGTGCTGCCGCTCGTCGCCGCCCAAGGGGGGGATCCCGAGCTCAGCACGCTCTTGGACAGCGCCCTGCGCCGGGGGGACGCCAGCCGAATCGGCGCGGTGAAGGATCGGGTGAGCGCCGCAGGGGGCCTCTACGCCGCAAGAAAGATGGCCTTGGAGGAGACCCTCGCCGCCCGCCGCGCCTTACGCGCCGTGCCGCCGAGCCCCCACCGCGACGGCCTGGACCAGATCGCCCGCTCCTTGTTGGCGGGGGCCACACGTCTGAGCCCCGAGCGCACGAGCGGGGGCTGAGCCGCTCTGCTACGGTGTGAGCACGATGACGCCGCCGCTCCTCCTCCTCTTGCCCGCCTGCGCCCAGCTCGACGCCTTGCTCTCCGAGCAGCGTGGGCCGGTCACCGAGGTCGTGCTCTCGGGCTACGTCTACAGCACGCCGGACCCCACGACCGAGGCCGACGTGGTCATCGACGGCGCCTTCACCGTGGAGGATCCCGACGGGGCCCCGGTCGCTGAGGGCGCGGCCTATGATCCCGTCGCCTACCCCGGCTACTGGCTCGTCGAGGTGCCCGCAGAGTCGGAGCTGCTTCTGCGCATCACGCCCGCCGACGACGCCTCTTTGCCGACGGTCTGGCGCCTGCGCAGCCCTGGCGGCGACGCGGTCTGGGACGGCGCCACGGGCCCCGCGGACCTCCCCGGCTACGCGCTCTTCGCCTGGCCGCTTGAGCTCGCCCAGGCACGTTTTGACGCCGTCGCCGCCCTCGCCGCGCTGCCGTCCTCAGACCTCGGCGACGCGGAGAGCTGCGGCCTCTGGGGGGCCACGGTGGATCCCGACGGCGCTGCCCCCGACTCGTTTCGGCTCACCGACGCCGCCGGGGAGCCCCACCCTGTCTTCGCCGTCGCCGTTGACCCGGAGACCGGCGAGATGACCCTGGCGACGGCCCCGCCGGTTCATTACTTCTTCGCATTCGACCTGCCCCCCGGCGCCATCGACGTGGCCTTGGGCGAGGCCGAGACCCGTTACACCTGCCGAGGCGGCGAGCTGCTCACGCCTTGGGCCTTCTCTGGAGCCGGCCCTTGACCCTCCCGCTCATCGTGCTCGGCGCGCTCCTCGGCTGTGAGGCCGAGTTCATCGAGCTCACCGCCGTCGTCAACGACGGCCCCGGCGACGACGCCCCCGCCGCGCCCGGCGTCGAGGTGACGAGCCTCGGCTACGACCTCGGCGTCATCGAGACGGTCACCGCCGACGCCCAGGGTGAGTTCACCGTGCTCTTGCCGAAAGGCGCCTACTTCTACCTGGACCTCGACGGGGACGACTGGGCCCGCACGAGCTGGTGGGGCATCGCGGGGCAGGTGGACGCCACCTTGCCCGAAGACTCCCTCTTTGTGCTGAGCCAGGCCGACGCCGACGCCGTGCGCGCCCG
>JAKLKD010000221.1:10067-13933 GCA_023150845.1 Myxococcota bacterium | reverse complement strand
GAGGCCAAGACCCCGACCCTCACGCCGACGGCGAGCCCGCCCGCCACGGCCAGCCAGGTCGCCGCGCCGAGCCCCGCCGCACCGAGCCCCGCCGCCGCCGCCAACGCCCAGGCCCTCGGGCTGCCCGCGCCGAGCCTCGCGCCGCTCGTCAAGCGCCTCTCCCCGGCGGTGGTGTCCATCGACGTCGAGCAGTCCCCGGAGAGCCTCGGCACGGGGATCTTCGGCCGCAGCGTGCCGCCGGGCCACCCCGCGCTCCAGGGCCAAGGCTCAGGCTTCGTCATCTCCGCCGACGGCGCCATCCTCACGAACCACCACGTCGTGAAGGACGCCGCCCGAGTCTCGGTGAGCTTCGTGGGCGGCGAGTCCTACCCGGCCCGGGTGATCGGCTGGGACGAGCGCACCGACGTGGCGCTCTTGGACATCGAGGGCGACGACCACCCCTACCTGGAGTTCGCCGACTCCGACGCCTTGGAGGTCGGCGACTGGGTCGTCGCCATCGGCAACCCCTACGGCCTCGGCCACACGGTCACCGCGGGCATCGTCTCGGGCAAAGGGCGCTCCTTGGGCGCGGGGCCCTACGACGACTTCTTGCAGACCGACGCGGCGATCAACCCCGGCAACTCCGGCGGGCCGCTCTTTGATCTGGAGGGCCGGGTGGTCGGGGTGAACACGGCGATCCTCAACGCCGCGAACGGCATCGGCTTCGCGATCCCCTCGAACATGGTCAGCGACATGCTCGACCAGCTCAAGACCGAGGGCCGCGTCGCCCGGGGCTGGATGGGCGTCGGCCTCGGCGACGCCGAGGAGGGCAAAGGCGCGATCGTCGCCCAGGTCTTCGCCGACACCCCCGCGGGCCAGGCCGGGCTCCGCGCCGGGGACCGCGTCACCCAGCTCAACGGCGAGGAGGTCGTCGACAGCCGATCGTTGGTGCGCGCCGTGGGGCAGCTCCCGCCCGGCGAGGTCGTGCGCCTCGGCGTCGAGCGGGACGGCGCCACCCACGAGCTGAGCGTCACCTTGGCCGAGCGGCCCCCCGAGCCGAGCCTCGGGGCCCCCAACCGGCGGTAATCATCCCGTCAAAGGGGAGGTGCGGCGGTCACAGGGGGCTCCGGCGACGTGCTATCTGCCCTGGCGTGATGGCACCCTCGGAGGCTCCCCCATGATCCACGACTTCTTGCTGTTCGGCGGCGCTGGCCTCGTCGGCACCCAGGTGGTGCGCCACCTGGTCAAGAGCCCGCACCTCTCCCCGCGCCGGGTCGTCGTCGCGTCGCTCACCGAGGCCGAGGCCCGGGAGGCCTGCGATCGCCTGGAGGCCGAGTTCGGCGACGGCGTGAGCTTCGTCCCCGCCTGGGGCAACCTCTTTGTGCCCTCCGAGCTCGCCGACCTCCCCCGCAGCGCGATCCTCGGCGATCCCGCCCTGCGGGCGCGCCTGCTCGACGCGGTCTACGGCGACTTTGAGGGCGCCTACCGCGAGAACCACATGGTGCGCCTCATCCGGCAGCACCGCCCCGAGGTCATCATCGACTCGGTGAACACCGCGACGGGCATCTCTTACCAGGACGTCTTCGACGGCGTGGCCAAGGTGCGCTCCTGGATGGGCGAGGGCGGCTACGACAAGGCCGGGATCCCCGACCTCGACGCCTTCTTGCTGAGCCAGTCCTCGCCCCAGCTCGTGCGCCACGTCGGCTTCTTGCACCGGGCGACGAGCGAGTACGGCACCCGCATCTACCTCAAGGTGGGCACGACGGGCACGGGCGGCATGGGGCTCAACATCCCCTACACGCATAGCGAGGATCGCCCCTCGAAGAAGCTCCTCGCCAAGACCGAGGTGGCCTTCGCCCACACCGGGCTCCTGTTCTTGATGGCGCGCACGCCGGGCGCCCCCATCGTGAAGGAGGTCAAGCCCGCGGCGATGATCGGTTACCGCGCCGTGCAGGTGCGAAAGGTCACGGACAAACACAACAACTCCGAGCTCTTCGCCCCCAAGCCGACGGCGCTCGGCGAGGGCGCCACCCTCGATCTCCGCGAGGACGCCCAGGTCTACGAGCGCGCCGGGGAGCTGCGCGTCGCGGTGGTGGACACCGGCGAGAACGGCCTCTTCACCCGGGGCGAGTTCTCGGCGATCACCGCCTTGGGCCAGATGGAGTACATCACCCCCGAGGAGATCGCCCACACCGTCGTCGCCGAGATCCGCGGCGCCAACTCCGGCAAGGACGTGATCTCCGCCCTTGACGCCTCGGTGCTCAACCCGACGTACAAGGCCGGCCTCGTGCGCGGCGTGGCGCTCCGCGACCTGCAGGCCGTCGAGGACGAGGCCATCGACGGCGGCCTCGCCGAGCCCTCCATCGCGCTCGGGCGCCTCGGCCCGCCTGAGCTCTCGAAGCTCTTGTTTGAGGCGGCCCTCTTCCGGGAGGTCTACGGTGACATGGCGTCGATCCTCCGCGACGCCCGGCCCCCGGAGGCCGTCGCCCAAGACCTCGTCACCGCCTTGCCCAGCGCCCGGGTCGATCGCCTCGCGCCGTCCATCGGCATCCCGATCCTGCTCCCCGACGGGCAGACGCTCCTGCGTGGGCCCCGGGTGAACGTGCCCGAGGTCGTCGGCCACCGCACCCAGGTCACCGTGAGCGCCAAGGAGCGCGACGCCTGGGCGAAGAAGGGCTGGGTGGACCTGCGCCCGGCGAACATCACCCGCTGGCGGGAGCGTGTGAGCATGATGACCCGGGCCCGCTCCGATCTGCGCCAAGAGGGCAGCGCCGCGGCGACCCTGCGCTCGTACATGAGCGACCGCTTTGAGCTCGGCGAGGTCGTGGCCTGGATCTTCAACAACGAGATGGACGGCTACCGCATCAAGTAGGGTCTCGCCCGATCCCCGACGCGCCGCGCCCAGCCTCGACTGGGGCGGCGCGTTTTTTGTGAAGAGGTCGACTCCGCGCTCCCGCGTCTTGTTGTAGACTGCGAGGCCCCCCTCCTGTGGAGCCCCAATGGCCCGTCTCCTCCTCGCCCTCGTCCTCGTCCCCACCGCCTTCGTCGCCTGCGGCGACAAGGAGGGCACCGACCCCGACGCCTACCCCGAGGCGAACTGCAACGACGCCATCGACAACGACGAGGACGGCGTCACCGACTGTGACGACGACGACTGCGCCGAGGCCCCGGCGTGCGACGGGAGCGCCCCCGACCCCGAGACGCTCTGCGACGACGGCACCGACGACGACGGCGACGGCGCCATCGACTGTGACGACAGCGACTGCGCCACCTCCTTCGCCCCCTGCACCTGGCCCAAGGCCATGGACATGAGCGCGCGGTTCAACTTCGACGGCCAGACCGCGGTCTGTGAGACCTTCTTCGGCGACTTTGAAGAGGAGATCGCCGACTGCGTCACCAACCTCGCGTCGAGCTTGACCGCCGCCGCCGATCTCCAGGGCTGCACGGCCTGCGAGCGCGTGTTCAGCGGCTCCGTCACCACCCTCGCCGACTCCTGCACCGATCAGTTCGGTGAGGGCGGCAGCCCGGCGCCGACGAGCTTCACCTTCGGCTTCGTCTTCACCTCCGAGGTGAGCCGTGAGCTCTGGGTGAAGGACGACAGCACGGGCGCCTGGACGAAGGCCGTCGACCTCACGCTCAGCGGCACGGTCTGGAGCTACACCACCTCGGATCGTGTCGAGGTGCCCGTGGATGAGTGCGACAACAGCCCGATCGACGTGGGCCTGCTCACCGCCACCTTCGACTTCACCGACAAGTAGGCCCTCGCGGACCGCCCCTTGTCCCCTCTCCCCGCATGAGAGGGTGACAGGGGCGGGAGTGTGAGGATATGCTGGGGCTCCCCTCCATCGAGCCCCCCATGCGTGTGGTCACCCCCCACCTCAGCCTGA
>JAKLKD010000221.1:0-10062 GCA_023150845.1 Myxococcota bacterium | reverse complement strand
GCGACGATGGCGATGGCAAGCTTGACGACAGCGCGGGCGAGCGGGCCGAGACCTCCTGCACGAACAACCAGGACGACGACGTCGACGGCACCATCGACTGCGATGACGCCGACTGCGACGACGATCCGGTCTGCCTCGCCCCCGACACCGAGACGGCCTGCGAGGACGGCGTCGACGAGGACCTCGACTCCTTGACCGACTGCGACGATCCCGACTGCGACGCCGAGCTCACCTGCGTCTGGCCCCAGACGATCCAGGTGGACATCGAGGCGGCGCTCACGGCGTACGGTGAGATCGAGTGCCAGATCACCTCCGACACCTCCATCGCCTACTTCTTCGATAGCTGCGTCACCTCGGCCTCAACAGCCCTGCCCAAGTCCACGACGGACCTCGGCTGCACGAGCTGTGACCGGGTCTACGCCGGGCCGGTGAAGTCTACAACGGACGGCTGCGCGGCGACCTTAGGGGAGGACGTACGCTTCGTGCCGTCGAGCCTCACCTTGGGCCTCGTGTTCAGCTCGGACACCAGCCGGGAGCTCTGGGCGTATGACGCCACGGGCGACGGCTGGACCCAAGCGACGACGCTCACCCGCGACGCGAACGCCTGGGTGAGCGTTGACACTGAGGAGCTGCTCATCGAGGTGCCCGACTGCCTGAACAGCCCCTTGGCCATCGGCAGCCTGACCATGACGGTGCGCGTCACGGACCCCTGAGCGGCCGCCGGGCTCAGCGCACGGCGAAGGCCGCGTCCTGCATCCCGTCGTAGGCGCTCCAGTACGGGCTGGTGCTGTGGGTGCCGCAGCCGCCGAAGTGAATCGCCGTGAAGGTGAAGTAGTCCGCGGGCACGGTGATGGTCGAGGCCACCTTGGAGTCGCGCCAGTACTTCGACATCGTGTAGTCCTGGTTCCAGGTGTAGCTCGTGCCCGTCTTCCAGAACTCGATGTAGCTGTTGGGGTTGGCGTCGCAGTTCGTGAAGGTGAGGTCCTTGCCGTTGCTGCGCATTCCTTGGGTCATCCCGGCGACGGCCGCGACGCTGCGGGGGATGAAGGTGAAGCGGAAGGTTGAGCTGGTGATGTCCTCGGCGGTCACGTCGTAGGCGGCGAAGGCCGGGAGCTGCTCAAGCTCCGTGGTGTACTGCACCCCGGCGGTGGTGCGCAGGTAGGCCATCACGCGGTCCATGTCGTCGCGCATGTCGTCCAAGGCGCCTAAGCTGCCGATGTTGTCGGGGTGAATCACGGTCCAGCCGCCGCCGGAGGTGGTCATGTCGCAGTAGACCTCCATGGCGCTGCCGTCCCACTCCACCCAGTACTCGCCGTTGGGGGCGCTGGTGCGGGTGCTGAGGATCTCGTTGCAGTTCACCGCGCCGCAGGCCGCGCCGGAGCCCAAGAGGTCGGCGGGGTCATCGACGCTGCCGTCGCAGTCCTCATCGTCACCGTCGCAGATCTCCGCGGCGGAAGGGTACGCCGTGCCGTCGGCGTCGTCGCAGTCGGTGCTGTCGGCGACGCTGCCTTTGGGCGCGGTGCAGGCCCGGGTCGTGCTGCCCGCGTCACCGTAGCCGTCGCCGTCGCTGTCGCTGTACCAGGTGGCGGCGTCGGCGGCGGTGGCTTCGTCGATGACGCCGTCGCAGTTGTTGTCGATGCTGTCGCAGCGCTCGGTGGCGGCGGGGTTCACGCCGCTCGCGCCGTCGTCGCAGTCGGCGCTGTCGGCGACGCTGCCCGCGGGCTGGCTGCAGGCGCGGCTCGTGCTGCCGAGGTCGCCGTAGCCGTCGCTGTCGTTGTCCGCGTACCAGGTCGGGGCGTCGGCGGCGCTGGCCTCATCGACGGTCCCATCACAGTTGTTGTCGGCGCCGTCACAGAGCTCCGTCCCGGCGGGGTTCACCTCGGCGTCGCCGTCGTCGCAGTCCGTCGCCGCGCTGACGTAGCCCGTGGGCTGCTCACAGCTATCGACGGCGTAGTCGGCGTCACCGTAACCATCCGTGTCGGCGTCGGCGTACCAGGTCGCGGCGTCGGCGGCGCTGGGCTCGTCCGCGGCGCCGTCGCAGTTGTTGTCGATCCCGTCGCAGACCTCGGTGGCGGCGGGGTTCACCGTGGTGTCGGCGTCCTCACAGTCCGTGGCGTCGGTGACATAGCCCTCGGGGGCGACGCAGCTCTGGGTGGCGAAGTCGAGGTCGCCGTAGCCGTCGGCGTCGGCGTCTTGGTGGTAGGTCGTCGCGGAGCTGAGGTCGAGGCTGTCATCCGCGTCGTCCGCGGCGCCGTCGCAGTCGTCGTCGATGCCGTTGCAGACCTCGGCGGCGTCGGGGTTCACCGCCGCGGCGCCGTCGTCACACTCCAGGCAGGCCGCCCAGCCGTCGCCGTCGTTGTCGGCGTACCCTACGGATCCGTCACAGTTGCGGTCGATCTCCTCGTCGCAGCTCTCCGGGGCGCCGGGGTAGGTCTCCGCGGCGGCGTCATCGCAGTCGTCCCCGTTGGCGACGGCGCCCTCGGGCTGCTCACAGGCGAGGAGCTCGTTGGCGCCGAGGCCGTAGCCGTCGCCGTCCGTGTCTTGGTACCAGGTCGCCTGGTCGGTGGCGTCGGTGTCGACCACGCCGTCACAGTTGTTGTCGACACCGTCACAGAGCTCCTGGGCCTCCGGGTTCACCGCCGCGTTCGTGTCGTCACAGTCCGACTCCTGATCGAACCCGTCGCCGTCGTCGTCGGGGAGGCCCTGGGGCACGCCGGTGTCCGTGTTCACCGGGGCGTCGTCTTTACAGGCCAAGAGCGCCAAGAGGGTAAGGGTCAAGAAGGATCCGCGCATCATGCACCTCGGAGGGCTAGGGTTGGGTTGTGCTCAAGATAGCGGATTCTTTGGGACTAGCGGCGCCTTTAGGTCTGACGCGGTCAGGGAGGCGCCTTGCGCCGTCCCAGAGAACGCCCCAGAATGTCGGCTGGCAGCGAACCTCGTCCCCGCCCTCCCACCTTCTGGAGCTCCCAATGAAGACCCGCGCCGCCGTCGCCCTCGCCCCTGGCAAGCCCCTCTCCATCGAGGAGGTGGACGTCCAAGGCCCCAAGGCGGGCGAGGTGATGATTGAGCTCAAGGCGACCGGCGTGTGCCACACCGACGCCTTCACCCTCTCCGGCCGTGACCCCGAGGGCCTCTTCCCGGCGATCCTCGGCCACGAGGGCGCGGGGGTCGTCGTCGAGGTGGGCCCCGGCGTCAAGAGCCTCAAGGTGGGTGACCACGTCATCCCGCTCTACACCCCGGAGTGCCGGGAGTGTGAGTACTGCCTGCACCCCCGGACGAACCTCTGCCAGGCGATCCGCCCCACCCAAGGCCAGGGGCTCATGCCCGACGGCACCTCCCGCTTCTCCATCGCGGGGGAGCCCATCCGGCACTACATGGGCACCTCGACCTTCGCCCAGCACACGGTCCTGCCGGAGATCGCCGTGGCGAAGATCCGCGAGGACGCGCCCTTTGACAAGGTCTGCTACATCGGCTGCGGCGTCACCACCGGCGTCGGCGCGGTCTTGTGGACGGCGAAGGTCACCCCGGGGAGCAAGGTCGTCGTGTTCGGCCTCGGCGGCATCGGCCTCAACGTCATCCAAGGCGCGAAGATGGTCGGCGCGGACATGATCGTCGGCGTCGACATCAACCCCCGCCGCGAGGCCCTGGCCCGGCAGCTCGGCCTCACCCACTTCGTGAACCCCAAGGACATGGCCCCCGGCGAGCTGGTGCCCTACCTCGTGAACCTCACCAAAGGCGGCGCTGACTACAGCTTCGAGTGTATCGGCAACGTCGAGGTGATGCGCGCGGCGCTGGAGTGCTGCCACAAGGGCTGGGGCGAGTCCATCATCATCGGCGTGGCGGGGGCGGGCGAAGAGATCCGCACCCGGCCCTTCCAGCTCGTCACCGGGCGGGTGTGGCGCGGCTCGGCGTTCGGCGGCGCCCGGGGCCGCACGGACGTGCCGAAGATCGTGGACTGGTACATGGAGGGCAAGATCAACATCGACTCGATGATCACCCACAACCTGCCCTTGGAGCGCATCAACGAGGCCTTTGACCTCATGCACCACGGCGAGTCCATCCGTACGGTCGTGGTGTACTGATGGCCGCGGCGCCCACCCTCGTCGAGGCGCACCCCTGCTTCGGCGGCGTGCAGGAGGTCTGGGAGCATCGCTCCGAGGCGACCGGCACGCCGATGCGCTACGGGCTGTTCACGCCGCCCCAGCCCGGCCCGCGCCCGGCGCTGTGGT
This sequence comes from Myxococcota bacterium, assembly GCA_023150845.1. Lineage (GTDB taxonomy): Bacteria > Myxococcota_A > UBA796 > UBA796 > CAJQPC01 > JADKFE01. Next base: position 5,833 of record JAKLKD010000221.1, on the reverse strand, counting down.
TCCTCTCGGGGCTCACCTGCACCGAGCAGAACGTGATCACGAAGGGTGGGCTCCAGCGCGACGCGGCCCGGCTGGGCCTCACGCTCGTCTGCCCCGACACCTCCCCCCGCGGGGCGAACGTGCCCGGCGAAGGCGACCGCTGGGACCTCGGCCTCGGGGCGTCGTACTACATCGACGCCACCCGGGCGCCGTGGTCGGCGCATTACCGCATGGAGCGCTGGCTCATCGAGGAGCTGCCCGCGGTCTTGGCCGCGCACCACCCTCGCGTAGACCTCAGCCGCCAGAGCATCACCGGGCACAGCATGGGCGGCCACGGGGCCCTGGTGCTCGCCCTGCGCCACCCCGGGCGCTTCCGCTCGGTGAGCGCCATCGCGCCCATCTGCAACCCCTCGGAGAGCCCCTGGGGCGAGCACGCCTTCACCGAGCTGCTGGGCGACGACCGCGCCCTCTGGGCCGCCCACGACGCCACGGCCCTGGTGCGCGCCGGGGCGAAGGCCCCTCCCCTGTTCATCGACCAAGGTGACGCCGACCCCTTCTTAGAGTCCCAGCTCCGCCCGGAGCGCCTGCGGGCGGCCTGTGAGGAGGCGGGTCAGCTCCTCACCCTGCGCGTCTGGCCCGGCTACGACCACGGCTACTACTTCGTGGCCACCGTCGCCGCGGACCACGTCGAGCACGCCGCGGCGGCGCTCAGGGCTCAGGGCTGAACGCGTCGTCCTCGAAGGCGTACTCGGCGCAGTCGGCCAAGAAGCGGCCCCGGGCCGCGGCGACGGCCTCATCCGTCGCGGTCCACCGCGCCCAGACCTCGATGGCGAGGATGTGTCGGTCGGTCATCTCGTCCCAGGTCTCCCCGGCCATGCCGATGGAGACGACGAGGTCTCGGGCGCTCGCGAGGGCCAGCGCGTCGCGCCAGATGAGCGCGCGCACGGCCCGGCCGAGGGCGCAGGCCCGAGGGGTGCGGGCGAGCTCACAGGCGAGGTGGACCGCGCCGAGGAGCTCCAACGCCGCGGCGTGCTGAAGGGCGAGGTCCGCGGCGCCGCTCTGGCGGTCCGGGGGCTCCTCCGGCGGATCGGGCTCGGCGTCGTCGGGCAGGCCCGCGGCGGCGCGGGCGATGGGCCAGAGGGTGTGCTCCAACCAGTACTCGGCGTTGATGCGGATCATGTGGCTCACGGCGCCACGCCCCCGGCGAGGAGCGAAGGCAGGAGCCCCCGCAGCGCCGCCACGAACGCCGCCGGATCCTCCAGGTGCGCGGTGTGGCCTACGCCAGGCAAGGTGACGGTCTGAACGTTCGGCAGCCGCGCCGCCATCTCGGCGTGAACCCGCACAAACTTGGGGTCGAGGGCCCCGGCGACGAGCGCGGTCGGCACGCCGAGGGTCGGCAGGGCGTCCCAGAGGCTCGGCAAGGCCCCGGTGCCGTACACCCGCAGCGACGCGGCGAGGCCCGAGGCCCGGCAGCGCGCCCGTCGGGCCAAGATCCGGCCCCGCCACGGCTCGGGGATCTGGGCCTGGGTCTGGAGGATCGGCGTGGCGCGCCACCGCGTCAAGAACGCCTCGGCGCCCTCGGCCTCGGCGAGCGCGGCGAGGGCCTCGTCTGCGGCGCGGCGGGCGGCGGCCTCGGCGGGGTCGTTGAGGCCGGGGCTCGCGCCGACGAGGATCAGGCCGTCGAGGTCTTGGGCGCCCCGGAGGGCCACGGCGAGCTGCAGCGCGATCCGGCCGCCCATGGAGTACCCCAAGACCAGCCTTGGGCGAGGCGCGCTCAAGAGCGCGGCGCGTAGGCGCTCCAAGAGCGCAGGGAGCGGCTCGTCATCCGCGGCGTCGCCATGTCCGGGGAGATCCGGCGCGCGCCACCCGAGCTCCGGCGTGAGCGCCTGCAGGGCCTCAAAGTCTTCGCCGGTGCCGGTGAAGCCGTGCAGCGCGAGCAGATGAGCGGCGGGTTGTGACATGCGCTTGATCCTCAGGCTCAGCCTACGCTACCCTGATCTTTCCCCCGCTCGGAGGCGAACGTGCGTGTCCTCTTCGTCCCGCTCCTCTGCGCTGTCGCCTGCTCCGACTATGAGCTGACCCCCGGCGAAGACGTCAAGGGCGCGGGCGACCCCGACATCGCCGCGGACCCCATGAGCTTCGACGAGATCGTCTGCGGCGCCGAGACGCGGCTCATCACCGTGAGCAACGAGGGCGGTGAGCCGCTGACCTTGGACTCCGCGGAGATCGGCGGCGCGGGCTGGTCCCTCGCCGAGCCCTTCGAGGCCCAGACCTTGAGCCCCGGCGGCCAGCTCACGCTGACGCTCAACGCCGGCCCCGGCGAGGCGAGCCTCATCCTGCGCAGCGACGACCCCGACGAGCCCACCCTCACCATTCCCCTCGCCGCCGTCGCCGACGCCGCCCCGGCGCTCACCGTGCTGGCGCCCACCGAGGGTGAGATCGTCGCCGTCAGCGGCGACTACACCCTCGCCGCCGAGGTCATCGACGACAAAGACAGCCCGGAGACCCTCGCCGTGTCCTGGCGCTCCGACGTCGACGGCCCGCTTGGTGAGGCCAACGCCAGCGCCACCGGGGTCAGCGCGCTCACCTGGACCTACCCCCGAGGCGAGGGCCCCCACAGCCTCACCGCGGCGGTGACGGACTCCTGCGGCAACACCGCCGAGGTGACGCTCAACGTCTGCCAGCAGGCCGGGTACACCGCGAGCGAGCTCGACCTCTCCACCTGGCACTTTGAGGGCGTCGCGAGCTGGGTCGGCGAGGCGAGCACGGGCTATCTGGAGCTGACCCCCGTGGCGACGAGCGTGGTGGGCACGGCGTTTCAGACCTCGGAGGAGGTGAACGGCGGCGCTGTGGAGATCCGCTTCTCGTTCTACATCGGCGACGGCACCGGCGCCGACGGCCTCAGCCTCACCGCGCTCGACACCTCCCGCATGACCACCTTCTTGGGCGGCGCGGGCTGCGGCATCGGCTACGGCGGCGGGAGCGACTGCACCGTCGGGCCCGCCCTCCCCGGCTGGTCCATTGAGCTCGACACCTTCTACAACGGCGGCTACGACCCCACCGCCGACGATCACATCGCCTTCACCTTCGACGGCCTCGTCGGCAGCCCGGCGTATTGGGCCTCGCTCCCGGAGCTTGAGGACACGGGCTGGCACACCCTGGAGGTCTACGTCAGCGAGCCCCACGTCACGGTGATCCTCGACGGATCGACGGTGATGGACGCCGATCTGTCAGGTCTCTTTAACTTCCCAGCCTACGTCGGCTTTACGGCTGGAACCGGCGGCGACACCAACCATCACTGGATCGACGCATTGGAGGTCACCCGCTACGTCTGCGGAGAGTGAACCCTCCGCCGGAGCCGGAATGACCCACCCCTTCGACCTCACCACCACCCCGACCCGCGCGGGGGAGGGTCGTTACGCCCTCTCCTTGTCCCCGGGGTGGGGCCAGGGCCGCGCCCTCTTCGGTGGGGTGCTCGCCGCCGCCGCCGCGAGGGGCCTCACCGACGCCGTCGGGGACCCCTCCCGCCGCCTTCGCTCCCTCACGGTCCACTTCTGCGAGCCCGCCGCCCCGGGTGAGGCCGAGCTCCAAGTCGAGACCGCACGCGCCGGGCGCTACGTCAGCCACCTGCGCGCCCAGGTCCTGCAAGGCGGCCGAGTGACGACCTTCGCCTCGGCCACCTTCGGCGTCGACCGCGACGCGCCGATGTCTCACCTCGACGCGCCGGATCACGGCCTCGGCGGCCCGGAAGACGCCCTGGAGGTGCCGATGGGCGGCGAGGGCTTCCCCGAGTTCACCCGCCACATCCAGTACCGCTTCGCGGGCACGACCCTGCCCTACGGCGGCGGTGAGGTGGCCGCGGTGAACCTCTGGATGCGGCTCATGGAGCCCCGCGCCCTCGACCTGCCCGCCCTGGTGGCGCTCCTCGACGCCGGTCCCCCCGCCCTGCTCTCCAAAGCGACCGGCCCGATCCCCATGTCGTCGATGGATCTCCGCGTGCAGCTCAACGGCGCCTTGCCGGATGAGCAGCTCCGCCCGGGCCGCTATGTGCTGCTCACCTCACGCTGCCGGTGGGCGGGGGCGGGCTACGCCGATCAGGACTCCGCGCTGTGGTCCGAGGGCGGCGTGCTCCTGGCGCGGTGCCAGCAGGCCCTGGCGTTCTTTCAGCGCGGTTGATCTTACGGCTGTCCTACACAGTACCAAGTTCCTAAAGCGGTCACGCCCAGCCGGTGCTACTCTGAACGTTCTCTGGAGGTCGTCGTGATGCGAGAGAACACCCCCGACAGCGACCGCGCCAGCTTCGACCCCTCCTGGTCGGACCTCACCTACAACAACATGGCCGACCTCGCCTGGCTCACCGAGCGCTTCGGCGCCGAGCGCGCGGACGGGGTGCCCGCCTTGGCCGCGCACCTCGGGCAGATCCTCGAGCGTATGAGCGCCGACCCCGAAGGCGAAGGCCAGGTGCTGGAGCTGCGCAACGAGGCGCTGCGTCTTGCCCGGAAGCTTGAGGATCGGGCCCGCGCCGTCGCCGAGCAGCTCGGCGCGATGGGCGCGAGCTGCGGCCCCGAGGCCCCCCTCTACTGGCAGCCCACGGACGATCCCGCCTCGGGCTTTTGATCCAGCGGCGTCTCAGGGCTGCAAAAATCACGCGCCCGGGGTGCGCCTCAGCCCACAACACCCTAAGAGAGCGGGGTTCGACAGGCCGGCTTCGGGCCATTCTTGGTCCCGCTCTGTGGCCTCCGAGTGGAGAACAAGATGAACGAGTCTGACGTGAACGGTCGCGACGACGAGCTCAACGACGATGAGGAGCTCTCCGACCCGGACGACGACGGCACTGTGGTGCTCGTCGACAGCGAGGGCAACGAGGTCACCTTCGGCATCCTCGGCTTCGTGGAGGAGTCCGACCAGATGTTCGCGCTGCTGAGCCCCGTCGAGCAGCTCGAGAACGAGGAGGATGACAACTTCGACGTCTTCATCTTCCGCTACACCGAGCTCGAGGACGGCAGCGAGGAGTTCAGCGAGGTTGAGGACCCGGAGCTCTTTGAGCGTGTGCGCGCCCAGGCCGACGCGATGCTGGTTCAGCTCGGCGACGACGAAGAGGGTGACGAGCACGACCACGAGCACGACCACAGCCAGCACAACTGAGCCGTGGTCACCCTCCGCGGGTGACGATCGCCGAGCCTACACGAAGCGGCTCGGCGACAAGAAGCTCGGCAGCGCGGGATCTTCGCCGAGGATCCCCCGCGCCAGGGCTCGCCCCGCCTCCAGGGCCAAGGCGCCCTGCTGATCCCGAAAGCCGAGGCACAGCGCGCGCCTCGGCTGGCCGGGCAGCGGCCCCACCAGGGGCACGTTGTCGCAGGTGTGGGTGTGGATGACGCTCCACGCCGCGGCCCGGGGCCCAAACGCCGTGAAGGCGCGGCCCTGCAGGGCGTCGAGGCGGGCGTCGATGGCGGGGGTCGGCGCGGCCTCGTCGGTCTCGCCGACCTCCAGGTGCGGCGTGGCCCAGCGCAGCCCCGCCCAGCGCAGCGCACCGTCGGCCCCGGCGCTGAAGCCGAGGTGTCCGTACTGGGCCGTGCCCCCGAGGCGCGGCGCGCCGGGCGCGGGCGCGGCGGCCATGTGACGGGTGCGCACGGGGCTCAGCTTGTCCCAGAGCCAAGGCTCTAAGCCCACCATGCCCCAGCCCGCGGCGTAGACGAGGAGCGAGGCCCGGGCGACGAGCCCTCCTTCGGCCTGGACCTCCACCCCCGCCGGGGCGTCGGCGACGGAGAGCGCCGCGGCGTGGTGCCGCAGGGTCACGCCCGCCGCGACGGCTGCCTCGACCAGCCGGGAGATGAAGGCGTCGGGGCGCACCCGA
>JAKLKD010000220.1 GCA_023150845.1 Myxococcota bacterium | reverse complement strand
GAGCGCCGCGCCGAGCACGACCCCCGCCGCCGCCCCGACGACGGCTCCCCCGGCCGCGTCGCCGCCCCCTGCCCCCGTCGTGCTCCCCGCCGCGACGGGCTTCGCCCCCTGGGCCGCCCCCGCGCCATACCCCGCCGGGCGCTTCTACGATCCCGTCGCCGCCGAGAAGGCCATGCGCCGCTTCGCCGAGGCCCACGAGCGCATCTGGCCCGAGCTCCCCGCGGCCTATGACCTCGCCAAGGTCGGCCTCTACGACCTCGCGGGCCCGCTCATGGCGACGATCTACGAGGAGTGGGACGAGGCGAAGAAGGGCCAAGACGAGCGCGCCCGGGGCATCCGGCGCGACGTCACGATGACGACGAGCGAGTGGCGGGCGCTGTTCTTGTACACCCGCGACCACCACCATGCCGCGCGCTTCTGTTACGGCCTCGACCGCTATGGGGCGAACGCCGACGAGGCCATCCAGGCCCTCCGCCTCGCCTACCCCGCGGCCTGGCTCGACCCCCTCACCGACCACGGCCGCCGCGAAGACGTCGATCCTCTGCTCGCGCTCGGGCTGATGCGCCAAGAGAGCGTCTACAACAGCCAGGCGCGCTCCCCCGTCGGCGCCATCGGCCTCATGCAGATCATGCCCAACACGGGCTCACGGGTCGCGATGATGCTCGGCGAGGACACCTACACCCCGGCGATGCTGGAGCAGCCCGAGCACAACCTGCGCTACGGCGTGTTTTACCTCGGCCTGCTCCTCGATCGGTTTGAGGGCGCCTGGCCCCTCGCCGTCGCCAGCTACAACGCGGGCCCCCACAACATCGCCTCTTGGCTCGCTCCTTGGCGGGGGCGCGTCACCATGGACGACTGGGTCGAGCAGATCCCCTTGAAGGAGACCCGCGACTATGTGAAGAAGGTGTCCGCCAATTATGCCGCGTACACCGCGCTCTACGGCCCGTCAGGCGCCACGGTCTGGGTGCCGCCGGCGCCCGCCGGGGATCTTGGTGAGGAGGTGGTCGATTTCTGATCGTGTCTTTGGGCTCCTCCGCGTCCTCGCGCTGACCCTCTTGGCCCTGCCTTTGCTCGTTCACGCCGGAGAGCGCCTCCGCTGGCGTGACCCGGAGCCCCCGCCGCCTCCCCCGGTCGAGGCCCCCGCCGTCGTGGAGCCCGTCGCCCCGGCGGAGCCTCCGCCTCCCCCGGCCCCGCCGCTCTTCCCCGCTGGGGTGCCCGTCACCCTCACCCAGCTCCCCCCTGGCCTCGCGAACCTGAGCGCCCAGGGCTGCAACGCCTGCCACTACCAGGCCCACGACGACTGGTCCCGGTCCGGGCACCGCTCGGCCTGGGTGAGCACACCCTTCCGCGCGGCGATGAAGGCCACGGGGGAGAGCCCGCTCTGTCTCTCCTGCCACCTGCCCCTCACCGTGCAGCAGCCCCGACTCGTCGAGGAGTACCGCGGCGGCCCGCTCACCGAGGCGAAGACCCGGGAGAACACCGCCTGGGATCCCACCCTGCAGCAGGAGGGCGTCACCTGCGCGGCCTGCCATGTGCGCGACGGCGTGATCGTCTCGACCCGCGCCGCGCCCAAGGCCCCGCACCCCGTCGCCGTGAGCGAGGAGCTCGGCCGCTCCGAGACCTGCGCGAGCTGCCACCAGCTCACCTGGCAAGGCGCCGACAAGCCCTTCTACGACACCTACGGCGAGTGGTCCCGCTCCCGCTGGGCCGAGGCCGGGGTGCGCTGCCAAGACTGCCACATGCCCCTGCAAGGCGGCCTCGTCGTCGCCGGGCGCTACGAGGCCCAGGCGAGCCATCGGTTCACCGCCGACGCGGGTCGTGGCCTCAGCGTTCTGCTCAAGACCCAACCGGGCGGCGCCGTTCGGGGCAAGCCGCTCAAGGGCACCCTCACCCTGCAGAACACCGGGGCGGGCCACGCCATCCCTACGGGCACGCCCTTTCAGTCCCTCCGGGTCGAGGTCACGCTCTACGACGAGAAGGGCAAGCCGGTCGGCGCGCCATTCCGCCACGATCTCCGAAGGGAGGTGATGACCGCTCCCCCTTACACAACTCTTTCAGACAACCGCCTCCAGGCCGGTGAGGAGCGGGTTTTGGAGGTTGTGATCGACCTCCCGCAGAAGTCGGGCGGCGGAGCAGGCACATTAGAGGTTCGGCTGTTAGAGGTTGGGGTCGATTCATCCACTAGCGTGCCCTTCTCCATCCAGCGCATCCCGATTCAGGTGTATTGAGGGCCCCGTGATTCGCTTCGCTGCAGAGACCGATCCCGGCAAACGCCGCGACAACAACGAAGACGCCCACCTCACCGATCCCGAGAACGGGCTCTTCGTCGTCGCTGACGGCGTCGGCGGCCGGGCCTGCGGCGAGATCGCGTCGGCGATGACCATCGAGACCTTCCGCCAGGCCGCCAAGGCCCTGCGCAACACGGTCTTACGCTACGCCCAGAACCCGGGTCGCAACACCCGAAACTCCGTGCTGGAGGCCCTTGACGAGGTCTGTCAGCAGGCGAGCCGCCGGGTGTACGAAGAGGCCGAGAGCGAAGGCCGCCGCGGCATGACGACCACCGTCGTCGGCGTCGTCGTCGGCGGAGGCTCGGTCTTCTTGGCCCACGTCGGCGACAGCCGGGCCTACCTCCTGCGTGAGGGTGAGCTGCTCCAGCTCAGCGACGATCACTCCATGGTGAACGAGCTCGTGCGCAGCGGCCAGATGACGTACGAGGAGGCCAAGCGCAGCCGCTACCGCAACGTCATCACCCGGGCGATCGGCCTGCACCCGACGGTCCAGCCCGACGTGGCGGCCATCGAGATCCTCCCCGGCGACCGCATTGTGCTGTGCAGCGACGGCCTCTCCGATCCGGTGAAGCCCCAGCAGCTCGCCCAGCTCCTGAGCCGCGGCACCCCCGCCCAGGCCGTCCAGGGCCTCATCCAGGGCGCCTTGGACGCGGGCGGCCCCGACAACGTCACCGTCATCGTCATCGACCCCGACGCGTCGCCCCAGGCCGAGGCCGCCGCGGCCCGCGCCGAGATCATGGAGCGCCTGTTCCTCTTTGAGGACCTGCCCTTCCACGCCCGGGCCCGCGTCGGTCGTATGGTGAACGAGATGTTCGTCACCCCCGGTCAGACGGTCGTCGATCAAGGCGCCATGGACCGCGTGATGTACGTCGTTGTCCAGGGCAGCCTCACCGCCACCCGCGACGGCGTGAAGCTCGCTGAGTTCGGCCCCGGGGACCACTTCGGTGAGCTCGCCTTGGTCGACGCCCAGCCGCGCTCGGCGACGGTCACGGCGACGGGCTTCGGCAGCCTCATCTCCATCGATCGTGCCGCCTTGGACGAGTTCTCTCAGCGTGAGCCCGAGCTCGGCATTCGCATCTTGTGGAAGCTCCTCGGCACCGTGGCCCAGCGCCTCCGCGAGACGAACACCAAGGTCGTCGAGAAGAAGCACACCTGAGCGGCCCTGGGCGTCGGCGCCTTGAGCGTCGGCGCCTCGGCACAACCCTAGGGCTCAGCCCTCGCCGCCCGCTTCGCCCGGCCGCCAGACGACGGTGCCCATCTCTTCGCGGAGCTTGAGGTACTCGTCGGTCCACTCGCTGTCTTCGCCGCGCACGACGAAGGGCGGGAGGTCGGCCCGCTCGCCGGTCCAGGCGCAGCTGAACAAGGCGATGGTCGGCGCCTGCCGGGGCCTGAAGATCACGTCTTGACGCGCCAAGAGCGTGAGCCCGGCGGCGGCGATGGCCTGCTCCGGGCGCGGATCTCCGGCGGCGTGGCAGAGGCAGAAGCGCCCGTCCGGCGCGAGGACCGAGGCCGCGGCGCGGCAGTAGTCGAACACGTCGCCGCGCAGCTCCATCCGCGCCCCGGCGCGCTGGGGGTGGGCCGAGACGATGCCTTTGCCGAGCGGGATGTAGGGCGGGCTGCCCGTGATGAGCTCATACGGCGCGTCCCCGGCCAAAGCCGTGGGATCCCGCATGTCCTTGTGCCGCAGGGTCACCCGGCCCAGAAGCCCGTTCAGGGCGACGGTGCGGCGGGCGAGCTTGTGGCTCACCTCTTGGACCTCGACCATGGTGAGCGTCGCGTCCGGCGGCATCCGCCACAGCGTCAGGAGCCCGACGGAGCCGATGCCCGCGCCGAGATCGAGCAGGCGGCGGCTGCCAGGGCGGGCCCGGGCGGCGGTCCAGGCGGTGAGCGTGTCGTCGGTGGAGAAACGATGACCCCGTCGAAGCTGGAAGATCCTCCAGTCTGCGGTGAGGCGGTCGAGGGACTCGTCGGCGTTGGGCTGATCGTGCATGGCGCCTTCGGGTAACCCGTCCGCCGCCGTCGGGTTACGCCAAGAGCATGCTCCTCCTCCTCGTCTCGCTCTTCGGCTGCGCTGAGTCCTTCGTTCAGAACGTCGGCGTCGGCGCGGTGATCACCCAGCGCTGCTCTTCCGACATGGAGGCCCGCGCTGGGGAGTACCGCGCGATCTGCACCCCGGCGTCTTGCCCGCCCCAGCTCGTCGATGTCGGCGTGAGCCACGTCGTCGTCGCCGTGATCCCCAACGAGCGCGTCTTGGGCTACGCCGAGCGGAGCTGCCTGCAGAGCTTGGAGTCCCTCGCTGTGCCCCCCACGGCGGCGACGCCCGCGGCGACGCCCGCGCCGAAGGCCGACGAGACGACGCTGTGAGCTGGCTTGAGCGCCTCGGGATGCGCCGGGTGGATCCTGGCCTGTTCTGGCGGGGCGCGACTGAAGGCGCGGCGACCTTACGCTGGCTCGGCGTCGCCGGGTTCGCCCTCACCGTGCGGCAGCGTACGCTCATCCTCGATCCCTACCTCAGCCGCGGCGGCGCCCGGGCCACCTTGACCCGGCCCTTGGTGCCCGATGAGGCGCTCTTGGCGCGGGAGCTTCCCCACGCCGACGCCGTGCTCGTGGGCCACGCCCACTACGATCATTCCCTGGACGCTCCCGCGGTCTGCCGCCACACCGGGGCGACGCTCTACGGATCAAGCGCCGTCGCCAACATCGGCCGCGCCTATGGCCTGCCCGAACACCAGCTCGTCGCCTGCCAAGGCCACGAGCAGCTCCGCCTGCCCGGCGGGGAGGCCGTCCCCCTGCCCTCACGCCACGGCCGGGTCTACTTCAACCGCGTCACCTTGCCCGGGGACATCCCTACGCCGCCGCCTTGGCCGCCGCGAATGGGAGACCTCCGTCACGGCCAGGTCTTCACCTGGTGGGTGGACTGGCAGGGCTTGCGGCTCATGCACGTCGACTCCGCGGACTACGACGGCGCGCTGGTGAAGGGCCGCCCCGTCGATGTGCTCTGCCTCTGCGCCATCGGGCGCCGTTACCGGCCCGGCTACACCGAGGAGATCATCCAGGCCACCCGGCCGCGCCTCGTCGTCGCCTGCCACTGGGAGGGCTTCTTCTCCCCGTTCGGCAGCACGCCCCGGGCGCTGCCTGGGGTCGCGTTGGCGGGCTTCGTCGAGGAGATCCGCCGCGCCGGGGCCTCAGCCGCGGTGCTGGAGCCCGGCGGCAGCCTCGGCCTTGACGGCTGAGAGGCCGTTCAGGGCGCGCACGGGCTCCCCGAAGGCGAGCTCCAGGGCGCGGGGCACCCGGCTCAGCACCTCGGCCAAGGGCTCGCGGAGGATGACGCCCGCGGCCTTGGCGTGGCCGCCGCCGGAGCTGTGCAGGGACCGGGCCACAGCGGAGACGTCCACCTGGCCGCGGCTGCGCAGGCTGAGCTTCACGAGCTCCGGCCCACGCTCGACGATGAGCACGGCGACCTCGACGCCCTCGACGTAGATCATCGCCTCGACGATGCCCTCGACGTCAGCCTCGGAGCTGCCGAGGAGCTCCATCACCCGCCGAGACACCACGCCCTGGACGACGCGGTTCGAGGCGTGGAAGGTGGCGGTGTCGAGCACACGCGCCTGGAGCGCCATGCCCGAGCGGCGGCGCTCCAAGAGCACCTTGATCGCGATGGCGGAGTGGTCGATGCCCTGCTCCAAGAGCCGCGCCGCGACCTGATGAGTCGCCGCCGAGGTGTTGGAGTGCCGGAAGCAGCCCGTGTCGAAGATGATGCCGGTGTAGAGCTGGGCGGCGGTGGGCGGGTCGAGGTGAATGCCCCAGGCGTCCATAAAGCGCAGGATCATGCCGCAGGTGGACTCGGCCTTGCGGTCGATGAGCGCCAAGGAGTAGCCTTCAGCGCTCGTGGTGCCGTGGTGGTCGATGATCGCCGTCGCTTTGGCGCTGTAGAAGGCCTCCCGCACAACCGGGGTGAGCCGGTGGCGATCTCCGTCGAGCACGATCGCGAGGTCGTAGGGGCCACGCACCTGGGCGTCTGGCACCATCTTGTCCGCGCCGTCCATCCAGGCGTAGCGGAAGCTCGGCGTGCCCGCGACCTCAACGGTGGCCCGGGCGAAGCGGCGAATCGTGCGCGCGAGGGCCAAGCAGGCGCCAATGGAGTCGCCGTCAGGGTCTTCGGGGCCTGTGAGCAGCACACGCTCCGCGCGCTCGATCAGCCCACGAAGGGACTCGATGTCGTGTAGCGCCACCATCTTTGGCCTCGCGTCGTCGTGAAGGGAATTCTGGTAAAGGTGACAGTCTAACGAAGGGCCGCCCGCTTGGCGAGCCCGCCGAAGTCCGCCGCCCGAGAGGATCCACCTCGTTTCGGCCTGCGCGTGGCGTGGCTCCCCAAAGGGCAATAGAGTTCACCCCTTGTGAACCACGAAGAATGCCTCCGCGGAGCCTGCTGAATGAGTGACCTGGACCAGAACGATCCCGACGTGTTAGCGCCCGTCGAGGCTGAGAGTGACACCTCTACGAGCGGCGGCCCCCGTCGCCGCAAGCCCCGCAAGAAGGAGCACGTCGCGGCGCCCGAGCTCGCCGAGGCCCCCGCCGCCCCGGCTGAGCCCATCGTGCAGAGCGCCCCTGTCGCCCCTGTCGCGCCGGTCGCCGCCGCGCCGGTCGCCGCCGCGCAGGCCCCCGCGCCCGCCCCCGTCGAGGACCTCGAAGAGGCCCCCGCCGAGCCCTCCGAGCCCGCCGACGCCCTTGAGGACGGCGACGATGAGCCCGTGCTCGCCGCGCCTCCCCCCGTCCGCCGGGCCACCGCCCGGGACGACTACCGCTCGGGTCGCCTCTTCTCCGACTTCCCGATCTCCCCGGAGCTGATCCAGGGCCTCACGGATCTGGGCTACACCGAGGCCACCCAGGTCCAGGCCGAGGCCATCGAGCCCGCCCTGGCCGGTCAGGACCTCCTCGTGCGCGCCAAGACGGGCACGGGCAAGACGGCGGCCTTCGGCATCCCCCTCGTCGAGCGCTGTGAGCCCGGCCTGCGGAAGGTCCAGGTGCTCGTGCTCTCGCCCACCCGTGAGCTCGCCAACCAGATCGCCACGGAGATCGCCGGGATCGCGAAGTACCGCGACCTGCGCATCCTCCCGATCTACGGCGGCGTCGGCATGGGCGGCCAAGAGAAGGCCCTGCGTGAGGGCGTCGAGATCGTCATCGGCACCCCCGGCCGTGTGCTCGACCACCTGCGCCGCGGGAACCTCAACCTCAGCAACGTGCGCGGCGTCTGTTTGGACGAGGCCGACGAGATGCTCTCGATGGGCTTCTACAAGGAGGTCTCCTCGATCCTCAAGCACGCCCCCGCCGAGGCCCAGATGTTGATGTTCTCGGCCACCGTGGACGAGGACGTCAAGCGCCTGGTGCAGCGCCACCTCAAGGACCCCGTCGACATCTTCCTCTCGACGGACACGGACCGGGTCGAGGGCATCCGCCACGTGCTCTACGAGGCGCCGTCCGAGGGCCACCGCGTGCGCGCGCTGCTCTCGATCCTCGACTCCGAGAACTGCGGCGCCACGATCATCTTCTGCAACACCCGCGAGGACTGCTCGACGGTCGCCACCTTCTTGGACCGCCAGGGCCTCGAGGTTGAGTTGCTCTCCGGCGAGCTGCCCCAGAAGAAGCGTGAGCAGGTGATGGCCGAGGTGAAGTCCGGCCGCGTGCAGTTCCTCGTCTCTACGGACGTGGCCGCCCGCGGCATCGACATCTCCGACATCAGCCACGTCTTCAACTACTCCTTGCCCCCCGACCCCGCGGTCTACATGCACCGCATCGGCCGCACGGGCCGCATCGGGAAGTCGGGCATCGCGATCAGCCTCGCCGGTGGCCCCGACCTCTCCACCCGCCTCGTCCTGGAGCGCCAGTTCGCGATCCAGTTCGAGTACAAGACCTTGCCCACCCGTGAGGTCTCCGAGTCGTTGCGCCTGGAGCGTCAGGTGAGCCGCATCCGCGAGGCCATGGGCTCCATCGCGTTTGAGGGCTTCATCGGCATGGCTCGGGCGCTCAAGGCCCACCCCGAGGGCGATCTGCTCCTCGCCACGGCGCTCAAGACCTTCTTCCAGTGGGACCGTGAGCGCCGCGCCGCCAAGAGCGACGTGGACAGCATCGGCGCCTTGGCCGAGGCCCGCTCCACGAAGGCTGAGGCCCGCCGTGACGGCGGTGGTCGTGACGGCGGCGGGCGCGGTGAGCGCTCCGACCGTGGCGACCGCGGTGACCGCGGCGAGCGCCGCCGGGACGACCGCCCGCCTCGGGATGACCGCGGTGAGCGCCGCCGGGACGACCGCCCGCCCCGGGATGACCGTGGTGAGCGCCGCCGGGACGACCGCCCGCCCCGTGAGGAGGCCCCCGCCGCCGCCCCGGTGGTGGAGGAGCGCCCCGTGCCCGCGACGGAGGAGTCCGCCGCCAGCGCCGAGGGACGCAAGCGGAAGCGCCGCCGGAAGAAGCGTGGGAGCGGCGGCGAGCCGACGCTCAACGCCGACGGCACCGTGAACGAGGCGAGCCTCGCCGCGGACGGTGAGGACGATGGCGACGAGGCCAGCCAGCCCGAGCCCCGCGCCGCGGGCGCCGAGCCCTCGGGGGATGAGCCCTCCGGTGACGAGGGCCTCAGCGAAGGCGACGGCGGCTCGTCCGGCGCCCCGCGCCGTCGTCGTCGGCGGCGTTAGGCCGACCCCTCCGGGCGTTCGCCTCGGAGCCTGTGTGTGACGCGCGTCGGTGACCCCGGCGCGCGTCGTCGTTTTGGGGCGCGCGGCGATGTCTTGGCGCCGCAGGACGGGCTCTGCTATCGTGCCGGGATGCTGCTCGCGCTCCTCATGCCCGCCTTCGCGGAGCCGATTCTCGACGTGACGCGCGGCGTCCACGAGAGCTCGTTCACCCTCACCATCACGCCCAGCGAAGGTGGCGCGGTCTACTACAGCGTTGACACGTCAAGTCCGACGCGGCCTTACTCCGCGCCACTCGTCGTCGACCGCACCACCGTCGTTCGCGCCGTCGAGGTCGGATCGGACGGCACGCCGTCGCCTGTCGTCACCGCGACCTACGTGTTCGTGGACGACGTCCTGCAGTCCTCGGTGATGGACCCCAACATCGTCAACCACACGACCTACGGCCCTGTCGTGTCCACGAGCCTCCGCGAGCTGCCCATCATCTCGCTCGTGGCGCCAGCGGGCATCACGCTGACCGAGGGGCCGGTCTCGTTGGAGTGGATCGACCCCGAGGGGGACGAGATCCAGGTGAACGCCGGGGCCTACGTCTCCGGCGGCACGAGCTGGCAGTACGCGAAGACCAGCTTCCGCCTCGTCTTTCGTTCCAAGTACGGCCCCGGGCGCCTTGAGGCCGACCTCTACGGCCCCGACGTCACCGGCGTGCCCGCCGAGGACGAGCACGACGCGCTCTCGCTCCGCAGCGGCAACCACGACACCGTGTTTTATCTGGGCGCGCAGGGCCAGCACCTGCGAAACCTCTGGATGGATGAGAGCCAGCTTGAGATGGGGCACATCGTGCCTCACGGGCGGTTCGCCCACCTGTACCTCAACGGCGTGTACCACGGGCTGTACCACGTCCGGGAGAGGTTCAACGCCGCGATGTTGGCGGAGTACCTCGGCGGCGAGGAGGACGACTACGAGGCCGTCACCGCGGGCAACGTGTTCGACGGCGACGGCTCCGCCTGGGCCGCCACCGTCGCCGCGTCGGGGGAGTACCAGGCCGCGAAGGAGTGGCTGAACGTCCCGCACTTCTTGGACTACATGGTCCTGAACTTCTACGC
>JAKLKD010000219.1 GCA_023150845.1 Myxococcota bacterium | reverse complement strand
TGGAGACACTTATGGTGACCCCAACTCCATGAAAGAGGTCTCATCGTGTGAGGGCGCGCCGGACGAGGGCGAGTACAAGTATGTTGTGGATAACTCTGACTGCAATGATAGCGATTCCGCCATCAACCCAGGACAAGTTAATGAGGGACCGTGTGGGGATGGCATCGACCAGAATTGTGACGACGATCCGGGTGATTGCGCCTTGTTTCAGGAGGTAAATGTCTCGGAGCTCGAGCCGAAGCCGAAGTCGTTCTCTGGTGCGACGGCCGCTGTGGCTCTTGGGAACGTAGATAAAGACGAAGCTGGTCTCGCAGACTTCGCCGTTGGTTTTGCAGATTCTACAATGGTTCAGATTTTTTACGGCGGATTCGAGGACCCGGCAATCACTATTTCGGACTCAAGCACTTTTGGGATTGCGTTAACGGTTGGATATTTTGACAGTGATGCGTTACCAGATTTGGCAGTTGGAGGGCCGTCGCCAGCGCCCGGAATGGTATCTGTGCGTCTTGGGGTGTCTGGTTATACGGAGGCATCTGCTGTGTTTACGCGCGAGTCAGAATCAATCAGCGAGCTTGGCTTGGCGGTACAGTCGCTTGGTTCTGCGATGGTAGGGAAAGTGGCCTTCTCGTACAAGGTCAAAGACGATAACGACAACCTAAGCACAACAGTCTGGATCCCATCGGACGTGCTAATCGGTAGTTCACAGTGCTTGTCTTCCGTCGATGTTTGCCTCAGTGGCTTCAAGACCGACACCGACTGGCCCCTGGCCCTCGCCTCGGCCACGTTCGGCAAGGACACTTACGTGGGGGTGGGATTTAGTGGAGGCACAGGGTTAACAGGTCCGGGCCTCGCGCTCTACCAAATAAATTCTACCACGGCCGCGTTAACATTGACCGACAAGGCCGACTCCGCATCCGCGCTGGGCGCCTCAGTGGCGTTCGGGACGCTCTCTGATGAGAAAGAGACGAGTTTGGTGTTGGTGGGGGCTCCGGGGACCGGATCGGTGTACATGTTGGAGGGAAGGCTGTCCGGCACGCTCAGCGTAGATGTGGAACAGGATGTTTACTATGAGCCAGTTTGGACCTCTACCGCTGCTAACAATGCGGGCTCAAGCGTCGCATTCATCGGAGACATCGATCTGGATGGTGACGAAGAGCTCGCCATCGGAGGGGATGGCGTCCTCTGGATTATCGCTCAAGGCGAATCAGGCTTCCTCGGCGGTAACTTAGACTCCACCGATCAACCAATCGCCTCCGGCAAGATCACCGGCTTCAAGGGCATCATCCGCCACATCGTCAACGCCGGTGACGTAGACGGCGACACGTTCTCCGATCTCCTCATCTCCACCGACAGCACCACCTACCTCCTCTACGGCGGCTATAAGCCAGCGCAAGAAGGCGCATCAGACACAGGCAACTAGCGGCAGCACCTCGTTCTCTCCGCCCTTCCCCTTCTCGTGGCCGGTGATCGGCCTCGGGATCGTCGCTGTGTTGTCTTCACCCAACGGCGTGTCTTTATGAGCCTGCTCTCTCGTCTTCCTCTCGTGCTTCTCCCGCTCCTCATCGGTTTTTTCGGCTGCGCGCCCCGCAAGGTCGAGCTGCATTATCGCGCGGCGCCGGTCTTGAACTCGCGCACCCCAGAGGGCGCCCAGCCCGTGCTGATCGGGCTCTACCCCCTCATGTATGTCCCCTCCGACCTCGCGGACAGCGCCTGCACGAGCTTTGAGCGCCCCGAGCGGGTTGCGACGCAGTTCAAAGACGCCTTGGCGGGGGAGGTGGCGCCGATCAGCGCGACGCCCGGGACGGCCCACGATCGATTCTCGTTTGATCGCAGCAAGGACGCCAAGTTCTTGCTGATTGTGCCGTTTTATGAGGGCAAGTGCCAGCGGGATATCGACGCCGACACCTGGGCGGTGGTGCGCCTGTCGCCGGTTCATCGGAGGGTCTGGCTGCGGCTTGAGGGCTACAAGGTCACCTTGCCGATGGGCCCGCTCCCCCAAGACGCCGATGGGCGCTGGAAGGAGCGCGGCTGTGTCGAGGGGGTTCGTGTGGGCACGACCTGGAGCTGGTGTCGTTAGTCTGTTTCCTGCCTTGAGAGGACTCTCCCGATGAAGCTCATCAAGACCATCTTGGGCTGGCGGCCCGTGTGGCTGACCTTGCTGTTCGGCGTGTTGGTGCTGCTCGTGCGCTGGGTCGCGCCGGTCTTGATGGCCAACGCCAGCGATGATGTGGTCCAGCCTGTGGTGATCGGCCTTCAGGCGGCGCTTGGGCTGCTCTGGCTCGTCTCGATCCTTTGGGTCACCATCTCCTACTTGCGGCTGAACGGGCTCCGGCTGCCGCCCTTGCCCAGCTTCTCCTCGCCCGACGTTCGGCGTGAGGACGAGGCCGCACGGGAGGCGGTGGAGGCTGCGCAGGCCGCGTTGGCGCGTCTGCCCGATGGGGACCGGCTGCCTTGGCTCGCGGTGTTGGGCGCGCGGGGCGTCGGGAAGTCGACCGCCTTGGTGCGGGGTGGCGGGGCGTGCAACCGCTTAGACGCCGGGGGCCTGCCCTACCGGCCCGAGCCCGATGAGCGCTGCGCCGTCGTGCGCTGCGGCGGGGCGGTCTACATCGACACCAGCGGGCGCTGGGTGGAGGAGGACTCAGGGCGAGAGGGCTGGCGTAAGCTGCTCGCGGCGCTGCGCCTGCGGCGGCCGGAGCAGCCGCTCGATGGCCTGGTGGTGGTGGTCGATGTGGGGGACCTGATCGTGCGTGGGCCCGCCGAGGGCGCCTTGCTCGCGGATCGCCTGCGCGCTCGGCTAGATGACGCGGTCGAGATCTTGGGCGTCGCGCCGCCGTTCCACCTCGTCATTACGCACGCCGAGCGCGTCGCGGGCTTCTGCGACACCTTCCAAGACCTGCCCACGCCGGTGGGCGGCCGGCCTTGGGGCTCCGCGCTAGATCTCGGGCAGACGAGCGCGACCGACGCGCCGGGGGCGGTGCGGAAGGTGATTCAGGATCTGGCGGGGCGCCTGGAGCGCTGGACGCCCGCCGTGCTCGTGCGGGTCAACGGGGAACGCCTGGGGCCTGCGCTGCTGTTCCCCGCCCAGCTTCGCACCTTGGAGGCGCCGCTCATGGAGCTGGTTCGGCGGCTCACGGCGCCGAGCGTGACGGAGCGCTGCTCGATCGCGGGGCTCTGGCTCACTGGGGTGACCAGCGCTGCCCAAGAGGTGGATCGGCTCGGCGGCGGGCTGGGGAGCTTGGGCGAGGTGCTCCGGGCGCCCCGCGTCAGCGCGCCGCGCCGTGACGACGGCCAGCGTGGGCCTGAGCGTCCGATGTTCCTCGACGGCCTGTTTGACCGGGTGCTCCCCGCGACGCGGGACCACGGCGGCATCACCGCCCGTGAGCAGGCCCGGCGTCGGGCGGTCGAGTGGCAACGCCTCAAGCGGCTTGTGGCGGCCTTCGCGATGTTCGCGGTGTCCGCTGCGACGGTGGGCGTGCTGAACCTGCTCTACCAGCGCGCGCTGGAGCGCCGCCTCGGCGAGGTGCTTGAGGAGCTGCGCTCGCCCTCGGAGGTTGGTGGCCCATCAGCCGCGCTGAGCGCACGGCTGGCGCTCTTTGGGGCCTGGGGCGCCCCAAGCTGGGTGCTCCCCGACGCCGGGGCGGTGGTCGAGCGCGCCGGCCTTGATGGTGACGCCACCCCGCCATCTCGGTTGAGCGCGCTCTGGCTGTGGCCCACCCACTGGATCGTCGGGGACGACGCGCGCCGCTGGACCTCACGCACCGCCGAGGATCGTCTGGTGCGAGCCGCGTCGAAGCTCATCCACGCCGACCTCAAGGGCCTCTCTGGCCCGATCCCAGGGGTCTCGGGCCCGCTGCGTGGGGAGACCCCGGCGGAGCAAGACTGGATGATCTGCGGCTGGTCGAGGACGCAGCTTGTGCGCCGCTGGGCGGAGATCTACCAGCCCGGCGAGGACGGCCGCGCCCGCTGCGAGGACGGCGTCTTAGACGATGGCGAGAAGGAGCTAGCCGAGGCCCTGGCCCAGCGGATCGCCGCGGGGCTCCCCCAGCAGCAGGAGGTGAACTGGTGCCCGGCCGCCTCGGATGAGCAAGCGGGCCGGGTCGCGACGGACGCATGGCTGCTCCAGCGCCTGTTTCAAGATCCCCAGGGTCGCTGCGGCGCACTCGCAACGCTGGTGCCGGGTGAGGGGGAGATGTCGGCGATCACCGCGCGACTCCAGACCATTGATCCACACGAGGCGGTGTTCGCGATGTTGCTTCAGCGCGTGAGCAACAACGTCGAGCAGCGGCTGAAGCTCGAGGACGCCGCGACGAGCCTCCGCCCCAAATCTACGCTGCTCCGCGTCAGCGCGGGGCTTCGAGCGGCCCCGGCGGGATACAGCCTTGATGACTGCCAACAATTTCAGCTTCAATTGTATGCACTTGAGAACTCCGACATCCTGAACAAGAGCAAGAGCACGCTCATCACCGGATGGAATGGGGGCTTAGAGGGCATCGCGCGCAACGAGATCCCCGAGCTCATCGGATGGGGAGACATGACTGAGCTGGGCCTCTCGGTCGGTACCGGCGCTGAGAAGACGAAGGTGATCGAGCAGCTCACGAGGCTCTATCAGCAGCGGTACGCCGAGCGTTGGCAGCGGCAGTGGTTCTCCCGAATCGGCGTACAAGACGCCCTGCTCCCAGAGCTAAAGACGATGGGGTTGAACGAGATCGCGGAGGAGCTTCGGCTGGCTTACGGCGTCGGAGGTGACCTGGAGCGTGTGCTCAAGCTCGCTGGGCAAGGGCGACTGACGCCGCTTGAGGAGTCCGAGGCGGAGACGCGCCCGGCCTGGCAGAAGGCCAACAAGACCTGCAACTCCCTCGCCTCGACTTGGAGCGCTGGGCACGCGATGGTGCTCGGCGGCGACGAAGGCGCGACGGCCGCCTTCAACGCCCAACGTGACGCTATGCTCAAGCTGGCGGATGTCCTGCAAGATGTGAGCTCCGACGGCACAAAACAGGCGGAGCTGGCCTCGAAGACCTGGGCCGGTGAAGGTGACCTACGCGCGGCGTACCTCACGACGCAGTCCGTGGCCGAGAAGCTCCGCGCGTTGACCCTTCGGTCAACAGGCGCCGCGCTCGAACCCGCCGAGCGGGCGCGAAACGAGGTTGGCTTGCTCGTGAGCGCCTTGGGCAACACGGCGCTGCACATGACCTGGGCGCGCCTGCTCGGGGCGTACGAGGCGCAGCTTGAGGCAGACTGGAAGGCCGCGGTGTACGACGCCTGGACGGAGCAGAGCGGGCGCTTCCCCATCAACCCGCGGGCGGGGCAAGACGTCGATCCCGCTGCTCTCAACGAGATCCTAGGCTGTGACAAGCTCGCGGACGGCTTCATCAAAGATCGCTTGGGGCCGTGGGTCTCGCTGGAGACCGGCAAGCTGCTCTCCCCAGAGCCCTTGGGGCCCTCCGCGCCGACCCTGCGCCCCAGCGGTGGCTTACGATCCTTTGTCGAGGGGCGGCGGTCCCGCTGCCAGGTCCTCACAGCGTTGCAGAGTGAGCTTCAGTTCTCCGTGGCGCCGGTCCGCGATCGGACCTCCCAGCTCGTGACCGAGTCTCGATTCATCGTGAACGGGCAAGAGCTGATCTATCAACGTTACAGTCAAGACCCGATGAAGTTTGTGGCGTTGCCCTTCGCTCCGGCGCGGATGGTCGCCTCGGTTCAGCAGCGCCAAGACCTGATCTGTGCAGACTCCTCGCCAGACGGTGTGCAGACCACTGTCGTGCCGAGCGTGCTTCGGGTGATCGGCGCGCGCGCCGACTCTAACAACGTGATCGTGGTCTCCGGAAGCTTAGGGGGCACCCCATGCGTCGCGGCTTGGCGTCTGCTGGAGACCCCAGGCTCAGGCCCCGCGTGGCTCTATCGTAGCCTCAAGGCGCTGGGGCTCCCGCTGGACCTGTTCAGCAACTAGCGGGTCGCCCAAGCGAGGATTCCCACCAGCAGGAGCAGCGCTACGCCGAAGACCACCGCGATGATGAGCAGCCCGTTGGCCCCACGGGCGTCGTCGCCGCGTTCGTTGAGCGCGGCGATGTACTTCTCTCGATCGTAGATGAAGTCCACCTCGATGATTGGGCCGGGGTTGCCGAGCGAGAAGCGGTCACCGCGCCGCAGCCGCCAGCCGCGCTCGTCAGGGCGGTCGATCGAGCGGCTCAAAAAATGAACGCCGTTGCGGCCCAGGCTCTTTAGGCAGTACCACCCGTCGAAGGTGATCGTCGCGTGAAGCTCGCTGACCTCTGGCTCGGTGAAGCGTAGGTCAGAGGACGCCGCCCGACCCAACGTGAGCGAGGCTTTGTCGGTGGTCAGCGGGGGATCGATGGGCATCCCGCCCTGGATTCGGGTGAGCTTGATCATCACCGCTCCGATGTTGGGCCCTGGCCCATCTCGACGTCCCACCAGCGGTTGGCGCATGGCGTGACGTTGCCGTTCTCAACCAAGAGCGCGAGGCTGTCTCCGACCATCACCTGCACCGTTGGTGAGTCTTTGGCCGCGAGGCCTGGCTTGAGGCGAAGCAAGATCGTGACCTCACTGGTCGGGCGCGGCGAGACAGTGGTGCGGTCGGTGTTGATGGTTGGTGGCCTCGGAGGCGTCGGCATAACAGGAAGGCGTGTTCCGTCAATTCGTGTGTTATTCCTGCTACCTGTGCTGCTGCCTGGACCCCACAGCACAGGAGAAGGAGGATTCGTGAGAACAGGAGGATTCACTATCGGCGGATGAGCCACAAGTCGCTCACAGCTCTCGCAGCGCTCACGATCCCAAGAGATCACATGCTCCCTGCGAGGGCAGAGCTTAAACACGCCTTCGGGCTGGTCGGGGTCAAACTGGGAGCCAGCGCGGATCTTGCCTAGGAGGAGCTCATCAAGCCGGGGCATGGTTGGTCCTGTAGGAACGACGGGGCTACGGGTAACGGGAACCGCGAGATGTTATCATGGATTTGGAGGTTAAGCATGGCGACGCTACGGGTCTGGGAGTCAAAGACAGCGTTCAACGACTGGCCGATCTCTGAGCATGGCGCGAGGGTTGGCTGGGATGTCCACGGAGACGACGCCATCCAGCTCCCGCGGGTGGAGTACATCAGCAAGCTCCACGCGCAGATCCTCCCACAATCGGGGGGGGCTTGGATAATCCACGACCGCAGCGCGAACGGCACCTTCGTGGATGGTGTCCGTATTCAGGGCTTGCCCATCGTCTTGAGGGACGGCGTGCCGTTGGACTTCGCTGGAGTGGTCAGCGCGACGTTCTATGTCAACGGGCCTCAGCGCGAGATTCATTACAAGCCGGTTGAAGAGCCCCAACCGAAGCCTCCTCCGCCCCTTCCCCCGACGCCTGTCGCTCCTGCACCAGCGCCTCCACCGCCCAGCTGGTTGTTGCGTGACCTACGGTCTGGTTCATCCTTGATTCGGACACACGCAGGCGGCGGATCCGTACGAGTACAGAAGATGCGCCTCAGCTTGGAGGCTTTGGCGCGGGCTGTACAGGATCCCGACCCAGAGGTCGCTCGCGCCGCGCTCGCCAGAGAGCTTGACCGGCGCGGCGTGCTGTCCAAAGAGCTTCAGAATCTCGATGAGGTCTTTAGCGACATCCTGAAGGTCTTGGACAGCTTCGACAAGAAGATCAACCAGGCCGAAGACGCCGGGCGCTGAGCGCGCTCACGCCTCAGGGGTGTCGAGGGAGTAGTGGTAGCTGATGCCGTTGGGCTCGTAGGTGACCGTAATGTCACGGAACGCGAACCCGACGGTCTCTAGCGCGGGCAGCTTGGCCGAGGCCGCGTCGAGGGTGTTGTGTAGCACGCCACGGTAGTTGGCCACGGTCGCGCGCTCGAGGAGGATCGTGTAGTACAGCTCCTCCTTGCCTTTGCCGTCGGTGGCGAAGCGGTAGAACTGCAGGGTGACCTTCAGCACCTCGTTGGTGACGAGGCCCTTCTGAATCATGGGGCTGGAGCGATCGATCTCTTTGGTGACGGTCAAAGGATCGAAGCGGGCGTGGCCGGTGATCTGGCCGCTCTCATCGTTGGTAGGGATGCTGATCCCCTGGTTCAACGCGATCAGCTCAACGGTGTCCTCACGGCCCGTGCGCAGGCTACAAGCCTCCGTGATCTGGCCTTGAGTTGCTCCTTCGATGGTCATGTGAACACGAAGCGCCATGGCTCGTTCTCCAACTCTTAGTGTTTACTTGCACTAGCGCCTCGGTGGGCAGCCGGATGGTTAACCGCCAAGAACGCACCTTAATCATAGTGCATCGTTACCTTGGCTGCAACGCAAATTTTGCGCGCGAAGCATCATTCTCTCAGCAAGGCCCATCCTTAGGGATGCGCTTGTCTGCGGCGTCACACTCGGGGAGCCCCCCGACGTTCGGATCGTACTCTAGCGCCACCAAGAGCGCCTGTTCAGGGTGATCGCCTAAAAAGCTGGCGGCCAACCAGCGAGGGACATAGTCGTGGGTGACCTCGTGCAGCCGGCCTCGGGCGATGAAGCCGAGCACGTCACGCTCGTCTTCGGGGATGCTCTCGTCTTGGGCGAGCTTGCACGAGTTGTGAGCGCCTGTATTAAACGCGGCTACGGCCAGCAAGGGAAAACGTGGGGTACACGCCGCGAAGTTGTCGGTGAACAGCCGGGCGGCGGCCTCGGTCGCGGCTTGAATCTGGCAGCGGCGGTCTGTGGTCCCGGCGATCAAGCCGTAACGTTCGCCCGTCTTCGGGATGAACTGCCACGGGCCGCGCTCACCCGCGCCGCCCAACGGCGGATCGGGCCAGTACTCGCTCTCGATCCAGGGGATGTAGGAGATCCAGTGGGCGCGTGGGCGGTGGTCTGGCCCCATGGCGTCTTTGAGGATGCGCTCTAGCTCGGGGCGAAGCTCCGGGGCCCGACACCACGCGCCGTTGCGACCGCCGGGGCGATCTCGGGTCTGCCGGACCAGGCCGGGCAATTCTCGGGCGACCTCATCCCTCAAGAGCCGGTTTACGGTGGTCACCTCGCCGCCCGAGAGATCGCTGAGCACCCGCTGGAGGTGTGCAGCGAGGGGGTCTTCGTCGGGGTCGGGGGCGGGAGCAGCGGCGGCATTGGCGCGGGCCAGCCGGATCGCGGCCTCGACACGAGGATCAACCTCATAGTAGTCAAGGTCGAGCGGCGCGCCATTCCTTGACGTCTCGGCGAGCACCGCCGCCATCACGTCGAGCGACTGTCGGGAGCGCGCGAGGCGTTGTCGCGCTGACCACCCGAAGACCACCAGGCTCAGCAGCGCGCAGACGACGAGGAACGCCCCGCCCAAGACGAGGGGCTTCGATCGGCGCCCAGGAACGGGCCCTGGCGAGAGACCATCCCCGACGAACAGCTCAACTGCTGCGTGGCGACCGAGGCGTAAGACCGCGCCAGAGACGAGGGGAGTCTGCTTATGGATCGGCGCCTCGTCCAACGTCGTGCCGTTTGGCGAGCCTAAGTCTTCAACCCACAGGCCATCGGCGCTTCGCCCCACTCGGGCATGGCTACGGCTGACGCAGTCGTCATCAGGGTGAAACCAAACCGCGCAGCGCTCCTGATCGCGCCCAAGGGTGATCGGGCCTGCGCGTAGGGCCTCGCTCACGTCATCACGGGCACCTTTTCTATGGCCGAGGATATGGATGAAATGGATTATCATGGTAGAGTTCACTATCTGCTTTTCACGATGGAAGGAAGTACCATGTCGGCTGCACCGCGAATCACTTCGGTGAACGATCTACCTCAAG
The DNA here is from genome assembly GCA_023150845.1 of Myxococcota bacterium. Lineage (GTDB taxonomy): Bacteria > Myxococcota_A > UBA796 > UBA796 > CAJQPC01 > JADKFE01. Next base: position 4,659 of record JAKLKD010000219.1, on the reverse strand, counting down.
GTGTGCTCGCGTGGGGGGCGTCTGTGGGGACGTTGTTGAGCTGGGCGCCATCTCAGGCCCCCTTGGTCGACTTCCCCAGCAACCCGACGGGGGCTCCCATCGAGGCGCGGGCGCTTGTTCAGGTCGAGGCCGTGGGCCCTGGCCCCCACGAGGTGCTGTTGGCCTTCGCGGATGGCGACCTGAGCCGCCCGATCGTGGTCGGTGTGCTCCGCCCCGCCGGCGCTCCTCCAGCGGTAGAGGTCGCGCTCCCAGGGGTGGCGAAGGGCGCGGCCAAAGAGGTGCTCGTCGACGGTCGGCGCGTCGTGCTAGAGGCCCAAGATGAGCTGGTGCTACGCTGTGGAGAGTCGAGCATCACGCTGCGGCGAAACGGCCGCGGGGGTCAACCGGGTCAAGGGCGGCTCGGTGAAGATCAACTGATCATGGCTCACCCACCGCCCGATCCCGAGTCGACTGTCCTCTGGGAGGTCGTGCAGGAGCACCTCGACGAGGCGGGCTTCTGCGCGCTCACTTGGCAGGCGGCGCTGCGCTCGCCTCTCTACACCCTGAGCGAGATCCAGGCTGGCCCCGAGGAGCGTCTGTGCGCCCACCTGGACGGGCTCGTCATCGCGGGTGAGGCCGCCGTCGAGCGTCTGCTGGCGCCTGCGCTCTTTGACCAGGAGGACGTCGAGCCCGGCGCGCCTCAGGCCGCGGCCTTGGTTTTGGTGTCTCTCGGCCACCTCGACCTGCTCCAGTCCGCGCTCTTGTCGGAACAAGCCGAGGTGCGGCGCGCGGCGTCCGCGGCGCTCGCCTTGTCAGCGCCCCCCGCGTTCGACCGCTGGCTGCTCTCGCAGCTCCCGTTGACCCCTCCGGGCGCGCTGCGCGGCGAGCTGTGGTCGCTCGGCCTGCGGCGGCGTCTGCCGCTGGGGACGCTGCCGGTCACAGCCCAAGAGGACTCCAAAGAGGAGCTGAGCGCGGCCTTGCTCTCGGCGCGGCGCTCGCCGGAGCTCGGCCCCCGAGGGCTGTGGGAGGCGCTGCTCCACCACACCGATCCCACCATCGCTGAGGACGCGCGCCGGGCTGGCCTGTGCCGGGGCTCCGAGGACGCCTGGCTTCTCACCCAGCGCTTGGCCGCCGCAGGCGCTCCAGACGCGCTCCTCGATCTCGCCCTCTTTGGTCAGGGGCGTGAGCTCGACCTGCTCGGCGCCGCTCTTGATGATCCCGCGCGGCGTGTGCCGGCGCTCCGCGCAGCAGGCTACAGCGGTCGAGTGGAGCTGATGCCCGCCTTGCTGGGGCTCATCGACGACCAGGAGCCGCTCGTGGCGCGGCTCGCCGGGGAGGCGCTGTCCCTGTTGACGGGCCTCGACCTCTCCGAAGATCCCTACAACGCGCTCCCCCCCGAACCACCCGATAGCCCCGAAGCGCTGGACGCGGACGATTTGGACGCCGACCTCGTCCCCCCCGACGATGACGACCTGCCGCTTCCCGCCGCCGCGCCTGTCCGCGCGTGGTGCGTGCGGCACATGCCCTCGTCCAGCGCAGCGCGTGTCTTGGCGGGCGAGCCCTGGACGGTGACACGCGCCCTGGACCTGCTCGACCGTGGGCCCGCCCACCGCCGCGCCACCTTGGCGTGGTGGCTAGAGGTACACGGCGGCGGCCAGTCCGTGGTGGATCCCTTTGCCTGGGCGGTGACCCAGCGGGCTCAGCTCATCGACGCGCGCCGATCCGCCCAAGACGGCGCCCCCCAGCGGCCTTGGAGCTAAGACGCGACGATGTGGGCCTTAGACAACCGCACCCCCTACGCCGCCGAGCGCACCTGGGTTCGTGACCGAGACGGCGCCCATCAGTGGATCGTCGTGGTCAAGGGCACCTGGCTGATCGCCGACGACGGCGCGCTGACCTTGGCCGACGAGCAGCTCCCGCCTCTGTACGCCGCCGAGTACAACGGCGAGCCGGGCCGGTCGAGCATTCGTTACGAGGCCGACCTCCTGGGGATGAAGCCTGGCACTGATGTGACCCTGCTCGGGAGCGCCCACGCGCCAGGCGGTCGTGCGGCTACCTCCGTCGAGGTGGGCCTTCAGGTCGGGCCCATCAACAAGCGGCTCATGGTCTTCGGCCCCCGGGTGTACGAGCGCGGTCTGGTCGGCGTGAGCCCTGGCCCCGCCGAGCCCTTCCTCGCGCAGCCGATCCGCTGGGAGCTCGCCTGGGGCGGCACCGACGACCGTGACCCCGACCCCTCCCAGCACAGCCAAGAGCCGCTCAACCCCGTGGGCCGAGGCCGCTGCGCCGACCGCGCCGCGCTATTGGGCACCCCCGCGCACCAGCTCGAGCCCTTAGACGGCACCCAAGCGCCCATCGGCCTCGGGCCCATCGGCCCCCACTGGTCGCCGCGCCTGGGCTTCGCGGGCACCTACGACGATCCTTGGTTCGCGCGCCGCCGCCCCCTGCTCCCTGAGGACTTCGACGCCCGATTCTTCATGTGCGCGCCGCCCGACCAGCAGGTGATCGGTCACCTGCACGGCGGTGAGCCCGTCGAGCTGCGCCACCTGCACCCCGTCCCGAAGCTGCGCTTTGGCCTGCCCAAGCACTGGTTCGTGTTCAGCTCTCGGCTGGGGCGCCGCGACATCGAGCACCGCGCGCGGCTGGTGAGCGTGGTGATCGAGCCCGACGAGCGCCGCCTGCAGGTTGTGTGGCAAACTTCTTTGGCGGTGGCTGCGCATGAGGTAGACTATCTCGACAAGACCATCCTCAAAGAGAAGGCGTACCTGTGAGCGTAAACTCCTCCAGCTTGGCCCCCAGCGCGATGTGGGGTGCCGTGTGTGGTGGGCGGGGCTCTGCGGGTTGCAGTAGATCAACTGAGTTGAAACGCTCGCGCGATAGCCGCCTTGGTCTTCATTCTCATGGGTGCTCAGTCCAGCCGCGCTCGAACAGATCCTCAGCCTTGATGGAATCCTGCTCGTGACTCTCCCCCAGCCCACCATCGTCGCCGTCGCCGCGCGCAGCTCCGTCGGGCTGACCGCAGAGAGCTGTGCGGCGGCCTTTCGGGCGGGCATCGACCGTGTGCGTGAGCACCCCTTTATGGTGGACGCGGCGGGTGAGCCCCTGCGGTGCGCGATGGACGCTCGCCTCGACCCGAGGCTGCTCGGCGCGCCACGAGTCACAGCGCTGGCGTTGGCGGTCATCGAGGAGCTGTCGGCGAAGCTCTCCTCCGCGCTGGAGCGTGTGCTTGGCGCCCGGGCGCTGTTGGTCCTCCCCGAGGCCCGCCCAGGGTTTGACGACGCCGACGCCGAATCGACGCTGCGCACAGTCTCCTCAGCGACGCCGTGGGCCTCCGTAGCGCTTGGCCCCCGTGGGCACGCGGGCGGCCTCGCGGTGTTGGACATGGCGCGCCGCTGGATCGCCGAGGGCGCTCCTCTGGTGGTGATCATCGCCGCCGACAGCTACCTCGACGCCGACACGCTCGATTGGCTAGAGGAAGACCGACGCCTACACCGCGCCGACATCCGCAGCGGCTTCACCCCCGGAGAGGCCGCGGCCGGGTTGGCGCTGATGCCTGAGCGCGACCGGCGCGCGGCGGGCCTGCCCGCGTTGGCCCGGGTGCGCGCGACCGGCCAAGCCCAAGAGCGCCGCTCCCGCAAGAGCGAGGCAGGGCTGCTCGGAGAGGGGCTCGCCGAGGCGCTGCAACACATCATCGCCGAGGTGCGTCTGCCCGAGGAGCGCGCGGATGGCCTCTACGGCGACATCAACGGGGAGCGGCACCGCTCGGAAGACTGGGGCTTCGCGCTGCTTCGCTGCCCCGAGCTGGTACGGGACGGGTCGGCTTATCTGACGCCCGCTGCGGCCTGCGGGGACATCGGCGCGGCCACGGGCGTGATGTCCGCGCTGCTCGCGACCCAAGCCTGGGCGCGGGGGTACTCAGCCGGTGAGGGGGCGCTCATCTGGTCGGGCTCCGACGGCGGGCTACGCGCGGCGGCGCTGCTTCAGCGTGGGGAGGTCTGAGCGATGTCGAGCGTCGCGGTCAATCCGCCTAGAACTCCGGTGACCAAAGGCAGCAACGGCATCGCGGCGGCGACCTTGCCCAACGTGTGCAAGATGCCGGGACCGCCACCGCCGTTTGTGCCGACGCCGCTGCCGAACATCGGCAAGAGTGGAGACTCTCCGAAGGGTTATTCCAAGAAGGTGAAGGTCGAGGGGCAGACTGTCGCGATCAAGGGCGCCAGCTTTAAGAGCATGGGCGATATCGCCAGCAAGGGGACGGGTGGTGGGATCATCTCTGCGAACACGCACGGGCCCTCCAAGTTCATCGGGCCAGGCTCCTTCGATGTGAAAATCGAGGGGAAGAACGTTCAGTATCTGGGCGACCCGATGATGAACAACTGTGGGAGTCCGAGCAACTCGGCGACGATGCCGGGAGTTTTGCAGGCGACAGTACTGACCGAGCAAAGCTCAACTTCAGTGGTAGTTCCGGCGCCTGATCCGTGCAAAGGGGTCAACTGTGCAAAAGTCGAAAAGAAGATCGCGAATCTCAAGAAGGAGATCAACAAGCGGATCGGCGAACTGCACGAAGATCCACAATCCTTGCCTTGGGACCTTCCAGGAAATCCCGCTCCACGCCTGACGAGGAAGGGCCACGTCAAGATTCTTAACATGCACAAAGCGAATCTGGCGGGACAAAAAGGTATC
>JAKLKD010000218.1 GCA_023150845.1 Myxococcota bacterium | reverse complement strand
GGCGGCCCAGGCCTGGGCCGGGGTGTCTACGGCGCAGTCCACCTGGGCGAAGGAGAAACCATCGGCCTTGAGGTTCGCCTTCTGGCCGTAGGGCCCGGCGACCTCGGCGGCGAGGCGGGCCTGGAGGCGATCCGAGAGGGGCTCCGACTCGCCGCCCTGGGCCGGGGCCGGGGTGCGCACGCCGAGCACCAGCACCCCGAAGGCCCCCGAGGTGAAGCTGGGCGCGGTGAGGGTGTCCGAGTGGCAGAGCACCGGCTGTGCGAGGGCCTCACCGCTGAGGGTGAGGACCGCGAGGAACGAAGAGAGGATCAAGCGCCGGGCCTCCGCGGGGGTGAGCCCAGCGTAGACACCCGCGGCGTCACCGCGCATTCCTGGCCAGGCCTGGAGGACATCACACCTCCGACCGTAAAGTGTACTCTCTCTGGGGCGCGCTGAGGAGCGCCTGTCGCGCCGAGGGGCCAGGACCGGGCCCAGGTCATCGCCGGACAGCCCCGGGGCGAAGCGGCGTTGACGGCCACGAACACCGCCGGTAAGGGGTCTCGATGCCCTCTCCTCTCGGCCTCGCGCTGCTCCTCGCCGCCGCCGGGTCCGCCCGCGCCGAGGAGCCCACCATCGAGTTTGTGCGCGGCGCCTCGATGACCGCGGGCCGGGTCGTCGGCATGGGAGGCGTCGCCGTCGGCGTCGGGGACGGCGCACGGGCCCAGCTCTACAACCCCGCCGCCTCCACCCGCCGCCGCGCCGCCGCCTGGGGCCGCCCCCTCGACACCGACGGCACCCTCGCCCTAGTGAACAACCCCTACGTCACCCGGGACAACCGCTCCAACAACCTCGGCGAAGAGGCGCCGCCGGACTGGCTCCTCGCGGGGAGCGGCACGCTGCGCTGGCGGCAGCTCGCTGTGGGCGGAAACCTGCTCGGCCAGTCCTACACCACCCTCGGCGATGACCTCTCCCTCCGCCAGGTCACCACCACGGTCAACGTCGCCGGGATTGACGCCCGCGGCCTCGTCTCTTGGGGCCTCGCCGCGAGCTGGCAAGAGACCCGCCTGCTCGCCCCCCGGGTTGACGGCGCGCCCAGGGAGCTGCGGCGGCGCGCGGGGACACCTGGGCTCGCCGCCGGGCTGCTCCTCACCCCGCCCGGTCGATCCACCCGACTCGGCCTCGCCGGGAGCCTGCCCTCCAACGCCGACGCCGTCGCCGTCGACGCCGACGCCCCCCTCAGCAGCGGCGACTTCGCCGGGGTGCACACGCCCTGGACCTTCACCCTCGGCCTCGCCCACCGCCTCGGGCCGAGCCCCTGGAACCTCACGCCTACCTACGCCGGGGGCGTGGAGGCGAGCGCGCGACCGCGGCTCGGGGGGCCCCAGGCCCTCATCCTCGGCGTGGACCTCGGCCTCATCGGCCCGGCGAGAGGCGCCATGTCCGCGGGCCAGCTCGCCAGCGGCGCCGAGCCCGGAGAGGCCACCCTCTCCTTCGCCCCCCGGGCCGGGGCGGAGCTTGAGCTCGGCGACCTCATCAAGCTGCGCTGCGGCGCCTACTGGGAGCCCGGCCGCTTCGATCCCGCCGCAGGCCGCCTGCACGCCACCACTGGCGGCGACCTCCGCCTCCCCTGGCTGCCGGGCTGGGGCGACCGCGACCTGCGCGTCACCCTCTCCCTCGACGGCGGCCGCGACACGGTGCGATACGGCCTCGGCGTCGGCCTGTGGTGAGCCAGGATCCGGTCGGTCAGCCCACGCTCCGGCGATAAACCCAAGCACCCGCCGAGATTTGGGATAGTTGTATTTTACCCCCTGCACCCGAGCGCCGCATGTCGAGCTATCGCCCCCGCTTTGAGCGCCTCCTGCGCGACCTTGAGGCTCACCCCGAGGTGGAGGTCTACAACTTCGCCGTTGAGCCCCCCGCGACCGAGGCCAAGCTCCGCGAGGCCGAGCGCTTCTTGGGTGTCCCCCTGCCCCCGGCGATGCGGGCCTTCTACAGCGAGCTCAACGGCTTCTTCGTCGAGTGGGCCCCGCGCGGCGACGAGCACGGGGAGCTCACGAGCCCCTTCGGTTACCCTGAGTACGGTCAGCCCCCGGGCTGCATCAACCTCTTGCCGATTGAGGAGGCGCTCTCGACGGCCTGGCAGGACGAGTTCCACGTCAACGAGATCCAGCCCGACCACTGGCAGGCGCTCTTTGGCCGCCCCCAGACCGACGAGGAGGCCGAGCACCTCGCCGACCGCGGCGCCTGCTGCATCGACAACTTCTCGAAGTACAACCACGCCGATCTCATCCTCGGCCCCGAGCCCCTCGTCGTCGTCTCGACAGACCACGGCGCCGACATGGACTCCTCGGACTTCATGGACTTTGAGACCTACCTGGAGCTGACCTTGGCCACCTGGGGGCTCAACCGCTACAAGAGCGCCGGCATCGGCTGGAGCCGCAAGTCCCAGCGGCTCCAGGCCTTCACCGAGCGCCCCGACCTCCAGACGATCGTCCAGAGGATGCGGGCCGACGCGCCCTGAGCCCGGGCTTAGAGGCCGAAGGGGCTCAAGACCTGGGCCGCCTCACCTCGGGGCGTGAGCGCCGCGGCGTCGAGCGCCGCCTGTACCCGGGCCTTGTTGATGGTCACCGGGGCCAGTCGCGCCGTCGAGGGCTCGACCCGGGTGGCCACAAAGGTGCGGTTGCGGGCCCAGGTGGTCTCCTCTTCGCCTTCTCGGGCGACGAAGGTCAGCTCCAGCGCCCCGCCCTCGACCTTAAACGTGTAGCTCCCGGCGAGGCTCTCGGTCATCGTGCCGTTCACCCGGAACCCGGCCGCGGAGAGGTCGGGCAGCTCCACCTGCAGGGCGTCGCCGACCCGGGTGACGATGATTGTGCCGACGAGGTGCTCATCGAGGTAGGTGCCGACGTAGTGGTCCAGGTCGGCGGGGTCCTCGGCGAGCTCCGGGGCGTCGATGGGGTTCGAGAGCTCCGCGCCGTCCAAGGCGACCTCGATGGCCTGAAAGGCCGCGCCGCTGAAGTCGTCGGCGTAGCCGTTGGAGAGCACGCTCACCGCGATGCGCGCCTCGGGCAGCACATACCAGGCCGAGGTGTAAGCGAGGTGGTTCCCGCCGTGCAGCCACAGCGGCGTCTCATGCCAGCCGTCGTACCAGGTGAAGGCGTCGTAGACCATCACGCCGTGGCCGTACCAGATCTTGTCGAAGGTCGGGTAGAACCGCGCCTGGCCGGTGACCATGCCCTCACGCAGCGCGTCGGGCAGCACGGCCTCGTCCCCGTCCAAGAAGAAGCCCGCGAGGCTCGCCATGTCGGACGCCGTCGACCACACCCCGCCCGCCGGGCGCACCCAGGCCGCGTCGGGGAAGGTCTCGACCTCCTGCACACCAAACTCGTAGGCGTAGTCGTAACGGGCCTGGAGGTCGTAGAGGTCGATGTCTTGGCCGTTGATGATGCCGTACCCCGCGGCGTAGTCCCCGTCGGCGATGACGTCGGAGACCCGGGCGAAGGTGCGGTTGAGGCCGAGAGGCCGCAGCACGTCGTCCTCGACGACGTCACCCCAGGGGCGGCCGTCGGCGACCTCCACCACGAGGCCCGCCAAGGAGTAGTTGGGGTTCGAGTAGTTCCACATCGCGCCGGGCTCGGCCATGAAGTAGGCCCGCGACGCAAAATCGCCATAGGCGTAGCCCGCCAGCGCCTCGTCTTCGTGGGCCGTGCCGAAGTTGGTGTCGTCGAAAAAGCTCGTCGTCTGGTCGAGCAACATCGACACCCGGGCGTCGCCCGTCGCGAGGGGGTCGCCGTAGAGCTTGAGCTCAGGCAGGGCCTCGTCAAGGGGCGTGTCGAGGCTGATGCGCCCGGCGGCGACCTGCTGCAGCACGGTGATGGCCGCGAGCTTCTTGGTGTCCGAGCCGATGTTGAAGAGCGTGTTGGGCGTCACGGGCACGTCGCGGTCGGGGTGCGCGCTGCCGAAGCCCTTCGCGTAGACGATCTCGCCGTCCACCCACACCGCGATGCTCGCGCCGGTGGCGTAGCCGCGCTTAATCGCCACCTCGACGGCCTCGGCCACCGGGTCCCAGCGGGTGTCGGGGGCGGCGGTGTCGTCCGCCGTGTCATCCGCGGCGCTGTCTTCGGAGTCAACGGCGCTGTCGTCTGGCGCGGCGGAGTCATCCGTGGGGGTGGAGCCGTCTTTGCAGGCCAAGAGCGCGAGGAGGAAGAGCATCGTGTCTCCTTGAAGGGCGTTCGCCAGCGTGTCTACGGGCGAAGAGGTGCCGCATTCCCCTCCTCTCGTAAACACCAAGATCCCGGCGAGAAGCCGATCAGCCCCGAGCGCGCTGCGCGGCCAAGGCCACGCTGACCACCTTGAGGCAGGCCCGCTCCAGCTCCCCGAGCACCCCCTCGGTGCGGGCGTTGAGCAGGTTGCCGATGAGCACCGACGGGATCGCCACGAGCAGGCCGAGCTCCGTGGTCACGAGCGCCTCGGAGATGCCGCCGGAGAGCATCTTCGGGTCGCCGGTGCCCAGCTCGGTGATGACGTCAAAGGTCGTGATCATGCCCGTCACCGTGCCGAGCAGGCCGAGCAAGGGGCCGACGGCGGCGATGATGAGGATCGGCGCGCCGAGGCGCTCGATGCCCGGGGCCTCCCGCAGCATGGCCTCGGAGGCGGCGTCCTCCAGCACCTCGCGGGAGGAGTCCACCTGCTCCAGCACCGTCGCAAGGGCGCGGCCCGCGGCCTGGGCGGGCAAGAGCGCCTTCGCCGCGGCGAGGTCCCCGGCCTCGATGAGCGGGGTGAGCCGCGCGGCCAGAGCCTCGGCGATGCCCCCCTCCCGGCGGATCACCCAGCCCCGGTACAACGCGAGGAGGACGTTCACCGCGCCCAGGGCGATGATGAGCCAGCCCACGGCGCCGCCCGCGGCGAAGAAGTCCTCCCAGGTCTTCTCTTTGGCGACGGCGGCGGGGCGATCGAGTCCCTCAAAAAGAAAGAGGCCGAGGGTGGCGGGGACCGCGCCGCTGGCCAGGGCGCGGGCCACCTCGGCCGCTGGGTCCGGGGTGAGGCGCAGGCGGCCCTCCCCGGCGGGGGCCAAGGCCCCGGCGTGCTCCCCGGCGACCCCAAACGCGGCGATCTCGCCGACCCGCACGATCTGGCCGTCGAGCTGCACCCCGTCGGGGGAGAACATCGCGCCGGGGCCCACCCGCACCTGACCCGCCTGGGCGAGCCCGGCGGCGGCGGTGCTGAAGGTCAGGCGCAGGGCCTCGGCCTCCACCTCGGGGGCGCTGAGGTCGTCGGGCAGGGTGAGCGTCGGGTAGAGGCCCTGGGCCTGGCTCAACAGCGTCGTGACGCGCTGCTTGTCCTCCTCGACGCTCCAGCTCGCGCGCTCGGAGTCGGCGAGCTGGGCCTCGGCGGACTCGGCGGCCAAGGTGAGGCGCACGAGGCGGCCCTGGAGGCGCTCGACCTCGGCCTCCTTGGTGGCGTGGCGGGCCTCCCCCTCCCGCTGAACCTCGGTGAGCCGGGCGGAGAGGCTCTCCCGCTCGGCCTGCAAGAAGGCGAACTCGCGCTGGTAGGCCTGCTCCAAGGCCTGGGCGGGGTCCTCGGCGGCGACGGGCGCGCTGAGCGCGAAGAGCAGGGTCATCATGGGCTCACCTCGGGCAAGGCGGCGGGCACGGTGAAGAAGCCGACGCGCACCTGCTTGCTCAGGGCGTCGAAGAGATCGACGAGCTGCAGGCGCGCGGCCTCGTCGGTGACGGGCTCGTAACGCCAGCCCTCGCCGTCGCGGACCGCCCGGCCCAGCTCACCCTGGTCGGTGCGGTAGTAGAGGCTCACCATGCCGAGGCGCGCGACGTCGGCGAGCACCTCTTGGCCGTTGAGCCGGATGATCTGGCGGTCGAGCGCGCTCTGGCTGGCGAGGCGGCGCTCGTCCTCGACGAAGCTCCACAGCCGGGACGCCACCTCCCGGGGGGTGCTTCCGCCGCTCTCTAAGGCCTGCTGGAGCTTGTCCAGCTCACCGAGGCGCTCCTCCTGGCGGAACGGCAGGCCCGCCGCCACCCCGGCGCGCAGGGTGACGATGGACTCGGCGACGGCGGGGACCAAGGCGGCGCTGCCCGCGACGGCGGCGGCGCGCTCCTCGGCCTGGCGGCTCAAGGTCTGGTTGAGCTGCTCCAGGCGCAGCTCCTCCTGGCGCGCGCGCCCCGCGAGGTCCGCCGCCTGCCCGTCCAAGGCGCGCTCCTTCGCCCGCAGGTCGTCCTTGAGCTGGGTCAAGGAGTCGGTGAGGGTCTCGACCTCTTTACGCGCCTCGGCGAGCCGGGCGGCGAAGCTGTCGGGGTTGATGGCGAGCACAGGCCCGCTCATCAGGAGGAGCGCGAGGGGGAGCCAAGGGAGGCGGTGGGCGAGGCGCACGGTGTCTCTCGGGGTGCGGGGGGCCGTCGGCGGAGGCGTCAGCTCGGATCGGTGGTGATCCAGCCCGCGGTCCAGTCCGTCGAGCCGTCAAAGGCCCCGACGTACGAAACGGACTCAAAGAAGCTGTCCGTCGGCGTCTCACCGCCGGAGAGCGCCGCGGCGCCCGAGCTGGGCCGGAAGTCCGGCGCGGCGAGGTCGTAGGGCTTGGTGAGGCTCGCGGCGGCCTCCTTGTTGCCGAGGCCCGCGCCGTTGAACCACGCGGCCACGTCGTCGGCGGTCTTGCCCTCGGCGTCGGTCGTGAAGCTCGTCTCGCAGTCCACGATGGACGTGGCCATCACGAGGGCGCCCGAGGCGGCCTGGTCAAAGGTCGCGGTCTGGGAGAGGCCGACGCAGGCCTGGTTGAAGCCGACGATGAGGGTGCTCCAGAGCTCCCCGGCGGTGCCCTCACGCAGAAGCGCGCCGAGGTCCGACTTGTCCGAGGTCGGCACACCGACCAAGGTGACGTTCGAGAGCACCGGGGACGAGCGCGGCGTGGCGTCGTTCGCGTCGTTGCTGTTGTCGGCCTCGATGGCGTTGTCGCCGAGGCCGTCGGCCTGCTGCACCACGGCGAACTGCAGGCGACCCACCCAGCCGTCCGTCCAGTCGATGCCGTCGTCGTCGGGGGCGGTCACGACGACGTGTTTGGCGTTCACGGCGCCGCCGAAGAACTCCACGCCATCATCGGCGCCGCGGTGGGCCTGGAGGAAGTCTACGACCGTGCCCGAGCCGACGCCCTGGAATGCGACGCCGTTGAGCTCGTTCTCGTCAGTGATCTTGCGGCCGCCGAACTCCACCCGGACGTACTTGAGCACGCCGCTGGAGTCCGTGGGCTCGCCGCCGCCGTAGAGCCCCGTGCCGCCCTCGCCCTCAGCCTCGCAGGGCAGGCTCTCGGCGCCGTTAAAGCAGTTGTTGATCGGCGCGCGGCCGTTGAGGATGATGCCGCCCCAGTCGCCGGGCTTGCGGCTGCCGGCCTCGACGGCCGAGGTGAAGACGATGGGGGCCGACGCGGTGCCCTCGGCGTGGAGCTTCGAGCCGCGGCGGATGACCAAGAAGGAGAGCGTGGTGTTGTCGCCGTAGACCGTGACGCCGGGCTCAATCTCGAGGACCGTCTCGTTGACGTCGTCACCGATGAAGACGCCGCCGCTCAGCAGGTAGGCGCAGCCCGTGACCAGCTTGACCTTGGCCTGGGTGTACTCGCCCGTGACCGCGGCCACACCATCGACACACTCGGGGATGAAGGCGTCACCGCCGCTGGTGTCGTCGGCGCTGGAGTCATCCGTAGACGAGGAGTCGCCGCCAGCGTCCTTGTCACCGCAGGCGGCGGAGGCGAGCAGCAGGGCGATCAGGCTGAGCTTCTTCATGAGTTCTCCGGTGCTTCGTGTTGGGACCCTCGTCTTATGGGCGCCGGGTGACGTGCCCCGGCGGCTCCGTGACCATCCGGTGACCGCGGCGCGAAGTGTCGCGGTCGAGCTCGCTCAACACGTACCCCGATCGTAAATACATCTTGATTGCAATTACAGAACAGCGACGATAAGCCGAGGTGCCCTCCCCCACGGAGCCCTCGATGGAACGCCTGCCTGTCACCGTGCTCTCCGGCTTTTTAGGCGCCGGGAAGACCACTCTGCTCAACCACCTCCTCAGCCAGCGCGGCGGCCTACGCGCGGCGGTCATCGTCAACGACATGAGCGAGGTGAACATCGACGCCGCCCTGGTCAAGGGCGGCGAGGCGGCCCTACGCCGGGGTGAGGAGCGCCTCGTCGAGCTCTCCAACGGCTGCATCTGCTGCACGCTCCGCGACGACCTGCTCCAAGAGGTCTCGAAGCTCGCCCGGGAGGGCCGCTTCGACGTGCTCATCGTCGAGTCCACGGGCATCTCCGAGCCCCTGCCCGTCGCCCAGACCTTCACCTTCATCGACGAGGCCGGCCAGAGCCTCTCCGAGCTCGCGCGCCTGGACACCCTGGTCACCGTGGTGGACGCCAAGGGCTTCTTGGCCGACTACGGCACCCAAGACGAGCTAGCCGACCGCGGCCTCGCCTTAGACAAAGACGACCCACGCAGCGTCGTGGGCCTGCTCGTGGAGCAGGTCGAGCTCGCCGACGTGCTCGTGCTCAACAAGACCGACCTCGTCACCGACGACGAGCTCGGCCGCCTCTCGGGCGTCCTGCGCGCGCTCAACCCCGACGCCCGCCAGGTCTTCACGACGCGCGGGCAGGTGCCGCTCGACGCCGTGGTCAACACCGGGCTCTTCGACATGGAGAAGGCCATCGCCAGCCCCGGCTGGGCCAAAGAGCTCGCCGGGGAGCACCTCCCCGAGAGTGAACGTTACGGCGTCCGCTCCTTCGTCTACGACGCCCGGCGCCCGTTTCACCCCAAACGCCTGCACACCTTCTTCCACGAGGACTGGCCCGGCGTCGTGCGCTCCAAGGGCTACTTCTACGTCGCCACCCGGACGGACCTCGCCGCGGTGTGGAGCCAGGCCGGGTCCACCTGCAGCTTTGAGCCCGCGGGGCGCTTCTGGGCCGCGGTTCCCCGGGAGGAGTGGCCGACGGACGAGGCCGAGCGCCCCGACCTCCAGCCGGAGTGGGTGGAGCCTTGGGGCGACCGCCGCCAGCAGCTTGTGCTCATCGGCATCGAGATGGACGAGGCCGCCCTGCGCGCGGGCCTCGACGCCTGCCTGCTCACCGACGCGGAGCTCGCCGCCGGGCCCGCGGCCTGGGCCGAGTACGAGGACCCGTTCTCGGCCTGGGACACGCCCGACGACGAGGCGCCTGAGGAGGACTAGTCCGGCGCCGTGGAGCGGACCACCTCTTCAGGGGTGGTCATGCCCGCCATGAACTTCTTGACCGCGGCCATCCGCAAGGAGTCCATGCCCAGGCGGATCGCCTCACGCTTGATCTCCAAGGTCGAGGCGCCGTTGAGCACAAACTCGCCGAGCTGGTCGTTGAAGATCATGATCTCGTACGCGGCGACGCGGCCCTTGTAGCCCGTGCCGTTGCAGCGCTGGCAGCCCTTGCCCTTCATCGGCTGGAAGGTGCCGATCTTGTCCGGCGGCACCTGGATGTCCAGCATCGCCTTCTCGGAGAGGGTCGTCGGCGCGGCGCACTCCGAGCAGATCTTACGGAGGAGGCGCTGGGCGGCGATGAGGTTCACCGAGGAGGCCACCATCATCGGCTCGATGCCCATGTTCAGGAGGCGCGAGACGGTGGACGGCGCGTCGTTGGTGTGTAGCGTCGAGAGCACCAAGTGCCCGGTGAGCGCGGCCTTGACGGCGATCTCAGCGGTCTCGAAGTCGCGGATCTCGCCCACCATGATGACGTCGGGGTCTTGGCGCAAGAACGAGCGCAGGGCGGCGGCGAAGTTGAGGCCGATGTCCTCGTGCATCTGGCACTGGTTGATGCCGTAGAGGTTGAACTCGACGGGGTCTTCAGCGGTGGAGATGTTCGTCTCGGGCTTGTTGAGCTCCGAGAGCGTCGAGTACAGCGTCGTCGTCTTGCCCGAGCCCGTGGGGCCGGTCACCAAGATCATGCCGTAGGGCTTGTGGATGGTGCTCTTGAACTTGGCCAAGATGTCGGCGTCGAAGCCGAGCTTCGTCATGTCGAGCTGGAGGTTCGACTTGTCGAGCAGCCGGAGGCAGAGCTTCTCGCCGAAGAGCGTCGGCAGCACGCTCACGCGGAAGTCCATCTCTTCGCCTTTGCCAAGCTTGAGCTTGATGCGGCCGTCCTGGGGCAGGCGGCGCTCGGCGATGTCGAGGTTGGACATGATCTTCACGCGGGAGGAGATCGCGTGCTTGAGCTTGAGCGG
>JAKLKD010000217.1 GCA_023150845.1 Myxococcota bacterium | reverse complement strand
GAACCAGCAGAAACGCGCGGAGCGGGAGCGGGACGAGCTCTTCTTGCTCAGCCCCGACCTGCTCGCCATCGTCGACGCCGAGACGACGCTAGAGCGTTACAACCCGGCCTGGAGCGCCCTGCTCTGGTACAACGACATCGAGCTGACCCGGCTGAAGGTCTCCACGCTCATCCACCCCGAGGACCTCGCCGTGTTTGAGGTGGTCCGCCAGCGCACGGCCGCGGACAGCCAGTTCTTCCACGTCGAGACGCGGGTGCGGCGGAAAGACGACGAGTGGCGCTGGATCTCGTGGAGCGGCTCGATGCGCTCCAACGAGGGGCGCCTGTTTGTGGTAGGTCGAGACGTGACGGAGCTCAAAGCCACCGCCGCGGAGCGCCAGCAGATTGAGGCGCGGCTGGCGACGGTACAGCGCCTGGAGTCCCTCGGCGTCATGGCCGGCGGCTTCGCCCACAACTTCAACAACCTCCTGAGCACCATCTTGGGGGCGGCGGAGCTGCTGCGTCGCAGGCTGAGGTCTGTCCCAGGCGCGGACCAAGAGCTCGACCGCATCGCCGCGGCCGCCCACCGCGGGGCGACCCTCGCCAGCGAGGTGCTCACGTTCGGCAGGCGGCGGATCGCGGACGCCCGCCCGGTGGACGTCAACGCTCTGGTGCGATCTAGCCTCGACGTGCTGGAGCGGGTCATGCCCGCGGACATCCGACTCATTCGCTCCCTCGGCGCGTCTCGGACTGTGCTTGGCGAGCCCGCGCTCTTGGAACAGGCGCTTGTACACCTTATCTCAAACGCCTTGGATGCCATGCCAAATGGGGGGGAGCTGCGCGTGACCACGGAGACCATTATCCCAAGCGCCATCGATCTACGCCAGCTCGGCCTGCAGCCTGGGGAGTTCACCGAGCTACGGGTGGAAGACACAGGCCGCGGGATGGACGAGAAGACCCTGACACAGATCTTCGACCCCTTCTTCACCACAAAATCCCCTGGCGAAGGCACCGGGCTCGGGCTGTCTGTGGTGTATGGCATCGCTGAGGGCCACGGCGGCGCGGTGCTCGCGCACAGCTCACCGAGCTCGGGGACGATGGTGCGGCTGCTCTTGCCCGCGGCGAGCGACGACGGCGGCGCCAGCGCGGACACCCACAACGCGCCGGATGAGAGCGCCTCGTTCGCCGGGCGTCGGGTGCTGCTCGTGGAGGACCACGAGGACCTCCGGGAGCTGATCGTCGATATCCTGAGCCTGGAGGACTTCGCGACCACCGCCGCGCCGTCGCCCGGAGAGGCCCTCAAGGTGCTCCAGAGCGAGGCGGAGCGCATCGAGCTGCTCATCACGGACGTGGTGATGCCCGAGATGAACGGCGTCGAGCTCGCCCGGCAGGCGCGCATCGCCCGCCCGACCCTGCGGGTGCTCTTTATCTCGGGCTACGCCTGGAACGAGCTCGTAGACCGCCGACAGCTCAGCCCCGACGAGCACTTCTTGCGGAAGCCGTTCACGCCGAACCAGCTCCTCGAGGCCACCAAACGCGCGCTGGCCAAGTAGGCTCCACTCAGAGCGTGACGACCCAGAGCCAGCCCCCGGGCAGCTCGACGAGCAGACGGACGTCGTGAGGCTCGCCGACCTTCACCCGGGCGTCGAGGACCTCCCCCTCCGGCAGCTCAAGGGGCACAAAACGCCAGTAGCCAGGGGCCTCGGCGACGGCGAGGCTCAGACCGACCGGCGCCCCCCACACGGTCGGCGCCAGCTTCGCCCGGAGGCGCAGCTCACCCCGCCGCGCCCGCGCCTTCACCTGAACCGGCGGGGGCGTGAGCCGCCAGCCCTCCGGGGGCGCGCCGACGCAGCCCTCGGTCGGCGTGGGGACATAGGGCCAGCCGGAGGGCGCCCCGCGGCGGGCGAGGCTGTGGGCGGAGCCCGGCGACTGGGGGCCGACCCAGGTGAGCTGGTTCGACCAGAGGGGAAGGTCGAGGGCCCGCTCGCCGCCGACCAGATCGGTGCTCACCAAGGCCCCAAACGGCATCGCCCCGTGGGGGCCCTCGCCGAAGGGGGCCTCATGAAGGGCCTCCAAGGCGCCGTCTCGAGTCTTGAGCGCCAGCACCGGCCCAGGATGAGACGCGCCGACGAGGCGAACCTGGGCGCTCCACGGGTCGATGATGAGCACGCGGCCGTCGAGGTACCCCAAGGCCAGGTCCGCGCCCGCCCAGGCCAACGCGCTCACCGGGCCCGGCGCGAGGGGCAAGGTCGTGAGGTAGTCGGCGTGACGTTCCCAGCGGGTGAGCGCGCCGTCCTCCTTCACGAGCAAGGCGCCGCGGGTGTCGACGGGGGCGCCAATCCGCACGGTGAAGGGCGCGGCGAGGCCGTCGAGCTCACGGCCGGTGGCGTCGATGAGGCGCATCGCGGTCATCGGCACGGCGCTCTCCATCGGCGAGAGCGTCAGCGTGACGCCGTCGTGGGACGAGACGGCGTCCGCGGCGGGCGGGGCGTCACACGGCGTCGCGCCCGCCAGACTCGCGGCGAGCAGCCATGACGTGATCACGCCGTCCCCACCCGGGCCAGCTCGGCGCTGAGCACCTTCTGTGTGGCGTCGCTCGTGCGGGTGAGGCGCGCGAGGCGAGACGGGTCGGGGCAGACGCCGCGCTCCTTGAGCGCGCCCTCCCACTCCACACACTGCAGGTTGAGCCGGGAGGCGCCGAGGCTCGCCGCGGCGCCCTTGAGCCGGTGAAGCGCCCGGCCGAGCTCCTCGGCGTCCCCTTCGTTGTCGAGGCGCTCAATTCGTGCGAGGTCCCGGGGCAGCTCCTCCAAGAAGGCGGCCAGCACGCTCCCGACGGGGCTCGGCTCCCCGGGCGGGGCGAGGGACTCAAGCTCCAAGAGCGGCGTGAGGTCGAGGAGCGGGAGCGCCTCGACGCTCGGGTCGTCGGGGCTCAAGGTCTGGCGCTGGGCCTGCAGCGGCGGGATGAGGGCGTCGCGGCGGCGCTCCTCGGTGTCGCGGGCGTCGGTCACCCAGCGGGCGAGCACCCGGCCCAAACGCACGAGGTCGATGGGCTTCGCGATGAAGTCGTCCATCCCGGCGCCGATGCAGCGCTCGCGGTCACCGCGCAGGACGTGGGCGGTCATGGCGATGATCGGCACCCGGCGGCCATCCCCCTCGGCGGCGCGCACCCGGCGTGTAGCCTCGAAGCCGTCGAGCACGGGCATCTCGCAGTCCATCAGCACAGCGTCGTAGCCCCGGGAGCTCATGGCCTCGACGGCCTTGGCGCCGTTGTCTACGACGTCGACCTCGTAGCCCAGGCGCCGCAGCATCGCCGAGGCGACGCGCTGGTTCACGGGGTTGTCCTCGGCGACGAGCAGCACCCCCAAGGACTCATCCCAGGTGACGACCCCGGCGCTGCGCCCGTCGGTGGGCGGCGCGCCGTCGAGCTCCGCGAGGATGATGCGGGCGGTGGCCTCGACCTCGGCGGCGGAGGCGGGCAAGGCGAGGGTCCCGATGGCGTTAGCGTCGTGGCGCAGGGCCTCGTCGTCTCGGCGCCGCGGGCCGGTCAAGAGCACCAAGGCGCCGGGGAAGGTCAAGCTGCGGGGGTCGCGCAGATCGAGGAGCTCCACGTCGATGAGCGCCGCGTCCGGGGCGCCTGCGCCGCGCACCCGGGCGGAGTCGAGGCTCGCCCCGGCGATGACCGTGGCGCCCCACGCCGAGAACAGGCGGGTGAGCGCCTCCAGGAGCGCCGGGCTCTTGTGCGCGATGAGCACCCGGCGGCCGCTGAGGTCGGGGCGCTCCTCGGCGGTCACGGCCCCGGCGGGCTGCAGGGGCAGCTCAAACCAGAAGGTCGAGCCGCGCTTGGGGCGGCTGATGACGCCGATCTCGCCGCCGAGATGCTGCACGATCTGCCGGGAGATCGCGAGGCCGAGGCCCGCGCCGCCGACCTGCCGGGCGCTGCCGCCCTCGGCCTGGGCGAAGGCCTCGAAGATCCGCGCCTGATCTTCCTCAGAGATCCCGACGCCAGAGTCCGTCACCTCCACCCGCACGCGGTCGCCGTGGCTGTCCTCCCGGAGCATCACCCGCACCACCACGTCACCCTCGTCGCTGAAGCGGGTGGCGTTGTTGAGCAGGTTCGAGAGCACCTGGCGCACCCGGGCGGGGTCGCCGCGCACCTCGCTGGGCAAAGCCGGGTCGATCATCGCCACGAGGTTGAGGTCGCGGCGCCAGGCGCGCTCGGCGTGGAGATCGACGCACTGCTCGACCACGGCGCGCAGGTCGAAGCGCACGTCATCGACCTCAAGCTGGCCCGCCTCGATGCGGGAGAGGTCGAGGAGCTGATCGACGATCTCCAGCAGCGCCTCGCCGCAGGCCGCGATGGTCTCGAGCTGCTGGCGCTGACGCTCGGTGATCTCCGAGTCGAGGAGCAGGCTCGACATGCCGAGCACACCGTTGAGCGGCGTGCGCACCTCGTGGCTCATGTTGGACAAGAACCGCGCCTTGAGCTGGTTCGCGCGCTCGGCCTCCTCCCGGGCCTGGGCGGCCTCGGTCAAGGCGTCGCTCAGGCGCTCCTGCACGGCGACGGCGCGCTGGCGGCGGGTCTCGGCGACGGCGAAGAAGTAGAGCGTCGCCAAGGCGAAGAACAGGCTGCCCCACGACAGCGCGGTGAGGCCGTCCCAGCGCCGATCCATCTGGGCGTCTAAGGTGGCGCTCGCCGCGCGCTGGGCCTGGATGAAGCGCTCCAGCGCCAGGGAGAGCGCCCGGCGGTCCGCGGTGGCGTCGCCCCCGGACGGCGCGGGCAGGGCCTCCAGAGGGGACGCCCGGCCGGTGACCCGCTGGTGCTCGGCGTGTAGGGCCTCCGCCCGGGCGCGGAGCTCGGGGACAGGCTCGCCGCCGAGCGCCGCGTCGAGGAGCAGCTCGGCCTCCTCCTTGAGCGCGGCCCGCTGGCTGAGGCGCTCGCGGCCCGCGGACACGCTCGCGGTGAGCCAAGCGGCGAAGATGCCGACGAGCACCGCCAAGGCGAGGCTCACCTTGAAGGTCCACGGCAGCGGGGCGAGGCGCAGCTCTACCTTGGCGCCGTCGGGCAGGTCCATGTCAACGGGGGGCTCATTGGCGGGCTCAGTCACGACCCCAGAGCCTACACCATCCCCGCGCCGAGGCCCACCCCCGCCGCCCACAAAAGGCCCGCGCGGCGCGTCGGGCGGGCCTGACCGGGGGGCCAAGCGCCGGGCGAGGACTGGCCGAGGGGGGTTCCGCGGCGCGTTATGATCGGGCTCACGCCCCTTTAGCCCCCGAACGAGCAGGAGCTCCATGCGCCCTCCCCTCCCCCTCCGGCGATGTCCGAGCGCCGCCCCGCGCCGCCGCGGAGCGCGCTGATGGACTGGACGCTCTTGGGACGGCACCTCACTGACCTCTGGGCCCAGGCCCGAGAGGGCCGCTGGCGGTCGGTGCGACACAGCCTCCAGCGCGGCTCGGAGGTGTACAGCATCGTGGGCTGGACGCTCCTGGGGCGGGCGGCGGACCACCTGCTCTTCCCAGGTTTT
Organism: Myxococcota bacterium; assembly: GCA_023150845.1. GTDB lineage: Bacteria > Myxococcota_A > UBA796 > UBA796 > CAJQPC01 > JADKFE01. The sequence continues at coordinate 7,109 of JAKLKD010000217.1, read as the reverse complement.
CGTCGGCAGCAGATTCAGGCCCCGGTGCTCGTCATCGCGCCGCCCCGCAGCGGCACGACCTTGCTCTTCAACCTCCTGGAGCAAGATCCAGCGTTTGTGGCGGCGCCCCTCTACGGCACTATCTTGCCGAGCCTGACCTTACAGCGTCTCATTCACGCCGTCGCGGCCCTCGACGCCCGCCTCGGTGGGCGGGGTCGGCGCGCCCTCGGGGCCTGGCAGGACCGGAGCTTCGGCGTCACAGACCACGTCCACCGCGTACGATTTAACGAGGTCGAAGAGGACACCTTTCATTTTGGCGCCCAGCTCGCCGACATCGGCTCCACCTACGTCTTCCCCAACCTGCACAGAGTCCCCGACCAGCCGATGCTCGACGATCGGCCCCAGCACGTTCAAGACAAGGTGATGGCGTTTTATGAGGGCAGCGTCCGCCGCGCGCTCTACGACGCGCCCGGGCGGCGTTATCTGGCGAAGAACGTGTACTCCGGGAGCCGCGTCGCGCTGCTCAACCGGCGCTTCCCCGACGCGCAGTTTGTGCACATCGCCCGCCACCCCGCCCAGGTCATCGCGTCCGCGGCGAACCTCCTCTACAGCCTCACCCACAGCCGCGGCGACGAGACCATAAAGCCCCGCCCTCCGCACCCCCTCTGGCGCGCCATCGCGTTTCATTTTGTGGAGGTCTACCGCCGTGTGGTCGCGTTTGAGGCGAAGGCCGACCCGCGCCGCTTCAAGACCGTACGTTATGACGCGCTGACCCGCGACCCACACACCACGGTGAACGAGCTCTACGACCACTTCGGCTGGCCCCGCGACGCGGCGCACGAGGCGCGCCTCACCCAAGCGATGTCCGAGCGCGCCACGCTGCGCCTGCACGACCGCAAACGGAACCACTACCGCCTCGCCGACTTCGGCATCACCGAGGCCGAGCTGGAGGCGGCGATGCCGGAGGTGTATGAGCGGTATGGGTTTGTGCGACGTGAGCCCGAGGGCTCAGGCTGAGCGCTGAGGCGCGCCGCCCGACCGGCGACGCCGCCCGACGAGGAGCGCCGCCGCGCCTAACACCAGCCACGACGCGCTCTCCGGCCCCGTCGCGCAGCGTTTGCCATCCGGCGGCTTCTCACAGACGCCGATCTCGGCGTCCTCGTCGTCGCAGTCGTCCTCGACGGGGAGGCCGTCCTGGTCCTGATCGTCATCGGACCACCCGTCACAGTTCTGGTCCACGCCGTCGTACCAGATCTCCGCGGCGCCGGAGTGCACCGCGGGATCCTCGTCGTCACAGTCATCACCGCCCCAGAGGAGCGCGTCCTCCCCGTCGCCGTCGGCGTCGAAGTCCGAGGCGCCGTCGCAGTTCTGGTCCACGCCGTCGTACCAGATCTCCTCCGCCGAGGGCGAGCGGCTCGGGTCGGCGTCGTCGCAGTCATCACCGCCGCCCGCCTCGGAGAGGTGGCCGTCGTTGTCTTTGTCGTAGGCCAGCCGCAGCACACAGTCCTGGATCACGCCGTCGTCGGGGATCTCCGGGGCCTCGGGGTACACGTCGTCCCGGGTGTCGTCACAGTCATCCCCGCCCGCCGACAACACGAGGAAGCCGTCCGCGTCTTGGTCGTAGTCGTTGTCTCCGGCGCAGTCTTGGTCCACGCCGTCATACCAGCGCTCCGGCGCGCCGCCATACGTCGTTGGGTCATCGTCGTCACAGTCGTCCACGAGCACGCTGTGGCCGTCGCCGTCTACGTCGTCGTCAAAGGCCGTGAGCGGCGAGGGGCTCACCCACAGCCACTCCTGATCGTCGCCGCCGTCCGCGCAGGCGCCGACGCCGCCGTACCAGGACGCGCCGTCGATCTCGACGGCGACGTAGAGCCACTCCGGGCGCTCATCCGCGGGGGTCGCGCCCCGCCAGACGCCCGTCGAGACCTCGGTGAGCGGCCAGCGGTCGTCGGGTCCGACGAGATCAACGGAGAGCACATACGCCGCACGATCGACCGGGAAGCTGATCTCCGCCTCAAGGTCGCCGTCCTCCGGCACGCTCAGCGAGTCGCCGATGTCGCCGAGGAGCGCGCCTTTGGACGACCACTCCAACGAGAGCGGGAGCTGCGGGCCGGTCGTGACGTAGGTGTTGTGGTCGATGATGGCCGACTGTATCGCGGCGCGGTTGAACGCCTCGGCGGCGTCGAGCACGACGACGGTGAGGCTGCCCGCGTAGAGGTGTGTAGGGTGCTCGGTGTCAAGGCTACAGACGGCGCCCGGCCGGGTGTCGTGGGAGTCGGTGCCGCCGATGAAGCCGAACATGAGGTTGTAGCCGGACGGGCTCAGGGCCTCGTGCACAGTCGCGGCGGGCACGAGGCCCACGCCCGGCACGTCGTAGCCGCTCGTGTCCATGCTGCTGCCGTGCTCGGAGTAGACCTCGACGGCGGGCTCCCAGGTCGAGTTAAAACAGCTCCAGTTGTTGTACATCGGGCGCTGGACCGCGGGGTGGTGCGGCAGGATCATCGCGCCGCCAGCCACGTGGTCGACCTTCTCCATCAGCGTCCAGATCGCGTCACACGAGCGCATCTCCGAGGTGTTCGCCGTGCGCAGGTCTGAGAGCTCGAGGTCCGCCAGCTCGGCGTTGTCCCCGAACAAGAGCATCGTCTTGTGGCCGAAGAACGTGGAGCTGCCTTGTTCGGTGAAGTAGATCTCCCCGGCCGGGATCGTGATGAATCCACCGGCCTCGTCGTTGGCGGCGAGCACCGCGGCGTGCAGCTCCAAGAACTCCGTCGGGCCGATGGTCGTCGTACCGTTGATGTGGTCCGTGAGCGCCACGAAGTCGAGGCCGTTGCTCCGCGCGGTCACGAAGACATCAGCGAAGTTCCCGCAGGAGCCCTTGCAGTTGCCCATGTCCGCCGAGCCGCCGTCCCCGGAGTAGCCGGTGTGGGCGTGGAGGTCCCCGTAGTAGAAGGCCTGGTCAGAGAAGGTCTCCGCGGCGGAGGCGAGGCCACCGCCGAACCACAGGGCGAAGATGCTTAGCGCGCTCATCGGACTCGACCTCGTCGCCCCTCACTATACAGCAGGTCCAGGGCCCTCGCCCGGGCCGCTCAAGGGTGCGCGATGACGATGAGCGTCCCGGCGCGGCGCTGCGCCACGTCGAGGCAGCGGCGCAGCGTGGCCGGATCCAGAGCGGCGAAGCTCTCGTCCAAAATCACGAGATCTGCCCCTTGAAGCAGGGCTCTGGCGAGGTACACCCGGCTGCGCTCACCGTGGGAGAGCTGCCAGCCCGACTCCCCCACAAACTGCGAGAGCCCCGCGGGCATCTTCGCCAAGAGCGGCCCCAAGCCGAGCTCCTCCAAGAGCGCCCGGGCCTGCTCCAGCGCATGCCGCTCGGCGGGCCACTCCCCGCCCAGGAGCAGGTTGAAGGCGAGGCTGTGGGTGAAGACGTAGTTCTCGTGGAACTGCGGCGCGGCCACGGCGGCGCCACGCCAGCGCCCCTCGCCCAAGGTGCCGAGGTCGAGCCCCCGCAGCAGCAGGAGCCCGGCGTCTGGGGGCCGCTGCCCCGAGAGCATGGCCGCGAAGGTGGACTTTCCACCGCCGGAGGGCCCGCCGAGCAGCACGCGGTCCCCGGCGTAGAGGCTGACCTGCACGTCATCGAGGGTGGGCCGCGGGCGCCCCGGCCAGGTGAAGCGTAGGCCCTGGGCGCGCAGAAGCAGCTCCCCAGGTCGCGGCGCCGCCGGGCTCACCCGCAGATCGCCGAGCTGGGGGGCAGCCCGCGCCGCCTCGGCCAAGGGCTGTATCGCCCGCCACGACACCGCCGCCGCGACGAGCCCGTCCAAGGAGGTGTTCACCCCCAGGAGCGCGCCCTGCGCGAGGAGCACGCCACCGACGCCCAGCGCCAAGGCCTCCGCCGGCAAGGCGCCCGTCACAAACACGGCGCCGAGGCAGGCCATCGCGAGGGCCGAGAAGCCGCCGCCGAGCAAGGCGTGAAGCCAGAGGCGGTGCTGATCGAGGCGCTCCACCCGCAGGTGGTGCTCGGCGAGGGCCTCGTCTTCCCCCGCCACGCGCCGGTCGGCGTGGGCCTGGGCGAGCCGGGTGCGGTGCCCCACCATTCGTTCGACGAGCAGCCCGGCGAGGGTCAGCCGCCCCTCGGTGAGCCTCAGCGTCAGGCGCCCACCCCGCACAGTCGCCGCGATCGTGGCCAGGAGGCAGAGCACAAACAGCGCCACCAGCGCGGGCCCCGCCGGGGCGAGCCAGAGCACCCCCGCGGCGACGAAGAGATCAAACACCCCGAAGATCACGCTCAGCCCGCCGGAGAGCACCAGATCCTCGATGGCCTGGGACTCGGAGACCCGGGCCAAGGATCCGCCCGCGCCTTGGCGGCGGTGGTGCTCGGGGTCGAGGTTCATCGCGCCCCGCAGGAGCAGACGTTTGACCGCCGCCCCGCCACGAAGGGCGAGCTGGCCTTGCTGCCAGGCGCCCCACTGCCCAAGCACGAGCCCGGAGAGCCCTAAGAGCGCCCAGCCGCCCACCCAAGCCGGGCTGAGCTGGCCGGAGAGCGCGCCGCCGCCGATGATCACCCAAGAGACGAGGCCCAAGACGAGGCCCACGGCCCGGGCGACGAGGAGCTTCAGGAGCGGCGGCAAGAGCCCGGCGTCTCGGGCGAGCGCCAGGGGGCTCGACCAGGGCGCCGCCCGCAGGAGCAGACCCCCGCCGAGCCGGGCCGCGGAGAGGCGCTCGGCGAGGAGGCGGGCGCGGGCCTTCGCCCGGCGGCGCGGCGCGAGCCCGGCCTCGTCCAAGCGACGAGCGGCCCGCAGAGGCGCTCCGACACCTCGGCCACGCTGACCCGCCCCCGGCGCCCATCGGGGCCGAGCACGACGAGCGCGCCCCAGAGGTCACGGCGGACGACCACCAGGAAGGGTGACTCCGCGCCATACCCAAGATTCAGCACAAACGGCGGGGCCCGCCGCAGCATCGACGGGAGCCCGGCCACGTCGGAGTGAACCCCGCTCAGCTCGACGCCCAAACGCGCCGCCACCGCCGGGGGCGGCTCGTCCGGCGGGCCCTGGGCGGCGTCCCCTCGGGCGAGGCCGCTCGCTCGGGCGAGGGCCTCGACGGCCTCGCTGAGCCGCGACGACGCCCAGACGAGCTCATCCAGCGCGGTCTGCCCCTGCTCGGGCCTCGGTGTGCTGTCCTTTGGGCTCATCGGCCCTCCTCGACGACACGACCGGCCTCAACCTGCCAGCGCCGCCAGCCCTCGCCGCCCTGCAGGGCCGCGAGCACCTCACGCTCCTCGGCCACGAGACGGGCGTAGAGGCCGCCCTCGTCGCGGAGCAGGGCCTCCGGCGCGCCATCTTGCACGATCCGCCCGTCCTCGACGACGATCACCCGGGGGAAACGCCCGGCGTCGCCGACGTCGTGGGTGACACAGACGAGGGTGGCCCCCGCCCAGCGCGACCGCGCCGCGTCAGTGAGCGCCCGGCGGCGCCCCCGGTCGAGCCCCCGGGCCGCCTCGTCCAAGAGCGCGAGGCCGACGTCCGGCCGCCCAAACGCCCGCCCGAGGCGCACCCGCTGCCCTTGGCCCCCAGAGAGCAGCCCGCCGCCTTCACCCAAGGGGCTCCCCAAGCCGTCGGGCAGCTCCGCGAGCACACCGTCCAGCTCCGCGTCACGCAGGATGGCGCCCAGATCGAGGGGAGCGTCCTCGTGGCCGTAGCGCAGGTTATCGACGAGGGAGCCCCGCCAGAGCTGCACCGCCGGGTCGACCCAGGCCACACGCCGCCGCAGCGCCGGGAGCCGCGCGGCGTTCAGCGCCACGCCGTTGACGCGGATCTCCCCGGCGCTGGCGCTGTGCCAGCCGAGCAAGAGGCCCACCAGGGACGACTTCCCCGCGCCGGACGGCCCGACGACGGCGACGTGCTCCCCTGGGGCGAGGCTGAGGTTGACCCCGGTGAGCACAGACCGCCCGCCAGCCCGCACCTCAACCTCGTGGAGCTGCACGCCGAGGGCGCCCTCGGCCCACTCCGGCGGCGGAGGCCCGTCTACGCCGCCCTCCTCCGGGGCGTCCAGGGGCTCCATCACCCGGGCGGCGACGGACTGCAGCGCCGGGAGCGACCGTGTGGCCGAGGCCAAGGCCCGCCCCAAGGCCGGGAGCTGGGTGCCCCAGAACACGAGCAGCAGCGCCGCCCCGGCCTGCTCCGCGCGCTGGAGGTGCCCGAGCACCAGCCACGCCGCGAGCACGAGGCCCACCGCGCCCTGAGCGAGCCCCGCGAGCACCGAGGCCCGCAGAGCGTCTTCACCGGCCTGAAGCCACTGTGTCAGGAGCGACTCGTGCTCACGCCGCAGAGACTCCTCGGCGCGGTGCGCCCGCAGCGGGATCGCCCCCAACATCGCGTCGAGGTAACTCCGGGCGAGGGTGCCGTCATAGGTCTGCCGCCGCAGCTCCCGGCTCGCGAGCCAGGGGTGAATCACAAACGGCGCGGCGACGCCGACCCCCGCGGCGATCAGCGCCGGTCCTAAGGCCGAGGGGTCCAGGACCGCCACCCCGGCGCTCACCGCGGCGAGGCTCATGACCGTCGCCATCGCGCCACCCAGCACAGTCGGCAGGGCGCGCAGGGCGGAGATGGCGTGGGCGCGCTCGGCGAGGTCCGAGGGCAGTCGGCTCGAGAAATATCGGTCGGCGAGCCGGGGCAGCTTCTCGTGAAAACGGAGGCGCAGGTTGAGCTCTAAACGACGCCCGGCCCGCTGCTGCTGCGCCGCCATCGACAAGGCCATGGCGAGGTTGAAGACCATGAGGCCGACCAAGACCACGACGCCGAGACCCCGCTGGGCCGGGGTGCGCAGGGTGAGCCCGAGGTCGATGAGCGCTCGGAGCAGGAGCGCCTCGCCGACGCCGCCCAAGGCGCCCGCGGCGGTCCCGGCGAGGAGCTGCAGCGGCAGGCCCGGCGCGATCTCCCGCACCAAAGCCAACAAGGCCCGCAGCGGCCGCTCCGGCGGCGCGGTCAAGGCCCGGGTGAGCGCCTCCGGGCGAGGCGGAGCGTCGGCGACGCCCTCGGCGGTCGGCGCGCTGAGGCAGAGCACGACGGCGCCAGAGAGCTGCCAGGCGTCCCCCTCGCCCCAGGCGCGCCAGGCCGACCAGCCCTCCCGGCGACCGG
>JAKLKD010000216.1 GCA_023150845.1 Myxococcota bacterium | reverse complement strand
ACGGCGACACCGCCCAGGCCGCCGCCGAGAACGACCAGATCGCCTTCGTCTTGCCCAAAGAGGGCGGCTCCATCTGGCTCGACGCCATGGGGTTGCCCAAGACCGCCCCGAACAAGAAGGCCGCCCACGCCTTCCTCAAAGCCATCCTGCGCCCCGAGGTGGGCGCCGCGATCTCCAACGCCACGGGATACGGCACCCCGAACGAGAAGGCCGCGCCGCTTCTGGCCCGCCCCGCGCCGTTCCCCACGCCGGAGGAGCTGGCCAAGCTGGCGTACATCCAGGACCTTGGCGCCGACGCGCAGGCTTGGGATCAGCTCTGGACGGAGATTAAGGCGGGGTGAGCAGAGGTGGCGGCCCTGGGCGCTCTTGAGGGGGCTTGGGGCCGCTGGGGGTGTTGTAGACTGCTCAGAGCGGAGGGACGCGGCGCGACACCTTGGAATGTGTCGGCGCGAGCTCCCGGCAATGAGCGGTGAGCTTGGACGTGATGAACTCTGGAGCGAGCGGCCGAGTTACTCCGTCTCGCTCTTGCAGGCTAATTCAACCTCTTGGTACATGGCGTCGCCGGAGAAGCCCGTGTCGACGTAAGTGCAGCGCGGCACCCAGTCGCAGGTCTCGATGGCCTCAAGGTTCGCCTCGGCGCAGTCAAGCACCCTGGCTGGCGAGAGTTTGCCGTTGCAGGGCGGCTCTGTGGCCCACATACAGATGTCCCGCTCATAGCGGGTCATCGAGTCCACGCAGGCGACATGGTCTTCATACGTTTCAAAGACGAATGGCGCGAACTCTGGGCACGCGCGCCACGCCTGGCAGCGAGCGTCAGCGAGCGTGGTGAGCGTGCGCGATTCGCATGAAGTACGGTTGCAGCCGAGGAACAGCAACATGAGCACCATCACGTCTCCTTCGTCGGGGTGTTCTCTTCGTGAAAACTCACGCCGAGTTACTCCGTCTCGCTCTTGCACGCTGAATCGACCTCTTGATACATGGCGTCGCTCGAAATGCCCGTGTCGACGTAAACGCAGCCAGAAACCCAGTCGCAAGTCTCCATAGCCCTTTGGGTAGCCTCCACACAGTCTACCACTCTGGCTGGCGAGAGCTTGCCGTTGCATGGCGCCTCCGTCACCCCCAGACACACATCCCTCTCCCGGCGCGTCATCGCCTCTACGCAATCCTCATGGGTCTCGTAAGACTCCATGATGAAGGGTGCGAACTCCGGGCAAGCCGCCCAATACGCACAGTTAGCGTCAGCGAGGTCCGAGAGCGTGCTCGAATCGCACGTCGCCCGGTTGCAGCCGAGGAATAGCAGAATGAGGAGCATGGCCTATCTTCCGTGATTGGGGTCTCTCGACCAAACGCTCCCTCCTTCATACCACCAAAGCGCCCGCTCCTCCTAGGTTTGGCCTCATCGCCCGCCCAAAAACCCCTCAATCCGCCCCGCCAACCACGCCCGGAACTCATCGGTGAACGGCGGGGCGTGCCGGGCGCCCTTCACCAGCTCGGTCTCGACGCCGGGGTGGAGGGCCCGCACACGCTCCAAGAGCGCCTCGCCAGGGAAGCTGAGGTCGCTCTCGGCGGCGACGACGAGGGTGCGGCCTCGCCACGCGGCAAGCTCTGTGTCGTTCGCCAGGGGCGGGGCGACGAGCTGGGTGTTGAAGCTCTGCATACAGGCGCCGAGCCACTGCACCCAGGCCTCGTCTTGGGTGGTGAACAAGGCGGCGGTCATGCGGCGCAAGGAGGGCTCATGGGCGAACACACGCCAGCCGAACATCGGCAGAGCCAGGCGCCACATCGCCTCAAAGGCCGGGCCATCGACGTAGCCTGAAGGCACGAGCAGGGTGAGGCTCTTGAAGCGCTCGGGGTGGGCGGCGGCCGCCCGGGAGGCGAAGAAGCCGCCCCAGCTCACGCCCAAGAGGTCGGCTTGTGGGATGTTCAGTTGGTTCATGACTTCAGTGACCCAGGCCCCCGCGGCGGCTTGGGTGAGCGGCAGGCGGGCGTCTTCGCTCAAGGGGGACTGGCCCAGCACATCCAGCACGATCACCCGGCGGGTCTTGGGCAAGGGGCCAAGCTCGGCGAGCAGGTGGAACGACGACGCCATCGCCCCATGGATCGCCACCAAGGGCGGGGCGTCGGCGGGGCCGGCCATCGAGACGTGGGTACGGCCGAATTGGGTCTGGACCTCACGCTCGTCGATGCTCGGGGCGAGCACCCGGGCCTTGAAGGTGGGCAGGTGGCTCAGCAGCTGGGCCTGGGCGGCCGGGCTCTTGAAGACGTTCATGGCGTCGTGCTCCTTATGCTGGGTGAATACGTTCAATGAACACGTTCATTGAAACTTGTCCAAGGAGAAGATGAGGATTGACGACCCCTCGACGACCTCTCGCCGCCGGTGACGCTCTACTGCTGGACCGCCCGGAGCGTCCCCGATGAGCCCCCTGCCCCTCCTCGCCGCCTGGCTGATCTCCAGCGCCCAGGCCCAAGACGCGCTCACGGCGCGGATCGTGCCGCTCCACCCCCGGCCCGGTGAGCCGGTCTATGTCGAGCTGGAGTACCGCCACGGCGCCTCGGACACGCGCCAGGTGCCCACGAGCGCCCTGGCGGCCGTGCAGCTCACCGGGGTCGTGGACCTCACGGGCGCCCGCGCGGAGGTGATCGTCTCGGCGACTGCCCCGCCGAGCGCCGCCGTCCCCGCAGCCTCCGTCCCTTGGACCGCCCTCAAGCCCGGCGAGCCCTTGCGCCGGGTGCTCCCCCTCGGCGACGTCCTGGGCGCCTGCGCGCCGGGCTGCCCCGCGGGCGCCTACGAGCTGACCCTGAGCCTCACCCCCCTGCGGATCGAGGGCGCGGCGGCGGACCAGCACGTCCCCACGCCGCCCCCGGCGACCCTAGGGTTTGAGGTGGTCGCCGAGACGCTGGGCGTCGAGGCCCCGGGGGCGCTCCGCGCGGAGCTCCGCCGCGTTCGGGTGCGAGCGGAGCGCACCCACGCCAAGGTCCGGGTGACCAACGTCTCGACGCACCCCCTGCGGGTGCCCAGCGACGGCGACGCCGTGCTGCCCTCCTGCAGCCTGTGGTGGCGCGACGATCAGGGCGCCGAGCTCGGGTCGATGTCGACGACGGGCGTCGGCGGGCAAGGAGCCCTCGACGAGGCCCGCACCCGGCGCCTCGCCCCAGGGGAGGCGATCACCTACGCGGTGGACTGCACGGCGGGGGCCCCCCGCGGTGTGCGGCTGGAGGAGCTGACGGTCACCCTGCGCCCCATCGCGCCCTTCGTGCCCACCGCGCCATCAGCGGAGGGCGTCGTGCCCTCCTGGCAGGGCCCGGTGTCGGCGAGCGCCGCCGACTGAGGCCCGTCAAGCGTTGGTCAAGGCTTGGTCAAGGGCTGACCACGCCGCATCCTGGGGCGGGGGCTCTGCGGTGACGCGCTCACGAACCCCCCTCGGCCACGAGTAGCTTATCGGCTCCAGCCCGGAGTCCAAATGTCCCTCCCTCGTCAGAGTCTGCTGCTCCTGTTGTGTCCGGCGGTGACGACCGCCTGCGCCGATAGCATCGTGTACGAGATCAACAACACCTACGTCCTTGAGGAGGAGGGCGACACCGGCGAGCCGCCCGTTGACCCCTACGCGGACCTGCCCGTCGCCCCGACGATGAGCGCCAACCAGCTCCCCGCCGACGTGCTCGGCCAGGACGACAACACCTGGTGGCTCAACGTCTCGGAGTCCGTGCTCTCCGACATCAACGCGCCTTGGCTCGGCGGCGGGGCTGGCTACGGCTACGGCCTCTATGAGATCGAGGGCGGCAGCGCCGACGGCACGGAGAACCTGCTCATCATCACCCCCGACGGGCAGGTCGCCGACTACGGCCAGGTCGGGCTCAGCCTCGTCGGGCAGTCCACGGGGGCGCCCTGGACCTCAAGCTCGATCCCCAACTTCCGCCTCGACGCGGACGAGTACGTCGAGGGCCAGCGTTTTGGTGAGGTGGAGCACCTCCGCCTGAACAACGCCGGGGTGGGCACGATGTTCGGCGAGGCGAGCTCCTTGGCGGTGTTCCGCGCCATGGGTGTGCCCGCCGCGCGCACGGCCTTCGCGTGGGTCGGCGGCTCCGGCTGGGAGGACGACGAGCTGCTCGTGCCGATGCTCGCCCGAGAGGTCTACAAGCGCGACTTCTGCGAAGAGAACGCCGAGCTGCTCGGCGGCGGCTGCAAGAGCATCCGCGAGGGCACGGGCGAGATCGTGAACCTCACGACCTGGGCGACGGCGGACTGTGACCTCGGCGACTGCGAGAACATGGAGGGCCTGGCCAAGCTCGCGACCTCCATCATCGAGAACTTCAACGACCAGACCTTCGACGAGGGCACGGAGCCCTACTTTGACTGGCCGCAGTTCCACCGCTCGGCCTGCGTACACTGGCTCTTGTGGGTGGGCGACGACTACATCCACAACTCCAACAACGTCGTGCTCGCCGAGGGCGAAGACGGCCGGTTCCGCCTGCTCCCCTACTCCACCGACGTCACCGCGGGCTGGGCGTTCAGCGGCACCTACTCCAACACGCCGCTGTTCGGCAACGGCCTGATGTCCAAGGGCTGCGAGATCGACGACGGCTGCCGGGAGACCCAGCTCGACACCTGTGAGCAGGTGATCAACGAGTTTGAGGCCCTGGACCCGGTCGGCCTCATCGACGACCTCGCCGACCGCCTGCTCACCGCCCAGGCGCCTTGGGGCGAGCACCCCAACGGCATGTGGCGTGAGCCCGACGACGCGGCTTATGAGCACTTCCGCACCTTCTACGAGACCCGGGCCGAGAGCGCGCGGGCGGAGCTGGAGACGCTGCGGGCGGAGCAAAGCGCGAATCGCTGACATCTGCGCCGCGCTTCAGACCGTCAAGGATCTGGCGTGAGATGATCAAGGATCTCGGAGAATCCGGGATCCTTGTCAAAAAATCTCCGATCCGAAGCCAATTGGCATGATTTGTGCATGGTAGCTCTCCAAATAAAACGGAGAGCACATGCGCCTCATCTCGATCACGCTGTTGTCCCTCATGGGCTGCGGCGACACCGTCACCCACATCCACCACCACTACGACGTGGATCCTACCCCGGGCGGAGAGGCGCCGCCCGAGCCGCCGGTCGCGGCGACGACCACCCCGGACGCCCTGCGCCTCGACCTCTGGGGCGAAGACAACAACCTGTTCTGGATCGGGGTGAGCCCGGAGATCTTGGAGGAGCTGAACGCGCCCTACGTCGGCGGCGGCGGCGTCCCCGAGGGCAACGGCGTGTATGACCCCGACGGCGGGCCGAGCGGCCTCTCGACGGAGACGCTCCTGGTGATGAACCCCGAGGGAGACATCGCCGACTTCGGCCTCGTAGACGTCAAGCTCGTCGGGCAGAGCACCGGCGCGGCCTGGACCCCCTCCACCATCCCCAACTTCCGCCTCGACAGCGACGACTTCGTGGAGGGGCAGACCTTCGGCGGCGTGGAGCACGTCCGCCTGAACAACGCCCAGGTGGGCTCGATGTTCGGCGAGGTGAGCGCCTTGGCCATCTTCCGGGCCCTGGGCGTGCCCGCGGCGCGGGCGAGCTACGTCTGGGTGGGCGGCACGGGCTGGGAGGACGGTGAGCTGCTCGTGCCGATGATCGCCCGGGAGACCTACAAGGGCGAGTTCTGCGAGGAGAACGCGGATCTTTTGGGCGGCGGCTGCGTGAGCGTGCGGGAGGGTGTGGGCGACATCAACTACGACGGCGCGGCGATCAACTTTGAGTGTGACTACGGCGACTGCGACGACACCACGTCCATCGACGCCTTGGGGGAGCTCATCAACCAGAGCTACGGCGGCCAGGAGTTTGACGAGACCACCGCTGAGCTCCTCGACTGGGACGCCTTCATGCGCTCAAGCTGCGTGCATTGGCTCCTGTGGGTGGGCGACGACTACGTACACAACACCAACAACGTCGTGATCGTCGAGGGTGAAGACGGGATGTTCCGCTTCTTGCCCTACTCGACGGACATCAACGCCGGGTACGCCTGGGGCGGGGCGTACAGCGAGACCCCGCTGTGGGGCTACTCGAGCCTCAGCGACGGCTGCCGCATCGACGAGAGCTGCCGCGAGCAGATGTACGACACCTGCGAGGGCGTCATCGACGAGCTGGAGTCCCTGGACGCCGTGTCGCTCATCCACGACCTCGCCGATCGCCTGCTCAACGCCCCCGCGCCTTGGGGTGACCACCCCGAGGGCATGTGGCGTGGCCCCGACGTGAGCGCCTACGCCCACTACCTCAAGTTCCACGAGACCCGGGTGGAGAACGCCCGGGCGGAGCTGGCGCGGCTGCGCGAGGGCGGCGACACCGGCGGGGACACCGGCGGCGGCTGGGACACAGGCGGCGGCAAAGACACGGGCGGCGGCGGCTGGGACTCCGGCGGCTGGGAGCGGAGCGCCTCGGGGATCTCAGCGGAGTGAGGACACCGACGGGGGCGCGAAGAAGCGGCTACCTTAGGCGGCATGACGCCGTGCCTGCCCGTCGCGCCCCTCTCCGTGCTGCTCGTGCTGTTCGACGACATGCGCGCGGACCAGCTCGACGTGCTCCGCGAGACGCTCAGCCGCGTCGAGGACCACGCCCAGATCTTTGACCGGGCCTATGTCACGACGCCGATGTGCTGCCCGGATCGGGCGAGCCTCATCTCCGGGGGCTATGCTGCACCGCAACATGGGGTGCTGAGCAACTCCGGGAGCTACGGCGGCGCCCACCGCTTTGACGACGGGCGCACCTTAGCGACCCGGCTTCAAGAGGTCGGCTACCACACGGCGCTGTTCGGCAAATACATGAACGGCTACGACGCCTTGGAGCCCTATGTGCCGCCAGGGTGGTCAACCTGGTGGGGCTGGCTCGACGAGCAGCCCTGGGTCGGGTTTGAGGTGGTCGAGGGTGGGAGCGGCCCGGAGGGGTCAGGGGTCGGCGAGCGTGTGATGTACGAGGCTTACGTCGTGGACGCCCAGCGCGCCGCGGCCTTACGCACGCTCGGTGAGCTCGGCGACGACACCCCGGCGCTCCTCTACCTCTCGTTCTTGGCGCCGCACTCGCCGCACACCCCCGCCGTCGGGGACGCCGGGGCCTACGCCGATTTTTTATACCGAGGTGGCGCCTTTATGGAGGCCGACCTCAGCGACAAGCCCGCCTGGCTGCGCGCCTGGCCCGTGCTCAACGACGAAGCCCAGGCCGCGACGGACCTCGACCACCAGCAGCAGCTTGAGAGCTTGCTCTCCGTAGACCGGGCCGTGGCCACGATCCTCGACGCCTTGGCCGCCTCGGGGCGCCTCGACTCCACCCTGCTCATCCTCACCTCCGACAACGGCATGATGTGGGGGGAGCACCGGCTGTTTGACAAAGGCTACGCCTACGAGGAGTCCGTGCGGGTGCCCCTGCTCATCGCCCACCCGAGCCTCAGCCCCCGCCGGGACTCGGGCCTCGTCGCGGTGAACCTCGACGTGCCCGCCCTCATCCAGCGTGTCGCCGGGCTCACCATTGAGGGCGAGGGCCAGGACCTCAGCGACCGCCTCTGCGACCCCAGCGCCCCCGCCCGTGACCTCATCCAGCTCCAGTTCTGGCCCGCCACCTTGCCCCAGTGGGCCGCCGTGGTCACCGACGACCACAAGCTCGTCCAGCACGCCACCGGAGAGGTCGAGCTCTACGATCTCAAGGCCGACCCGACCGAGTCCACGAGCCTGCACGACGACCCGGGGGCGCAGACCCTCCGGGAGCAGCTCAGCGCGCGCCTCACGCCGGGCCTCGCGTTCACGACGGTCGCCCTGCCCGACGCCCGGGTGGGCGAGTTTTACGCCACGACGCTCACGGCCTGGGGCGGGACACCCCCGTACGGCTTCACCCTCACCCGGGGGGCCTTGCCGCCGGGGCTCACGCTCAGCGCCGAGGGCCTGATCTCCGGGGTGCCGACGGCGACGGTGGAGACGAGCCTCACCTTTGAGGTCCAAGACGCCTCGACGAGCCCCTTCCACGGCGGGCCCCAGCTCCACGGCGGGGCCCTGGCGCTCAAGGTCGGCCCGGCGGTCACCCTGGCCCCGAAGGGCTGCGCCTGTGATAGCGGCGGCGGGGTGGTCACCCTCGGGCTCAGCGCGGCCGCTGCGGCCCTCGCACGACGGCGCCGGGCATCGCGCCGGTCGGCTGGCCCTCTCGCCAGGTGATCTGCCCCGCGCAGATCGTCGCGACGTAGCCCTCGGCGCCTTGGCGCAGGCGCACACCCCCGGCGGGGAGGTCGGCGACGACCCGGGGCGCGGTGAGGCGCAGGCGATCGAGATCGATGAGGTTCACGTCCGCGCGGCAGCCCGGGGTGAGCAGGCCGCGGTCCATGAGGCCGTAGAGCTCGGCGGTCTGCCGGGTCTGGCGGTGGACGAGCCACTCGAGCGGCAGCTTGGGGCCCCGGACGCGGTCCCGCGCCCAGTGGCTCAGCATGAAGGTGGGCATGCCGCCGTCGCAGATGGTGCCGACGTGGGCGCCGCCGTCGGAGAGCCCCATGCGGGTGCCGGGGTGGCCGTGCAGGGCGTGCAGCACGTCGAGGCTTCCTTGGGCGTAGTTAAACAGCGGGAAGTACAAGAAGCCCGCGCCATCGTCCTCCATGAGCAGGTCGTAGGCCAGGGCGGCGGGCTTGACGCCGAGGCGGGCGGCCCGGGCGGCGATGCTCTGGTCGGGGTGGGGCTCGTACTCGTTGTCGCCGAGCGCCCACATGCGGTGGAAGGCCCGGGTGACGAAGTCCTCCAGGGGGCCAAACGAGAAGGGCTCCTCCTCGGTGAGCCGGGCGCGGAACTCGGGGTCGCGCAGGTGGCTGAGCTGCTCCTCCCAAGGGAGCGCGGCGATGGCGGCGTAGGTCGAGCAGAGGCGGAAGGGGTTCACCGTCGAGCGCCAGCTCTGCAAGATGCCGATGCCGCGGCCCGCGACCTGGGCGTAGAGGGGCAGGCCCTCGGCCTGGGCGGCCTCCATCAGCCGCAGATCCTCACGCCAGAGCTCCGGGAGCTCGTCGATCTGGCTGAGGTTGAACAGCACGGGCTTCCCGGTGACCTGGGCCAGCTCACGCAGCCAGCCCATGTCTTGGGGCACGTCGCGGTGGTGCAGGGCGAGCTCAAACACGCCGTGGCCGGCCTCGGGGATGGCCTCGGCAATGGCGAGGAGCTCCCGGACCTCGGCGTGGGTGCCCGCCATGTGGACGCCCTCGGCGGTCTTGTGAATAGGCGTGCGGGAGGTCGAGACCCCCAAGGCCCCGGCGCGCAGGGCGTCGACGACGAGCTGGCGCAGCTCCTGGAGCTGGGCCTCGTTCGCCTGGCCTTGTTCGGCGGCCTGGGGGCCCATGACGTAGCCGCGCAGGGCCGCGTGGGGGACCTGGGTGGCGACGTCGAGGGAGCGGGGCAGGCGCTCCAAGGCGTCGAGGTACTCCGCGAAGCTCTCCCAAGACCACTGGATGCCCTCGGAGAGCGCGCTGCCGGGGATGTCCTCGACGCCCTCCATGGTGAGGATGAGCCACTCGCGGTCGGCCTCGCGCACCGGGGCGAAGCCGACGCCGCAGTTGCCCATGATCACGGTCGTGACGCCGTGCTCGCCGGACGGGGTGCAGTGGGGATCCCAGGTCGCCTGGCCGTCGTAGTGGGTGTGCATGTCGACGAAGCCCGGCGTGACGAGCAGGCCCCGGGCGTCGAGCTCCTCACGGCCACGGCCCGGCACCTCACCCACGGCGGTGACGAGGCCGCCGTCGATGGCGAGGTCACCCACACGGCGTGGGGCGCCGCTCCCATCGACGAGGGTGCCTCCGCGGATGACGAGATCGTGCATGGCCAGACGCTCCTGATGAGGCGCCCAGAGTAGCAGACCCGCGCGGCGCGCCGCGACCGAAGGTGGTGAACCCCGACCGACCGCGGCTCAGCCTTGGGTGAGCGCCCGCTCCACACGGCGGGAGAGCGCGCGCAGGGCAGGCCCCGAGAGCGGCGGGAGGTTGTCCGGGGTGAAGCCGCCCTGGGGCACCTCAAGTCCACCAAGGAGCATACCCGCCGCGGCGTCCACGGCGACGTCCGCCTTGAACCAGCCCTCAAACCACTCCGCGCCGGGGCCCACGGCCTTCACCTGATCCTCGACGACGTGCAGGGCCAAGGGGCCGCAGAGCTGGGGAGACTCGGCGTGGAGCACCTCCGCGATGGCCTCCCGGGCGGGGAGATTCTGGGGCCAGCCGCCTTGGGGGTGGCGCAGGATCGCCGCGCGGAGGGCGATCTCCAGGCGCTCGGCGAGGGTGCTCGTGGCGATGGGCGGCGGCGGCGGGGCGCTCGGGGC
>JAKLKD010000215.1 GCA_023150845.1 Myxococcota bacterium | reverse complement strand
CGAGGAGGCCCCAGGCGAGGCGGGCGTCGGCGCCGGGGGAGGGGTCGGGGCCGCTGCGGGCGGCGCGCACGGCCAAGGCCAAGGCGGCGAGGGCGGCGAGCACCCCGGCGGAGCCGTCGATGGGCCGCCGCCACTGCTCCACGAGCCAGAGCGCGGGCTCGGCGGCCAGCGCGACGAGGCCAGGGAGCAGGAGGAGGGTGGCGAGGCGGCTCATGTCCCCAACATGCCCGACGGCTTGGGCGAGGCCTCGCAGGGGGTGAGGCGGCGGGGAGGGGAGTTTGTGCAGGGGGTGTGCAGGGGCCGAGGGGCGCCTCGCCGTGGTCTGCGCGCGCCAGGCCCAATTCTGTCCGGGGATCCCGCGGCCACTCGTCGTTTTGCCCGCCGCGCCGGGGCGCCCGCCACCGTCCCCGGTTAAGCCGCCCGGCATGGAAGTCCGCGACCCAATCTTCGGGGCCATCCCCGTCAGCCGGGCTGAAGAGCCCCTCATCGACCACCCCGCGCTCATCCGCCTGCGCAGCATCAAGCAGATGGGCTTCTCGGAGTGGTCCTTCCCCGGCGCCGCGCACTCGCGGCTCCTGCACAGCGTCGGGGTGATGCACCTCGCCGGGCAGGCCTTTGACCACGCCTTCCGGGAGCACCCCCTGCCCGAGCCCCGCCGCGCCGAGCTGCGCCAGTGTGTGCGCCTCGCGGCCCTGCTCCACGACCTCGGCCACGCCCCGTTCTCCCACTGCACGGAGTTCGCGATGCCCTCGCTCCGGGCGCTGGGCCTCGACGTCTTGCCCCCCGAGGTGCTCAAGGCCCGGGGCGACCGCCGGGCGAGCCACGAGGACTACACCATCGGCCTGCTCACGCAGTCTTCGCTGACGCCGCTCATCTCCCGGGGCTTCGGCTTCACCGCGGCCCACGTCGCGGCGCTCATCTCCCGGGAGCTGCCCGCCCCCGACGACTTCTTCGTCATCGACGGCCTCGACCACCGCCGCGTGCTCTCCCAGATCATCAGCTCCGAGCTCGACGTCGACCGCATGGACTACCTCGTGCGGGACTCCTACTTCTCCGGGGCGAAGTACGGGCAGATCGACGTGCCTTGGCTGCTCAACAACCTGAGCGTCTACGTCGAGAACGACAACGTCTCGCTCGCCTTGGACCGCCGCGCGCTCTACGCCTTCGACGACTTCTTGGTCGCCCGCTACCACATGTTCGTGATGGTGTACTTCCACCACAAGTCCATCGTGTTTGAGGAGATGCTGCGCCGCTACTTCAACGGCCCCGGCAACACCTACAGCCTGCCCGCGGACATGGACGAGTACGTGCAGATCGACGACGTGCACCTCGTCGCGCATCTGCGCCAGGCGGCGGATCCTTGGGCCCAGGCCGTGAGCCAGCGCCGCCCCTATGAGCGCCTCGTTGAGCTGCACGGCACCGAGGAGGAGGTCGATCTCACCTGGGCCGAGGCCAGCTTACGCGAGGCGGGCATCGACACCATCGCCGCCTCGTCGGTGGGCAAGCTCAGCCGCTACGCCGCCGTAGGCCAGAAGCGCGAGAGCGCCCCGCCCATCTTTGTGCTCAACCGCACCCCCGGCCCCCACCCCGCGGCGATGCCCATCACCCAGGCCACCGAGGTGTTTGAGCGTTACAAACGCGAGCGCCGCATCGCCCGACTGTACGTCGCCCCCGAGGCCCTGGAGCGGGCGAAGCAGCTCCTCAACGACAAGCGCCGGTGGAGCGGGCCGCTGTTCGCGTGAGGTTTAGGGGGTGATGAGCTGAACCGACGGAAACGCGGTTCGAATTCGAGCGGGATCGCGGGTCACGATGACCAAGCCCTCGGCGGCGGCGTGCGCGCCGATGAAGAGGTCGGGGAGCGTCGATGTGCGAGGTCCGCCGCGCTGGCGGTACTCTCGGAAGGCCTGCCCAGCCAGAAAGCTGGCCTCCCAGCTTAGTTGCCGACGCTCCCAAAGCGTCGATGGGAGCGCAAGATCGATGTCGGACATGCGCGGGAACCCCACCGCAAGCTCGGAATAAATGATCGGGTTGATGATCAATAGGCCCGAGTCGGCGCAGCGCTCCAGCGTGCTCGCGGACCATGGGGCGCCACACGGGGTCGTTCTTCAGCACGTCGATGATGACGTTGGTGTCGATCAGGAACCCAGTCACGCTCCTTCACCCCTCGTCATGGCCATGAGCGTCTCGGCGTTCGGTCCTGTGTAGTTGGCGTTTGTGAGGAGCTTGACGACCTCCTTTCCTCGGTCGCCTGGTTGACGGGAGACTCGCATCTCGACGACATCGCCGACGACGCGGAAGCTCACCTCCGTACCGCTCTTGATGCCCAACTGTTCTCGCAGCTCGGGGGGAAGTACGACCTCTCCTGCTTCTCCGACGCGCATGATGTCCTCCGTTGGTCTCGTTGAAGTTAGCATAGCCTGCCGCGCCGGGCCGCGTCTTGGAGCGTTGTCAAGCCCTGCGGCCACGAGCGGACAGGCCATCGGTCAGGGTGCACTCTACGACCCGCGCGGCGCTCCAGTCGCGGCCCGCGACATCTCGCCGCGGCGCCTTGGGGCCTCCGCCGGTTATGCTCGGCGCTCCAGCACCGGAGCCCCCATGTCGTCCACCACGGTCCCGCAGCTCATCATCCTCGGCGCCCTCGTCGGCGGCTGCCGCGCCGCCGCGCCGCACACCGAGGCCGGTCACGGCGCGGGCCACGGGGAGGGGCATGGTGTCGGCCACGGCGCCCACGGCGCGGACCACTTCGCCGATCCTTCCCGTTTTGTGGCCGACTGGAACTCGCCCGAGCGGGACGCCTACCAGAAGCCCGAGGAGATCGTCGCCGCCTTGGGCCTCACGGCGGGGCAGACGGTGGTGGACCTCGGCGCGGGCACGGGCTACCTGCTGCCGCCCCTGGTGAAGGCCGTCGGGCCAGACGGTGTGGTCATCGCCACGGACATCGAGCAGGCCATGCTCACCTTCTTGGACGAGGCCAAGGCCAAGGAGGGCTGGACGACGGTGCGCACCCACCTCTCGCCGATGGATCGCTTGGGCCTGCCCGACACCAGCGTCGACGCCGTCGTCACGCTCAACGTCTGGCACCACATCGAGGGCCGCGGCGCCTACGCGGCGACTGTGCTGCAGACGCTCAAGCCCGGCGGCGTGTTCGTCATCGTCGACTTCTTGAAGGAGGAGACCGAAGGTTTCGGCCCGCCTCTGTCCATGCGGCTGAGCGCCGAGGAGGTCGTCGCGGACCTCGTCGCGGGCGGGTTTGAGGCCGAGGTCGTGCCCGAGACGATGCCGCGGCACTACGTCGTGCGTGGGCGCCGCCCGCGATAGGGCTAGGGGTAGGCGCTCTCGCCGAGGTGAGATAGGGGGCCCGCTGGAGGTTCGATGCCCAACGACCCAGCGCCCGGCGCCCCCGACCCCGGTGAGACGGACTCCTACGCGGCCATGCTCGCGGCGGTGCAGAGCTTTCACGACAAGCACAACTTCAAGGCCCGCGGCGGCGAAGAGCTCGTCTACCGCGTCGCGCTCATGGCTGAAGAGCTCGGCGAGATCGGCGCCTGCGTCACCAAGGGCAAGTCCCCGGAGCAGCTCGCCGAGGAGTGCGCGGACCTGCTCATCCTCCTCTTGGGCACGGGCATCTCGGCGAACGTTGACCTCAACGCCGCCTTCTGGCGCAAGATGGACGAGCTCATGGCGCGCCCCGCCCGGGAGGTGAACGGTCGGGTGCGGGTGAGCCGCTTCGACGGCGTGAAGGAGCAGGCTTGATCCTGCTCACCCTCGGCCTCAACTGCGCGCCGAGCCTGCCCGGGGTCAAGGTCGGCCCCGCGGACACCGCGCCCGCCTCGGACAGCCCCGCCCAAGGCGACGGCGGCGACGACAGCGACGACAGCGACGCCCCCGCCGGGCCCTGCCCCAAAGGTATGGCGCTCATCGGCGAGGCCATCTGCGTAGACCGCGTTGAGCTCAGCCTGGAGGTGCTTGTGGACGGGGTCTGGACCCCTCGCGCCCCCTACGGGCCGCTCTCCGGCGAGACCGTGCGCGCCGTGGCCACCCCCGGGCTCGTCCCGCAAGGCTACATCTCCGGCGACGAGGCCGAGGCGGCCTGCGCCGCGTCCAACAAACGTCTGTGCACGAGCGAGGAGTGGCTCCTCGTCTGCCGCGGCGACGAGGGCCGTGTCTACCCCTACGGCGACAGCTACGACCTCATGGCGTGTAACGACACCTATGGCGGCGGGCACCCCGTCGTGGACTACTTCGGCACGTCTGACGGGGTCTGGGACACCGAACACATGAACGACCCCGGCATCAACCAGCAGCCGGAGAGCCTCGCCGCCAGCGGAGACTTCCCGGCCTGCGTGACGCCCGAGGGGGTGCTCGACCTGCACGGCAACCTGCACGAGTGGGTGAGCGACGCCGACGGCACCTTCCGCGGCGGGTTCTACGCCGACGCGAAGATCAACGGCGCGGGCTGCGAGTACCGCACCACGGCGCACAGTCGGGACTACCACGACTACTCCACAGGCGCCCGCTGCTGCGCGGACCCGAGCTTCTGAGCCGAGCGTTTGGGCCGGGTCAGTCCTCGACCCGCACGGTCCGGCCGTCGTCGGTGATGCGCAGGCCGGTGATCAGCTCGGCGCGCTCTAGGAGCAGGGCCGGGGTGGCGTCGAGCACAGAGAGGCTCCAGGCGCGCACGGTGCGGTCCCAGCTCGCGCTGTAGAGGGTGTCGCCGACGCGCCCGACGTCGACGACGCGGCCGGAGTGCCCGGCGAGCACGGCGATACAGCGCCCGGTGGGCACGTCCCAAACACGCAGGGTGTCGTCCCAAGACGTCGTCACGAGCCGTGTGTCCGAGAGCCACAACGAGGCGATGGGGTAATGAAGGTGGCCCTTGAGGGTGTGTTTGGCGCCGGTCTGTAGATCGATGACGGTGAGATCCGGCGGGGCGTCAGACATCACGAGCAGGCGGCGATCCGGGGAGAGCGTCGCCGCGCGCAGGTCCTCGGCGGCGGGCAACGATTGAAGCAGGGCGAGCCCCTCACGCTCATCGAGCAAGTGCAGGGTCGTGCCCATGAGCGCGAGCACGACGCCGCCGGGGCTGCTCCAGGCGCGGCTGATCGGGCCGTCCATCACCCGCTCGGTGCGCACGTCGGGGTGCTCGGGGTCGAAGGTGATGAGGCGGTCGGGCTTGTCGCGCAGGGCGTACATCACGTCGCCGTTCGCGAGGGTCCAGGCCTTCCGGATGGGGTCGTCCTTCGTGGACGCTCCTTGCTCCAGGATCAGCCCGTTGAAGGGGTCCACGAGCTGCCAGCCGTGGTGGGTGGTGAGCACGAGCGCCCCCCGGGAGGTCGGGGTCACGAGCACGCTCCCGGCGGGGAACAGCTCCGCCACCCGCCGCCGATCCGCCGCGCGCCAGCTCACCGCGCGGTTGAGCCCGTCCGTGGTGTACAGGAGGCCCCGGGCCGCATCGACGGACAAAAAGCCGACGCCCAGCTCCGCGTCAAACCACTCCGGGGTCGGCGCGGGGAGGTCCCACACCCGCAGATCCCCGGCGCCGCCAGAGGTGGTGAGCTGGCGGCTGTCGTCGCTGAACACGATCGACGCGCCGGGGAAGCCGAGCCCCGTGAGCGCGAACAGTCGGCGCCCGGTGTCGCCGTCCCAGACGACGATCTCGCCCTGGTCTGTAGACGCGGCGAGCCAGCGGCCATCGGGCGACCAGCGCGCCTCGGTGACGACGCCACCATCCACCACAAATCGGCGCAGGGGCGCCTCGCCGGGGGCCGCGAGCTCGACGAGGCCGTCAAAGGAGCCCAGCACGAGGCGACCGCTCGTCGGGTGGAAGGCCATGGTGAACGAGGCCGAGTCGACGCGGCCGAGGCCGAGCGCCCGGCCCTCGCGGTCAAACACGCCGAAGCGCCCGTTGGTGCACACGATGCCCAGGCGTTGGTTGTCCTGGGCCCACGACACGTCCGCCATCAGGCCGCCGCAGAGCACGGCGGCGTCGCTCTGCGTGTCGTCGAGGTCGCCCCGACGCAGCCGCCCGCCGAGGCCGCCGACGAGCAGGCCATCGGAGGACCAGCCGACGGCGGTGGCGCGCAGGGCGTGGTCCTCCAAGACCTCGCCGTCGCGGGCGTCGAGCACGAGCAGGCGCTCGCCCGTGGCCACGGCGACCCGGGCGCCGTCGGGGGACGGCGCGATGCGGCGCGCGTGGGCCTCGTGGCGCCAGGCCAGCTCACCGCCGGGGCGAAACAGGCTGATGTGCTGAACAGAGCCGCAGAGCGTGCCGCCGGGGACAAGATCGAGCTGCTCGCAGCCGCCGGGGGCGGCCTGTGTGCGGGCGAGGGTGGGCATCGGCATCGCCGCGGTGCGGGCGAGCACCCCCCGGGCCTCGGGGCGGTCGGCGTAACGGAGGCTCTCCGCGGCGTAGAGGCTCGCCATGAGCGGGTCGCCCATGGCCAGCTCGTCGCTCGCCCGGGCGGCGAGCACGACACCGAGGGCCTGGGCGCGGTCCCGCTCAGCGGCCAAGGCGTGGTCACGCTCCGCCCGCACCTGGCGCACGGCCAGGGCCAAGACGACGGAGGCGAAGCTCAAGGTGGCGAGCCCGACGCGGACCTGCCAGCGGTAGCGGTCATAGAGGAGGCGCAGGGCCTCGACGGGGGAGTAGCTGTAGGCGTTGACGCGCTGCCCGGCGCTCCAGGCGCGGAGGTCCTCGCTGAGCGCCCCGGCGTCGGCGTAACGGCCCGCGGGCTCAAAACAGAGCGCCTTCTCGACGATGGCCGCCAGCGCCGGGTGCACCCGCACGTTGCGTCGGCGCATGGTCGGCGGCGGGGCGGTCGCGGCCTGCTCCAGCATACGCTTGGCGTCCCCCCGGCGGAGCGGCGCCCCGGTGAGCAGCTCAAAGAGGATCGCGCCCAAGGCGAAGACGTCGGCGCGGGCGTCGAGCGCCTCCCCCCGGGCCTGCTCTGGGGCCATGGTCGAGGGGGTGCCCGCCACGCCCCAGCGCGGAGGCGGCCCGTCGGCGAGGGGGCTCCCCGGCAGGGCCACGGCGAGGCCCCAGTCCACCACCCAGGTCTCCCCGGCGCCGCCGACCACGACGTTCTCGGGCTTGAG
Source organism: Myxococcota bacterium (assembly GCA_023150845.1). Classification (GTDB taxonomy): domain Bacteria; phylum Myxococcota_A; class UBA796; order UBA796; family CAJQPC01; genus JADKFE01. The sequence goes on along the minus strand of JAKLKD010000215.1, from coordinate 3,225 downwards.
GTCGCGGTGAATGACGCCCCGGGCGTGGGCGTAGGCCATGGCCTGGCAGGCGTCGAGGACGTGGTCGAGGAGCGCGTGGCGCTCGGCGCGGCTCTGGGCTCGGGCCATGGCGTCGCTGAGCGTGCGCCCGGGCAAGAGCCGCATCGTGTACCAGGGCGAGCCGTCGGGCTGGGTGCCGACGTCGTAGAGCGGCACGATGTTCGGGTGCTCCAGGCGCGCCGTGATGCGGGTCTCCCGCAAGAAGCGCTCGCGGTGGGCGCTGCCCTCGACGATGAGCCGCTTCCGCGCCACCCGACGCCCGAGCTGCTGGTCGGTGACGGCCTCCACGGCGCCCAGCGCGCCGCGGCCGACCTCTTGGGCGGCGACGTAGCGGGCGGCGGAGATCACGCTGATGACGGGTGGGCCCTCCTCCAAGGAGAAGGTCGTGGCGCCGTCGCCGCGGGGGTCTGAGGCGGCCTCGGCGTCCTGGCTGGGCTCGGTCCATGAGGGCGTCTTGCTCATCTGGCCCATGCTACCTCAGCTTGGCGCGTCCAGCCGCCCGTAGAGGCGGCCTCATGGCGCCCCGAAGCGTAGAATCGTCGTCCATGACGGAGAGATCAGCGCATGACCCGTATCGGCCTGTTCGCCTGCGCCTTCCGCCTGCCTGGCGCGGATCACCAGGGCGCGCTGCACGAGGTGCTCAGCGCCCAGGCCCCGCAGACCCGCGCCGCCCCGCCGGACCGGCCCTTCCCCGACGGCGGCCTCAACCCCGCGGCGAGCCGGGCGGGGGCGTTCTTGGACCGGGTCTGGGACTTCGACCCGGGGCGCTTTGGGCTCTCGGATGAGGACGCGGCGTGGATGGACCCCCAGCAGCGCCTCGCCTTGGAGCTCGGCGCCGAGGTGCTGGAGCGCGCGGGGCAGCCCTCCGGCTCCTTGGGCGTGTTTTTGGGCGTCTCCCATGACGACTTCCACGAGCTCGTGCGCGCCCGCCTCGACCGCGTCCCGGCGCCGACGAGCACGATCACCGGCTGCTTACGGAACCTCATCGGCGCCCGGGTCGGCTGGCAGCTCGACCGGCCTGGGCCCGCCGTCGTCGTCGACAGCGCCTGCGCCTCGTCCTTGGTGGCGATTCACCTCGCGCGCCGGGCGCTGGAGGCCGGGGACTGCGAGCTGGCCCTGGCGGGCGGGGTGTACCTCGCGCTCACGGGCACACCGTTTCGGGTGATGAGCCGGGCCGGGGCGCTCTCGCCCAGCGGCGTGTGCCGGCCCTTCGACGAGCGCGCCGACGGCCTCGTGATGGGGGAGGGCGGCGCGGTGTTCTTGTTGGCCCGGGAGCCCTTCGCCGAGCGCCTCGGGCGCGGCCCCTTGGCCTGGATCGCCGGGGGCGCCTTGGGCGGAGACGGCCGCACCCGGGCCCCGGTGGTGCCGAACCCCAAGGCCCAGATCGAGGTGATGCGCGCGGCCTGGGCTGATGCCGGGCGGTCCCCCGCGGACTGCGACGCCGTCGAGGCCCACGGCACGGGCACCCGCCTGGGGGATCTCGCCGAGGCGTCGAGCCTCAGCGCGGTGTTCCCGGCGGGCACCCCCGTCGGCTCGGTGAAGAGCCAGCTCGGCCACCTCATGTCCGCCGCCGGGGCGGCCGCCGTGGTGAAGACCCTCTGCGGCTTCACGAGCGGCGCCCTCTACCCGAGCCTCGGCGCCGAGCGCCCCGTCGCCGCCTTGGCCGGGCTCCGGGTGCCCCAGGCCGTCGAGGCCTTCGACGGGCGCCTCGTCGGCGTGAGCTCCTTCGGCTTCGGCGGCACAAACGCCCACCTCGTCCTGGAGCGCCCGGACGGCCCCTTGAGCTGGGGGACCGCCGCCGCCCCCGCCGGGCCCCGCCGACACCTGCCCCTGCCCGACCGCGCCCCGCCGCGCCTCACGCCGGGGCCCTTGCTCACCGAGCACAGCGTCCAGGGCCGGCCGCTCTGGCCTGGGGCGGCGAGCGTCGAGCTGCTGATGCGGGGCGGCGAGGCCCGGGCGCTGGAGCGGCTGCGCTGGTGGCGGCCGATCACCGGGGCCGCCGAGCTCGTCCGCGAGGGCGACGCCGTCTTCGTGGTGGAGGGGGAGCGGCGCTCGGCCGAGGCGCGGGTGAGCGAGGACCTGTCCGTCCCGCCGCCCCCGCCCTGGCGTGAGGACGGCGAGGCCCTCGCCCCCGAGGCGCTCTACGCCGCCCTGCGCGCCTTGGGCATGCACCACGGGCCGGTCTACCAGCGGGTGCGGGCGCTCCGCCGGGGGCCTGGCTGGGCCGTGGCCGAGGTCGAGGGCCTCACCGAGCCCGGCCTCGTGCTCCACCCGGCGGCCTTAGACGCCGTCTTCCAGGCCGTCGCTGGGCTCAGCGAAGATGCGTCCCTGCGGATCCCGGCGGGGGCGCGGCGGATCGTGCGCCTCGGCGAGCTCCGCGGGCGGCTGCGGGTGCTCACCCTGGGACAGCCCGAGGACGCGGCGATCTGGGCCCTGGACGAGGCCGGGCAGCTCGTGCTCTACGTCGAGGGCCTCTCGCTCCGGGCGCCGCCGGGGGCGCGGGCCTTCGCCCCGGTGTGGACCCCGATCGACGACGTCGGCGAGGCGGACCCCGGGGTGCAACGCCTGGAGGTCGCGGCGGACGACGCCGCGGGGCTGGTGTCGGCGATCGGCAGCCTGCGCCGCGCGCTCTTGGACGCGCCGCCAGGGCGGGTCTGCGTGCGGGCCTCGGGGCGGCTGGCCTGGGCCTTGGCGAGCTGGGCCTGGGGGCTCGGCCAAGAGCGCCCGGAGCTGAGCGTCACGGCCTGCGCCGGGGACGGCCCGCCGCCGGACGTCGCCGGGCGGCTGCGCTGGATCGACGGGCGCTGGTGCCGCCTGGGCCTCGCCCCGACGTCTCTGGACGAGGCGGCGGAGCTGGGGGACCGTGTGCTCATCCTCGGCGGGACCGGCGGGATCGGCCGCGCCTTGGCCCGGGCCTGGGCGCGCCCTGGCCGCACCCTGCACCTCGTCGGGCGCCGCGCCGCCGAGCCCGTCGAGGGGGAGGGGACCATTGTGCTGCACAGCACACAGCTCCCCGAGGGCCTCTCCGCGCTCTTGGACCGGGTGGGCCCCGTCGATCTCATCGTTCACGCCGCCGGGGTGATGTCCCCTGGCGCGGCCCGGCGCCAAGACGAGGCGGCCACGGTGGCGACTTTTGGGTCGAAGGTGGGCGTCGCTGAAGCTCTGGCCGAGGCGCTGGGGGACAAG
>JAKLKD010000214.1 GCA_023150845.1 Myxococcota bacterium | reverse complement strand
CCCTCCGCCGCCGGCCGCGACCGCCGCGCCACGGTTCCCCGTGCGAGTGGTGCAGACCCGCCAAGGTGCTCTGGACCTCAACGCCGAGCCCCTCATCGTCGTGGCGTTCTGGGCGAGCTGGTGTGTGCCCTGCGTCGCCGAGCTGCCCGAGCTCGACAAGCTCGCAGGCCGCCTCAACGCCCAGGGTGTGCCGGTGAAGATCGTCGCGCTCTCCGTGGACGAGCAGGAGCGCGACTACACCCGCTGGCTCGCCAGCCGGGAGCTCAACCAGCTCGTCATCGGCCGTGACCCCGCCCTGGCGCGGGAGGCCAAGGTCACTGGCATCCCGTCCACCTGGGTGCTCGGCCCCGGCGGCGTGGTGCTCGCCTTCCACCAGGGCTACATTCCCGGCGACATCGACAAGCTGGAGGAGGAGCTGCTCTCGGCCGCCGCCGCCCGGTGATCCACCGGCGCTGGTCGTGACTCTACCCCTCATCGTCGCCGGGCCTGCCCCCGGCCTGGAGCGTCTCCATGTGTGGAATCGTCGGATATGTGGGGCACCGCGACGCGGGCCCGGTGCTGCTGGATGGGCTTCGGCGCCTGGAGTACCGCGGTTACGACAGCGCTGGCGTGGCGATCTTAGAGGGTGAGAACCTCACCATCCGGCGAGAAGTTGGTCAGGTGTCCAATCTTGCCGCGTCGATGCCCGAGCGCACGACGAGCCACCTCGGCATCGCCCACACCCGCTGGGCCACCCACGGCGGCGTCACCCGCGCCAACGCCCACCCCCACGCCGACACCGAGCACCGCGTCGCCGTCGCCCACAACGGCATCCTTGACAACCACCAGGTCATCCGCCGGAACCTGGAGGCCGAGGGTGTGGTGTTCCGCTCCGACACCGACACCGAGGTCTTGCCCCACCTCATCCGCAAGTTTTACCAGGGCGACCCCGTCGAGGCCCTGCGCCGGGCGCTCAGCGAGGTGCGCGGCACCTACGGCGTCGCCGTCGTCTTCGCCGACCACCCCGACCTCATCCTCGCCGCCCGCAACGGCTCGCCCCTCGTCGTCGGCCTGGGCGAAGGTGAGAACTTCATCGCCTCGGACTCCCACGCGCTCGTGCGGTACACCCGCCGCGTGATCTACCTGGAGGACGGCGAGCTGGCCGTGGTGAAGTCCGATGACGTCGCCACCTTGCGCCTCTCCGGTGGACGCGCCGCGCCCCACACCGTCGAGGAGCTGGAGCCCGTCTACGGCGTCGAGGGCAAGGGCGAGTTCGCCCACTACATGCTCAAGGAGATCCACGAGCAGCCCGAGTCCATCGCCCGCTGCCTTCGTGGTCGTGTGCTGCCCGAGGAGGGCAACGCGCGCCTCGGCGGCTTTGAGATGAGCCCCCGGGATCTCCTCGCGCTCAGCCGGGTGCAGCTCTTGGGCTGCGGCACGAGCTTCCACGCCGGGCTCGTCGGCGCCTTGTCGATTGAGGGCCTCGCCCGGGTGCCGTCGAGCGCCGAGATCGCCTCGGAGTTCCGCTCACGCAACCCGGTCATCGCCTCGGACGGCCTCTACCTCGCCATCTCCCAGTCCGGCGAGACCGCCGACACCTTGGGCGCGGTGAAGGAGGTCCAGGTCAAGGGCGGCCGGGTGATGGGTGTCGTGAACGTCGTCGGCTCCAGCATCGCGCGCTCCTGCGGCGCCGGGGTGTACATCCACTCCGGCCCCGAGGTCGCCGTGGCCTCGACGAAGGCCTTCACCTCCCAGGTCACCGCGCTCTTCATCTTCACCCTGATGTTGGCGCGCACCCGCACCCTGAGCCCCCACGACGCCAGCCGCCTCGCCCGGGCGCTCATGGAGGCCCCGGAGCATGTCCGCGCTTACCTCGCGAGCCCCGGCCCCATCCAAGAGGCCGTGCGCCTGCTCGTCGCCGCCCGCTACGCCTTGTTCATGGGCCGCGGCGTGTCTTGGCCCGTGGCGATGGAGGGCGCGCTCAAGCTCAAGGAGATCGCCTACATCCCCTGCGAGGCCTACCCCGCGGGCGAGATGAAGCACGGCCCCATCGCGATGCTGGAGAAGGGCACGCCGGTCATCGCGATCGTGCCCCAGGACGAGCACCACGAGCGCACCTTGTCCAACATCCAAGAGGTGAAGGCCCGCGGCGCGTCGATCATCGGCATCTTCACCCGGGGCGACGAGGAGGCCGAGCGCCTCTCGGACGTGGCCTTGCCCGTGCCCGTGGTGGATCCGCTGCTCACGCCGCTCGTCACGGTGCTCCCGCTCCAGCTCCTCGCGTACCAGGCCGCCTTGGCCCTGGGCCGCGACATCGACCGGCCGCGCAACCTCGCGAAGTCGGTGACGGTGGAGTAGGGCGCTCATCACGTCAAGGGCGCGTCACGGGCCTTGCCCCGGCGGCGCGGAGGTGGCACGCTTGCGACCTATGACTCTCCGTAAGCTCTCTCCGCTCCGCCTGATCCTCTCCGCCACCGGCCTCGCCGCCCTCGCCGCCTGCTCGGTGAGCCAAGAGAAGATCCCCGATCACCGCCTCTTCGCCGATGAGGACGACGCCCTGACCGCCCAGGGCTCGGTCACCTTCGCCATCGTCGGCAACCTGCGCGCGCCCCTGCCGCTCTTGGACAAGGGCGAGGGCCTCGTCTGGCACGAGGGCGTGACCGAGGCGATCCAAGCCGAGCTCCAGCGCCGCGCCGACGCCAAGAGCCTCAAGTTTATCGTGCTCACCGGGGACGAGGTGCGCTACTCCGCAGACAAGGAGTGGAAGGCCTGGGACACCCAGTGGCGCGACGTGCTCGACGGCGAGACCTTGCCCACCCGCGAGGGTTACCGCCTGCCGGTGATCCCCGTCGTCGGTGATCACGACTACCTCGGCGATCGTAAGCTCAAGGGCATGGAGGGCGCCTTCCCCGGCGTCGGCGTCGACATCGGCTTCAACCGCGTGGCGAGCTGGTACCACTTCGACATGCGGGTGGGCGACACCATCTGGCGCTTCATCATCCTGGACTCCAACAAGCAGAAGCTCGGCTCCCGCTGGAACGAGCAGCTCTACTGGATCCCCCGGGCCGCTGAGGGCCGCTACGACCACGTCGTCACCTTCATGCACCACCCCGTCGTCTCGTTGGCCCCGGCCGCCGGGCGCAACGAGGACGGCGCGCCGCTGGAGCTCGTCGAGGCCCTGGAGGAGAACCTCAAGCTGCTCCGCCTGCGCGCGGTGTTCAGCGGCGACGCCCACACGAGCGAGGTCATCCTGCCCGACGGGCGCCTCGGCGCGGCGCACTTCAGCGCGGGCGGCGGCGGCGGCGGGGCCGAGGCCCTGGAGCGCTGGGGCAACGGCCGCGACGTGAACATGGGCGACATCCAGCTTGAGCCCATGTTCGATGTGAGCCTCCAGAAGGCCTTCGACGCCCAGGCCCAGGCCCAGAGCTTCCCCGAGACCGTCGTCGACAAGGCCAAGGCCCGCGGGAGCTGGGAGGGCTTCACGGCCACCTACGACCCCACCTACTTCCCGCTCTACGGCTTCTGGACGGTCACGATCACCGGGGCCGATCTCTACGCGGAGTTTGTCGCCTGGCAGCCCGACGGCAGCTTCGAGGAGGCCTACCGCATCGACCTCGTGGACGGCGAGGGCTGGATCGCGGGCAAAGGCGGCTGAGCGCGCCGCTCAGGCGTGCAGCCGGGCCAGGGGCAGGGGCTCGGCGAGCACCTGGGCCTCATGCTCGGCGAGGGCCTCCAGGCGGCTGAGCACGGCGTCTCGATCGCCGGTCAGCTCGACGGCGAGCTCCACATAGACCCGGTGGTGCCGCGCCTCACAGGCAAGCAGGCCCTTGTAGAAGGCCGCGAGCTCGGCGTCGGGGAGGTGCTCGCTGAGCAGCTTCATCCGTTCGCAGCTCCGGGCCTCGATGAGCGCGCAGCACAAGAGCGTGTCGAGGAGGCGGTCGGGTTCTTGGGGGCGCACGGCCTTGTGCAGGGCCCCGGCGTAGGGGGGCGGCGCCTGGCGGCCAAACTCGCCGCCTCGGGCGCTGATCACGCCGAGCACCTGCTCAAAGTGCTCGAGCTCCTCCCGGGCGAGCTCCGAGAGCGGGCGCATCAGCGCGGGCTTGTCTTGGTATCGAAAGATGAGGTTGATGGCCGTAGACGCCGCCTTCTTCTCGCAGTGGGCGTGGTCGATGAGGATCTCGTCCATCGCGCCGATCGCGCGGTGAACCCAGGCCAGAGAGGTCTCGGAGCGGAGTCGCAGCATAGGGCGGCCCCTTAACCGACGCAGGGCGAGGGCGGTGGGCGAGGGGAGGTGGTGCTTTTCCCACACCCTCGGGTTGCGCCGCGCCGGGGACCGGGTGACCATGACCCCTCGCTCGCGACCCCTCGCGCGCCTGACGAAGGAGCCCCAATGAACCTCAGCGACGTCCTCCATCGGGAGATCTTCCCCCGCATCGAGAAGGCCAGCCGCTACCTCGGCACCGAGCTCAACGCCGTCCGAAAGGATCCGGCGACGGTCTCTGTGCGTTTGGCGCTCATCTTCCCCGACCTCTACGACCTGGGCCTCGGGAACCTCGGCGTGCACATCCTCTACGCCATCGTGAACAAGCTCGACGGCGTGTGGTGTGAGCGGGCCTACGCCCCGGCCCAGGACATGGAGCAGGCGCTGCGTGAGCGTGGCCTGCCGCTCTTCGCCGTGGAGTCCAAGGATCCGCTGCACAGCTTGGACGGCCTGGGCTTCACGCTCCAGTCCGAGCTGACCTACACGAACATCCTCAACATCCTCGATCTCGGCGGCGTGCCCGTGCGCGCCAAGGATCGTGGTGAAGAGCACCCGCTCGTGTTCGCCGGGGGCCCGGCGGTGTTTAACCCCGAGCCGCTGGCGCCGTTCATGGACTTTTTGGTCATCGGCGACGGCGAGGACGCCATCGTCGAGCTCGCCGAGCTCATGAAGGAGATGAAGGCCCAGGGCCTCAGCCGCGCCGAGCGCCTCGCGCGCATCGCTGGGATGCGTGGGGTCTACGTGCCCTCGCTCTACCCGATGGAGCTTCTGCCCGACGGCCGCATCTTGCCCGCCGTAGACGGCCCGAAGATCGTCAAGCGCATCACCCGGGACCTGAACGGCGCGACCTTCCCGACCGACTACATCGTGCCCTTCACTCAGCAGGTCCACGACCGGGTGAGCCTGGAGGTGCTGCGCGGCTGCACCCAAGGCTGCCGGTTCTGTCAGGCCGGCATGACCACCCGGCCCGTGCGCGAGCGCACCATCGAGAAGGTCGATGAGCTGATGACCCGGACCTTGGCGAACACGGGCTACGAGGAGGTCAGCCTCGTCTCGCTCTCGACCTGCGACTACTCCAAGGTGCGCACCCTCGTCGACACCGCCGTGACCCGCGCCCAGGAGGAGCGGGTGAGCGTGTCGTTGCCGAGCCTGCGCCTCGACTCGTTCTCCGTGGACCTCGCCGACCGCGTCGCCGACGTGCGCCGCACCGGGCTCACCTTCGCCCCGGAGGCCGCGAGCCCCCGGCTGCGCGCGCTCATCAACAAGTGGATCCCCGACGAGGATCTGCTCAACATGAGCGCCGAGGCGTTTAAGCGCGGCTGGGGCCACGTGAAGCTCTACTTCATGATCGGCCTGCCCACCGAGCGCGACGACGACATCGAGGCCATCGCCGACCTCACCCTGCGCACCGTGCGCGCCGGTCGGGAGCACAACCCCCGGGCCCGGGTGAACACCGGCGTGTCCACCTTCGTGCCCAAGCCCTTCACGCCGTTCCAGTGGGCCGCCCAGATCGACGTCGAAGAGACCGACCGCCGCCAGCGCATCCTGGAGGCGCGCTTCCGCAACAACGGCAGCGTGAAGTTTGGCCGCCACAACTCCCGGGAGACCTACCTGGAGGGCCTCGTCTCCCGCGGGGACCGCCGCGCCGGGGATCTCATCGAGGCCGCCTGGCGGAACGGCGCGCGTATGGACGCCTGGAGCGAGCACCTCAACTTTGACGCCTGGATGAAGGCCATCGACGACGTCGGCTATGACGCCGCCGGGGCCCTGCGTGAGCGCGCCTTGGACGAGCGCTTGCCTTGGGACCACATCGACATCCTCATCCCCAAGGAGTGGTTCGTCGAGGACTGGGAGCGCGCCATCGTGCTCAATCACGCCCAGGACTGCCGCCACTCCAAGTGCCACAAGTGCGGCGTCATCGACCACGAGCGCCCGCTCTGCGCGTCGATGCTGCGCAACAGCATCGCCGGGGCCAAGGCCGAGAAGGGCTGGGAGAGCCGCCCCAAGCAGGAGATTGTCGAGCCGCCCTCGATTCAGCGCCTGCGCTTCCGGGTGGGCCGCCACGGCGGCGCGCGCTTCTTGTCGCACCTGGAGGCGATGAACTCTTGGGTGCGCACCCTGCGCCGGGCCCGGGCGCCCTTGTCGTACTCCCAGGGCTTCCACGCCCACCCCAAGGTCACGTTCTCGACGGCGGCGCCCTGCGGCGAGGCCTCTACGGGTGACTGGATGGACATCGTGCTCAGCGAGCGGGTGGATCCCCTCACGCTCTTTGACCGCATGAGCCGGACCTTACCCGACGGCTTCTTGCTGCTCGACGTGCGGGAGGTGCCGCTCAACGCCCAGTCGCTCATGGCCGCGGTGGAGGGCTTCTCCTACACCTTGTTCACGGCCACCGACGCCGAGGAGCTCCAGGCGCGCATCTGGGCCATCCTCCAGGCCGAGAGCCTCGACATCCAGCGCTCGGTGAAGGCGCGGCGCGGCCACCGCCGCTTCCGTGAGGATCGCGCCGTGGACGTTCGGCCGATGATCGCGTCGCTGACGGTCACCAAGACCGAGGGCGGCGCGGCGGTTGAGCTGACCACCCGGGCGCACGAGGCGCGTTTCCTCAAGCCCAAGGAGCTCATCGAGCTTCTGGAGCTCGACGAGGGGGAGGTGCGCGTGCTCAAGCGGGACACGCTCCTCGCCGGGCAGGCGAACGAGCCTTTGGCGCGGCGGGTCATCGAGCTCGGCCCCGCCCAGCTCTGAGAGCGCCAGGGGACGCGCCGGGTTAATCCGGCGTGATCTTCGGAGCCTCACGATGAACCGACTCGTCCACGCCGCCCTGCTGACGCTGCTCTCCGGCGGCTGCGCCGCGAAGCAGGACCTCTTCCTGCGTGAGCTCCCCGACGCGCCGAAGGCCGAGGGCAAGACCGTCGGTCTCTGGCCTTCGACCTTACTCTTCGCGCAGCCCGGCGCCGTGCCTGAGGGCATGGACTCCTTCACCGCGGGCCTCTTCGTCGGAAACGTCGTGCACTCCGGCGGCTACGTCTACGCGGGCGTCGATGGGGCGGGGGAGGTCGGCGAAGAGGCCGGCTTGCCCGTGCGCTCGAAGGAGTTCACCTTAAACGCTGAGGCCGAGTACGAGCCCCTGGCCCAGGCTTGGCTCGACGCCGAGATCTTCTCCGCGCTGAGCGACGTGACGACGCCGCTGCGTCTGCCCGCGCCGAGCGTGGCGATCCCGGCCCCCACACGCCTGCCGCGCCGCGGCACGGACCCCGCCGACGGCACGGACAACATCAACCTGCCGCGTTTTGACCTGGTCCCGACCCCCATCACCGACCTGAGCGCCTTCCCCGCGGGGGTGGACTGGGTGGTCGCCCCGACGGTGGTGCTCTACTACAGCCACAACGGCGGCTGGTTCATCGGCCAGCGTATGGGCACGGGCTCCGGCGCCCGGGTGCGGGTGTTCTGGACGGTCTACGACACCAAGACCGGCGCGGTCGTCTCGTATGGTGACCTGGAGGCGCGGGCGCTGTCGCCGTATGTGCTCACGCCGAACAAGGGCCAGCTTGAGGATCTGCTCATCGAGTGTGAAGAGAAGATCCACCGGCTCATGCAGGACGCCGTCGTCCGCTGAGCCTAGGCCCCAAAACGAGCGCGGCGCGCCGCCCCGAGGGGAGACGCGCCGCGAAATCCCCCGAAGGGGGAGAGCTCACTGCTGAGAGGTGGGCTTGTCGCCGATCTTGACGCCGTGGGCCTCGACGGTCGCGCAGCGCTTGCCGAAGAGGGGGCGAGCGCCGGGGACGGGGCCGAGGGGGATGCCCGTGGTCTCGATGGTGACGCGGGGGGCGAGGAGGTGGGTGGCCTCGGGCATCTTCTCCATCGCGACGTAGAGGGCGCGGCGGCCCTCGGGGGTCAGCGCGCCGGTCTGGGCGAAGCCAGCGGCCATACCGGCGGCGCCGTCAACGGCGTAGGTGCCCGGCATGATCGCGGCGCCCTCGTTCTTGAAGAGGTGACCGAAGTCGATGCCGATGATGTACGCGCCACACTCCTCGGCGTTGGTGGCGCCGAGAACGGTGTAGTCAGCCTTGGCGAAGGGGATGGGGGCGCCGGGGATGGTCGCGCCCTTGAGGGCGCAGCCGGTGCCAAGGGCGGCGACGGCGGCGATGGCGAAGAGGAACCGCTTCATGGTGTTTACTCCCAGCCGAAGTGGCTGTTCATCAGGGAAGGGTACGGACGGAGCGGCGCTTATCCGAGCAACGACGGGGCTGTCAAGGTCGGCGTGTATCGCGGCATGAAAGCAAGTCTGACGGCGTCCAGTGCGGCGAAGGATCGGTTAAGTTCTGGCGACATCCACTTTGGTGAGGTCCAATGTTCACGCTCAGCGATGACCAGCGCGCCTTGCAAGAGGCGGCGCGCGCGGCCGCTCAGTCGATCCTGTCGGGCAGCCTCAAAGAAGACGATGAGGCTGAGCGCTTTCGCAAAGAGCACTTCCACGCCCTCGGTGAGGCGGGGCTTTGTGGCATCCCCACGGCGGACCGTTACGGCGGCCTCGGCCTTGGGTATTTGGAGTATGCCCTCGTGCTGGAGGAGATCGCCCGGGTCTCGGCCTCCTACGCGGTCACCGTCGCCGTGAACGGCCTGCCGCAGATCATCCTCGCCCAGTTTGGCGACGACGCGCAGCGTGAGCGCTGGATGCCCGGCCTCGCCGCGGGCCAGCTCTTGGGGGCCTTCGCGCTCTCGGAGCCGGGCTCAGGCTCGGACGCGGCCTCGCTCACGACGACGGCGAAGCGGGAAGGGGACGAGTGGGTGCTCAACGGCACCAAGTTCTGGATCACCCACGGGGGCTACGCCGACGTCTACGTCGTCATGGCCCGCACCGGGGGCGCGGGGCCGCGGGGCATCAGCGCGTTCTTGGTGCCCGCGGGCACGCCGGGGCTCAGCTACGGCAAAAAAGAAGAGAAGATGGGGCTTCGCGCCAGCCCGACGGCGGAGATCATCCTCGAGAACGCCCGGATCCCGGCGTCGAACCTCATCGGTAACGAGGGGGAGGGGTTCCGGGTCGCGCTCAGCGCCTTGGATTCCGGGCGCATCACCATCGGCGCCATCGCCGTCGGCATTTGCCAGGCGAGCCTCGACGTGGCGGCGGCGTACGCCTGCCAGCGGCACCAGTTTAAGCAGCCGATCATCGACTTCCAGGCCGTCGGCTTCATGCTCGCCGACATGGCCTGCAAGACCGAGACCGCGCGCCTCCTCGTGCATAAGGCCGCGTCGCTGCGGGATCGGGGGGAGGTCTACACCCACGTCGCGGCGATGGCGAAGTGTGTGGCCACCGACGCTGGCCTCGCCGTGTCCCAAGACGCCGTGCAGGTCCTCGGCGGCTACGGCTACACCCGCGAGTACCCCGTGGAGCGCTACATGCGCGACTCCAAGGTCATGCAGATCGTCGAGGGCACGAACCAGGTGCAGCGCCTCGTCATCGCGCGGCACCTCAAGCGCCAGTATGAGGGCGCGTGAGCCCGAGCCCATCTGCGCGGGAGGGATTCCACAGCGGGCTCCTCCGGTGGCATAATTCAGCAGCGCGTGCTCTGGCGAGGCCGCGTGTCGTACGCTGTCGCCCCGCACCATACGGTCTCTGCTCCATGAAGCTGTCCGCCAGCCGAGTTCACGATGAAGATCTGTAGCCTCTGCGGCCTGACCTACCACGACCGCGTGGACTTCTGCTTCGCGGAGGGCGAGCCCCTCGTCGTCGCGGCGCCCCAGGCCCAGCGCCCGCAGCCTGTCGTGTCACCGACGCTCTCCAGCCTGCGCGCCGGGGCGCCGGACGTCTCGCAGCAGGCCGGGGGCGGGGCGATGTCGCGCAGCTCGTCGCCGACGCTCCTGCCCGACATGGAGTTTGAGGACGACGATCCGATGACGCCGACCCACGAGGACGGCGGCTCGATGTCGGATCGCGCCGACCCGACGATCATCCCCGATGAGGATGACGACAACGCGCCGCCGCCCCCTCCGCTGGTGCGTCGTTTTCTGCCCGCGGAGACCGCCGATCTGCCGCTGCCGCCGCGCACGACGTCCGTGGCGCGGGTCACCGAGCCCGCGCGCCCGGCCGC
>JAKLKD010000213.1 GCA_023150845.1 Myxococcota bacterium | reverse complement strand
GTGGCTCTACGCCCGCGGCCGCACGAGCCACGCCTTGGAGGTGGTCACCCGTGCCGCCCATGAGCCCGGCCTCGGCGCGGCGACGGCGACCCGCTGCGCGCTGCTCCGGGGGCGCGCCTTGCTCACCTTGGGCCGCCCCGCCGAGGCCGCGGCGAGCATCACCGCCGCCCTGCAGCTCGCCCGGGATCAGCAGGCCACGGCGCCCTTGGCCCAGGGGCTCGCGCTCTCCGCCGAGCTGCGGCTCTACCGGGGGGAGGTGCGGCGGGCGCTGGATGAGGCCGAGGAGTCGGGGCGCCTCGCGGATCCGCTGCCGGAGGCGGAGGTCTCGTCGTGGTCGCGGCTCCTCGTCGGCCGCTGCCACACGCTCCTCGGGGACCGCGCCCAGGCCGCCGACGCGCTCGGGCGCTGCGTCACCCAAGGGGTCACCGGCATGGGCCGGGAGCACGCCGCCATCGCCCAGGGGTATCTGGGCAGGCTCTACGCCGACGCCGGGCGGCTCGAAGAGGCGATCCGCTGCGTGAGCCAAGAGGTCGCGTTCTTGCGGGCGCGGCAGCGCCGGGACGCCTCCGTCGGCGCCCTGCACCGGCTGGTCACCCTCAAGGTGCGCGCCGGGGCCCTCGCCGAGGCCCAGGCCCTCGTCGAGGAGGCCCAAGAGCTCGCCGCGAGCGTCGCTTTGCCCCACGTCGCGGCGATCGGCGCCATGGCCCGGGCGGAGCTTGACCTCGCCTGCGGCGACTATGACGGGGCGAACGCCGTGCTCAAGGGCTACCCCGCCGCTGGTGAAGAGGACGCCCCCGTCGAGCTGCGCACGGCCTGGCGGGCGCTGCGGGTCGAGGTGCGTCTGGGCATGGCCGACCACAACGCCGCCTTGGCCGCCTGCAACCAGATCGTGCAAGAGACGACGCGGGTGGGCTGGGCGGCGATGCGCGCGTACCACGCCGGGCTCATCGCCGTGCTCCGCGCCCACGCCGAGCCGCTGGCCGAGGCCCTCGACGCGCTCATCGACGTCGGCGATCGCCGGTCCAACGCCCGGCTGCTCCTCGCCGCGGCGCGCATCAGCGGAGACGCCGCCGCGCTCGACGCGGCGCTCGTCGAGGCGCGGGCCGCTGGGGATCGCCTCTTGCTGCTCGACGCGCTCCACGCCTGCGGCGGCGCCGCCCAGCAGGCCGAGGCCGGCGCCTTGGTGATGGGCTTGTTCGCCGGGGCTGAGCGTGGGCTGACCGAGCGGCTGCGCCAGCGGGACGCGGTGCGGTGGGCGATCGGCGCCCGCTGAGGCGAGGCTTCGTCGGCTCCTGTTTGGGCCGAGCCTCCGCGTGGTCCCGATCTGGGTTAGGGTGGTGCGTCACGCAGACGGAGTCATGACGTTGTCGAAGATGCGCTATCTGGGACTTGACCTCGCCTGGGCTCCCCGCGCCACCTCAGCGGGCGCGGTCATGGAGGCCACGGAGGAGGGCGTCCGCCTTGTGTCCACCGCTCACCTCCGCGCCCACGAGGACGTGCTGAGCTGGGTCGCGCGAAACCGCGGCCGCAGCGGCGCTATCCTCGCGGTGAACGCCCCCCTCATCATCGAGAACTCCACGGGGCGCCGCCCGGTGGATCTCCAGCTTGAGCACCACTTCGGGCGCTTCCAGGTGGACGAGTTCTCGGTGAACACCGTGAACGCCTCGCACCCGCGCACCATCGGCCGGGCGCTGATGCGGATGGGCTTCGACGCTGATCCCCAGGCCGAGGGGGACCGCGTCGTCGAGACCTACACCCAGGCCTGCCAGATCCTCGTCTTTGGCCTCGATCGGCCGCTCCGCACCAAGAGCGGGCCCATCGGCAGCCGCAAAGACGCCGCCAACCGCTACCGCGACCTCATCTACGGCAAGCTGCCCTTTATGCAGCCCGCCCTCGAGGACTCCGAGGCCCTCGACGAGCTCATGAACCCGCCGATGAGCGCGCTCAACGGCACCCGGCTCGGCGAGCTCGAGGAGAAGCTGGACGCGGTGCTCTGCGCCTACGTCTCCGCCTACTTGGACCTCTGCGGGCCCCAGGCCTGCGCGTTCTTGGGCGATCTCGTCAACGGCTATGTGCTGCTTCCTGCTCCGGCGGGTGAGTCGCGCTGAGGCGCCTCGATCCCAGGAGGAGCGACGACCATGTGCCTGCGTACCCAGGATCATCTGCTCTTGGAGGCGTCGCTGCGCCAAGGCTTCGGGCGCGCCAGCGCGCGGGCCTTCGCTGAGCCGGGCGCCTCGCCGCAGTACACCCCCGACCGGGGCTACACCCTCCGCCGGATCGACCTCCGCCTGCGGATCGACCCCCGCGTTCACCACGTCGATGGTGTCGCGACCCTGCATGTCGGCCCGACCCCGACGGGCATGGGGCGTGTGGTCTTCGACCTCGACGAGGTGGTCGTTCAGGCGGTCACCGACGGCGCCGGGGAGCCCCTGCGCCACCGCTACGAGGACGGCAAGCTTGAGGTCTTGGGCCTCGTGGGCGCCGCCGACGTCGTGGTGCGCTACACGGCGTCGCCGCGCCGCGGGATGTACTTCGTCGGCCCCGATCCGGCCCACCCCGGCCGCCGCCACGAGGTATGGACCCAGTGCCAGGATCAAGACGGGCACTTCGTCTTCCCCTGCTTTGACCACCCCTCGGTGAAGCAGCCCTTCGGGCTCACCGTCGAGGCGCCGAGCGCCTACACCGTCATCGGCAACGGGCGGCTGGTGCGCGCGGACTCCGACGGCGCCGGGTTCACGACCTGGGTGTATGAGCAGGCCGAGCCGATCCCGGCCTACCTCGTCACCGTCGTCGTGGCGGAGCTGACCTCCGTCGAGGATCACCTCGGCGAACTGTCCTTACGCTACTTGGCGCGCCCCGACGTGTCCTCGGACACCCTGCGCCGGGTGTTCGGGAGCACGCCGCGGATGATGACGATGCTCTCGGAGCTCACCGGCGTGCCCTTCCCCTGGGCCCGCTACGACCAGGTCGTCGTCGCCGACTTCATCTTCGGCGGCATGGAGAACGTCGCCGCGACGACGCTCACCGACCTCGTGATCACCGACGATGAGGCGGCGACGGCTTATGACTCCGAGCCGCTCATCATGCACGAGCTCGGCCACCAGTGGTTCGGCGACCTCGTCACCTGCCAGGACTGGTCCCAGGCCTGGCTGAACGAGGGCTGGGCCACCTTCACCGAGCTCCTCTGGATCGAGCACAGCCGCGGGGAGGCCGAGGGCGCGTTCTACGCCTTTGACCTCGCCCGGCACTACTTCGACGAGGCCGAGGGCCGCTACAGCCGCCCCATCGTCAGCTACGACTTCCGCGAGCCCATCGACGTCTTCGACCGCCACCTCTACGAGAAGGGCGCCTGTGTGCTCAACACGCTGCGCCATGAGCTCGGCGCCGAACGTTTCTGGCCCGCGGTGCGGTCGTACCTGGGGGAGCGTGGCCACAAGACCGCGCACACCCGGCACTTCCAGCGCGCGCTGGAGGACGCCACGGGCCGCTCCCTCGACGGCTTCTTCCAGCAGTGGGTCTACTCCCCGGGCTTCCCGGACCTCGGCGTCTCGTTGTCTTGGGACGACGGGCTCCTGCAGATCAAGGTGGAGCAGCGCCAGAGCGGCGAGGGGGTGCCTCAGGCCTTCAGCTTCGGCTTCGTCGTCGCCTGGATCGGCGAGGACGGCGTTGAGCAGCGGGTCACCTTGCCCGTGCGGGAGCGGTCGCGGTCCTGGGCCGTGCCTTGCGCCGAGCGCCCCCGCGCCGTGCGTGTGGACCCCGGCGTGCGTGTGCTCGCCCGGGTTCGGCTGGAGGCGCCGGGAGGCTGGCTCCGCGCCGCCTTGTCCGACGACGCCTGCCCCGTGATGCGTGTGCGCGCCGCTGAGGCCCTCGGCGAGTCCGCCGCCCCGGACGCCGTCGCCGCCTTGGCCCAGGCGCTCACCCGCGACCCCATGTGGGCCGTGCGGGCTGAGGTCGCCCGGACCTTAGGCAAGGTGAAGGGCGCCGCGGCCCAGGCCGCCCTGCTCGGCGCCTTGGACGTCGAGACCGACGCCCGCGCCCGGAAGGCCATCGTAGAGGCCCTCGCCTCGACGCCGGGCCCCGAGGTCGTCGCCCGCCTTCTGCGGGTCGCCGAGGGGGACAGCGCCCTGCTCGCCGAGGCCGAGGCCGTGAAGACCTTGGGCCGCCTCCGCGCGCCGGAGGTCTTCGCCGCCGCCGCGCGGGCCCTGGGCCGGGACGCCTGGGCCGACGCCCGCCGCGCCCGGGCCTTGGAGGGCCTCGGCGCGAGCCGTGACCCCGCCGCGCTGCCGATCCTCAAGGAGTGGACCTCCCCCGACCGCAGCCCCCGGGCCCGCGCCGCGGCGATCTCCGCCCTCGGCGCGCTGGGCGACGAGCTGCCTGAGCTGCGGCGCCCCGTCGCGCAGCACCTCGTCGAGCTCGTCGAGACAGCGCCGTTCCGGGCCCAGCTCTCCGCCATCGCCGCCTTGGGCCGCCTCCGGGATCCCGTCGCGCTCGGTGTCTTGGGGGCCTTGCACCGGGGCGCCTTGGACGGCCGCACCCGCCGGGCCGCCTATGAGGCCATCGCCGATGTGCGTGACGGGGCGAGCCCCGAGCGCGCCTTGGCGGGTCTGCGGGGCCTTGTGGAGAGCTTGGAGCGTCAGCAGCTCGGCCTGCGGGAGCGCCTGGATCGGCTCTCCCCGCCGGGAGGCTCATGATCCTCAGCGCCGCGTTGGCGCTCGGCGGGCTCGCTTCGGCCGCGCCGCCGTCGGAGCTCGTCTCGCACCTCGCGCTTCGCTGCTCCGCCGCCGAGGAGCTCGCGCCCTTGGGCTGGTCGGGGGAGCTCTGGCTGGAGACCGTGATCTCGGGGCTCGGCCTCGACGAGGCCTTGGCGGCTGACGCCCAGGGCCTCGATCCCTCGGGCCCCATCGAGCTTCGCCGCGGCGTGGCGGGCGACGAGGTGACCCTGTGGCTGCGGCTGCCCGTGGCGGACATGGCGCGCCTCCGCCAGTCCCTCGTGAGCGCCGGGTACACCGCCGTCGGCGACACCTTGCAGCGGCAGCTCGGCGCGTGGCGGATCACCGCGGCGGAGGAGGGCCCCGACGGCCTCAGCGTCGTCATCCAGCCCGGCCTCAAGGAGCTGCCGCGCGGCGGAAGCGACGTGACCGGGCGCCTCGGCGACGCGAGCCCAGGGGTCGGCTGCACCTTGGTGATGTCGGTGGACGACCTGCCTCGGCCCGCACCTTTTGATCTCCAAGACATGGTGCTGCTCTACGAGGTCAGCTCTCAGCGCCCCGACGAGGTGCGGCTCCTGGTTACCTCCCCCTCGTACAGCCCGGGCCCCCTTGAGCTCTACGCCGGGGAGCGGGGCGCTGGCCCCTCCTTAGGCCGCGGCGGTGAGCCCGCCCTCGCCGCCCGGGTGAACCTCGACCCTGAGCCCGTGCTGGAGATGATGTCCGGCTATCGGGTGCAGGCCGCCACGACCGCGCTCCTCACCTTGGAGCAGGCCCGCATCGACGTCGCGCCGGGCGTCGAGGTCGCGGCGATGACCAACGGGGAGCAGCCCCACTTCGCGGTCATCGTGCCCCTCACCCGGCCTCGCCGGGCGAAGACCGTCCTGCGCCGGGCGCAGCGGCGCCTCCCTGACGCGGCACCCTTCACGCTGACCGCCGAGGACGGCCTCATCCGCGTCGATCTGAGCCGCGGCACGGTCTACGCGGGGACCCAACGCTCGGCCGTCTACATCTCCGACGACCCGGAGCTCCTGCGGGCGATGCTGGCGGGGGAGGGCGCCTCCTGGTTTGAGCAGGCCCCTGACTGGGCGACGGAGACGGGGCTCACCGCCCGCGTTGATCTCGGCGCCGCCGGCCTGCCGCTCACCGAGCGCACGCCCCCATGGCTGCGCGGCGCGGAGCTCGTCAGCCAGCTCAACGCCACCGAGGTTGGCCTCGAGCTTCGTATCCGCAGCCCCGGCCTGCACCAGCTCGCGTCGTCGCCGGATCACCCCTTGCGCCGAAACGTCGCGCAGCTCCTGCCCCCGGCGCCTGAAGACGATCCCATCGGGTCCCCTCCGCCCACCGAGGCGGTGGCCACCCTCGCGCTCATCGCCCACCGCCAGCAGCTCCTGCTCAGCTCGGGCGGGGCGTACCTGCCCTACGCGGGCGGCCCCCGCGAGCTCGACGCCCTGACGCCGGAGTCCGTGCCTTGGGAGGGCATCCCCGCCCTGGATGTCCCGGCGATGTCCACCCCCTGCCGTTTTGAGGTCACCCTGGGGGCCGAGGGCTTCACGGCGCGCTCGCTCTGTGATCAAGATGGAGACGGCGCGCTCGCCATCTGGATGGTCGGCCCGGACGGTCGGCCACGTCGTGTGAGCCCGCCGGAGGTTCGCTGATGATCACCGTCGCGCTGGACACCATGGGCTCGGACGCCGGGCCTGGGCCGCTGGTCGAGGGCGCCGCCGCGCTCTCTCGGGAGGACGGCCCCGTGCAGATTCTGCTCGTCGGCCACGGCCCGACGCTCACGTCTCTGCTGAACACCCAGAAGTACGACCCGGCGCGCCTGGCGATCGTACACGCCGCCGACTCCATCGGCATGGACGAGCTCCCGGCCGAGGCCCTGGAGAAGAAGCCGGAGTGCTCCGTGGCCGTGGCCGCGCGCCTCGTCGCCTCAGGGGACGCCCAGGCCATGGTGTCCGCGGGCAACACCGGCGCGGTGATCCTCGCGGCCTCGCGGCAGTTTAAGCGCCTCCCCGGGGTCAAGCGGGCGGCCTTGGCGGCGGTCTACCCCACGGAGCAGCGGCGGGGGCCACGCCAGGATCCCTTCGCGCTCCTGCTCGACGTCGGCGCCACCTTGGAGTGTGGCCCCGAGGAGCTCCTCGGCTTCGCGGTGATGGGCTCGGCGTACTCCCAGGTCATCTCGGACATCGAGCGGCCGCGGGTGGCGCTCCTCTCCAACGGCGCGGAGCCCCACAAGGGCACCCCGGCCATCGTCGAGGCCCACCACCGCCTCACGAAGCTCCAGGGCCTCAACTTCGTCGGGAACGTCGAGGGCTTAGACATCCCCCGCGGCTCCGTGGACGTCATCGTCTGCGAGGGCTTCTTGGGCAACGTCATGCTCAAGATGCTCGAGGGCGTGGCCGAGGTCGTCTCGGGGCTCGCGAAGGACGCCTACGCCAACAGCGTGCTCTGGAAGCTCGGCCTCACGATGCTCTCCCAGCAGCTCCGCCAGATCCGCACGATGACCGACTGGAAGCAGTACGGCGGCGCGCCGCTTCTTGGCCTCGACCACGTCGTCATCAAGGCCCACGGGCGCTCGAACGCCCGGGCGACCCGCAACGCGATCAAGGTCGCGGCCAAGGCGGTAGAGCGGGGCCTGTGCGAGAAGATCGCCCAGGGCATCGCCCCCTTGGAGGGCGCGGGCTCTTGAGCCGCGCTCGGCCACATCTTCGGTGAGCCCATGATCCTCCGCTCAGTCGGCGGCATTGACCAGATCCCCGCCGCCGCGTGGGACCGCCTCGTCGGTGAGGGCGGCTCCCCCTTCTTGGAGCACCGCTGGCTCCGGCTCTTGGAGGAGAGCGGCTCCGCGAGCGACGAGACGGGCTGGTACCCCCAGCACCTCACGGTCTGGGACGGCGACACCTTGGTCGCCGCGGCGCCGACCTACATCAAGACACACTCCATGGGGGAGTTCGTCTACGACTGGTCTTGGGCCCACGCCGCCCGGCAGCTCGGGACGGGCTACTACCCCAAGGTCGTCGTCGGCGTGCCCTTCACCCCGGCGACGGGTGAGCGCCTGCTCACGGCGCCAGACCGCCCCCGCGCGCCCTTGCTCTCGGCCTTGGTCGGCGGCCTGCAGGAGCTCTCCCGGGCGACGAGCTGCCACGGCGTACACGTGCTCTTCCCAACCGAGGCCGAGACGACGGCCCTGGAGGGCCTCGGCGCGGCGACGCGGCTGCAGTTCCAGTTCCATTGGGAGGACGCCGGGTACGGCGACTTTGAGGGGTTCCTCGCCCACATGAAGACGAAGCGCCGCGGCGAGCTGCGTCGGGAGCGCCGCCGCCTCGCCGAGACCGGCGTCGTCTGCCGGGTGCTGGAGGGTGACGCGCTCCGAGACGAACACATGGAGCAGATGCGCCGCTTCTATGTGAACACCGCGGATCGATTCGGCGGAGAGATCTACCTCAACGACAAGCTCTGGGCGGGCGCCCTCGACACGATCCGGGACCGCCTGCAGCTCGTCTTCGCTTACGACGGCGCGCGGCCCATCGCCGGGGCGCTCAACATCAAGAAGGGCGACCGCCTGTACGGCCGCTACTGGGGCTTCACCGCCGAGGTGCCGTTCTTACACTTTGAGGTCTGCTACTACCAGCCCATCGAGTATTGCCTCAAGCACGGCCTCGTCGCCTTCGAGCCGGGCCACGGCGGCGGGCACAAGTACCCCCGCGGCTTTGAGCCCCGGCTCTGCCGCTCGTCCCACTGGCTGCGTGAGCCCCGCTTTGACCGGGCGATCCGCGACTACCTCGTGCGCGAGCGGGAGGCCGTGCTCACCCAGACCGCCGAGCTCCTCGCCGCCTCACCCCTCGCCGACGCTTAGGGCCGGGCGGGCACACGCTCGATGACGATCTTCTGGATGGTCGTGGCCCGGTTGACATGGCGCGCGGCGACGTCTCCCCAGGTCAAGGAGCCGAAGACCGTGTAGCCCGTCTCGAGGTGGGGCTGGGGCGAGAGCGTGATGAACCACTGGGAGCCGCCGGTGTCAGGGCCAGAGAGCGCCATGCCGAGGGCGCCTTCGCTGTACTCCAGGGTCGAGAGCTCGTCGGGGATGGACCAGCCGGGCCCGCCTGAGCCGTCGCCGCGGGGGTCGCCAGCCTGGATGACGAAGTCGGGCACGACCCGGTGGAACCGCATGCCGTCGTAGAAGCCTTGCTCCGCGAGCTTCGCGAAGTTCCACACCGTGAAGGGCGCGACGTCGGGGCGCAGGGCCACACGCAGCTCCCCGGCGTCGGTGAAGATGCGCGCGGAGACGATACGCTCGACCTCGGCGAGCTCCGGCAGCACCATGGGGTTGTGGGCCGGGGGCGTCGGGATCGGCAGCTTGAGCGAGGTCGCCAGGGCCTTGGCCTCGGCGCGGGTTCTCGCCTCGGGCTGGGCGGCGCCTTGGAGCACCAAGGCGGCGATGGCGGCCTGGTGGGGCTTGAGATCCTTCACCAGCGGCGCGGTGACGCGGATCGCCGCGAGGCCCTCCCCCCACACGTCCGCGTTCACGCTCGCGCTGAGCGCCGAGATGAGCGGCGCCAGGGCGCGGGCGTCCGGCGCGGACATCAAGAGGTTGGCCCCGGCGGCGACGATCTGCTCGTCGGCGGCGCCGAGCAAGGACAGGCGCTCCTCAAAGGTGGGGCTCAGCTCGATGAGGCGCCCGGCCGCGGCGCCGCGCAGGGCGGCCTCCGGGCTCTTGAGCGCGAGGCGGCTGAGCTGGGCGGTGTCGTCCAGCGCCTCAATGGCCGCCTGCTGCACCAAGATCGGCGCCTCGGGGCGCAAGAACGGCCGGAGGTTGAGCTCCACCTTCGCCTCGTCGAGGCCGCCGATGGCCGCGGCGACGACCAGGGGATCGGCGCTCTCTAAGGCCGGGCCGAGGAGCTTCGAGTGATCGAGACCAACGACGGCGCCCGCGCCGCGGAGGGCCTCCAGGCGCACGCCGAGGTCTTGATCTTGGAGGAGCCGCTGAACGTCGGCTACGCTCTCCGGCGTGCCCGCGGCGCGCAGCGCCCGGGCGGTGGCGACCCGCACCCCGACGGCGGCGTCGGCGGCGCCCGCCCGCAACAGCGCCTGCTTCTTCTCCGGCGTGTTGGCGGCGGCGGCCAAGGCGCGGGTCAAGAAGGCGCGCACGACGGGATCGTAGTCCTCGATCTGGCGCTTGGCGAGGTCATTGTAGGTCGCCTCGGGGAGCTCCGTCGCGGCGAGCCGGGCCAAGGCGAAGGCCGCGGCCTGACGGGGCTTGGGCTCCACCCGGCGGAGCTGGGCGGCGAGGGCGGTCAGCACGCTCGGGCTGAGCACCTCGGGCACCTTCTTCATGCCGAGGCGCCCGAGCGCCAAGGCGGCCTCACGGGACTCGGCCACGCCGCCCTCAAGGGCGGTCAGCAGAGGTGTGAGCTGGGCGGCGCCGCCCTGCGCCCCGAGGGCGGCCACGAGCCGGGCGCGCACCTTGGGGTTCGTCTCGTTGGGCAGGCGGCGGATGGCCTCTTCAGCGCCGCCCGCGACGAGGCTGAAGCCGAAGGCGGCGTTCTCACGCACCTGCACGTCGGGGTCCGCGGCCAGGGTGGCGAGGCGGGGCAGGGCGCTCGGGTCCTTCAGGCGGGCGAGGGCGAGGGTGGCCCGGGCGCGCACCGA
>JAKLKD010000212.1 GCA_023150845.1 Myxococcota bacterium | reverse complement strand
GCTGAACGCCGTCGCCGCCGCTGACCCCGACCGCGCGCTGGCCGAGGCCGACGCCCTCGACGACGCCCGCGCCGCCGGGCAGCCCCTCGGCCCCTTGGCGGGGGTGCCGGTGATCGTGAAGGACAACCTCTGGGACGAGGGCGTCGAGTGCTCCGCGGCGAGCGAGAGCCACGTCGGCTTCATCGCCCCGGACACCGCCACCACGGTGCGCCGCCTGCGCGCCGCCGGGGCCGTCGTGCTCGCCCGAGGGAACATGGACGAGCTGGGCATGGGCAGCCGCACCGCCTGGTCACGTTTCGGCCCGGCGCGGCACCCCCTCGATGCGCGCCGCTCGCCGGGCGGCAGCTCCGGGGGCTGCGCGGCTTTGGTGGCCGCTGGGGTCGCGCCCCTCGCGCTCGGCAGCGACACCGGCGGCAGCGTGCGCCAGCCCGCGGCCTGGTGCGGGGTGTACGGGCTTCGGCCCACCCGCGGAGTGCTCTCCCGCTGGGGGCTCGTGCCCTTGGCCTCGTCGATGGACACCGTGGGCCTGCTCAGCGCCACCTTGGGCGACCTCGCCTGCGCCCTCGATGCCATGCTGGGCCCCGATCCCCTCGATCAGACGACGCTCCCTCGCCCGCCTTGGCGCCTCGACACGGCCCTAGGCGCGCCGCCCCAAGGCCTCCGGGTGGGGCTGCTCACCACCCCCGGCGCTGAGGCCGACCCGGAGATCGGGGCCCAGGTGGAGCGCGCCGCGGCGGCCCTCGGTGAACAAGGCGCCCGCATCACCCCGGTCACCCTCCACGGGCTGCCCGAGGCGCGCCTCGCCTACGCCGCGCTCTGCGCCGCCGAGGCCGCCTCCAACCTCGCGCGTTTTGACGGACAGCGCTTCGGGCCCCCCTCACCCGGCGACGACGCCGACGCCCAGGCCCTCAGCGCGCGGTCCCGCTTCGGGGAGGAGGTGCGGCGCCGGGTGCTCTTGGGCCACGCGCTCGGTGATGACCGCCGCCGTCGGGCGAGCGCCGTGCGGGGTCGCGTCACCGAGGCCATCGTGAGCCTCCTCGACCACCATGATCTCCTGCTCTGCCCCGCCACGCCCACCGTGGCCGCCCGCCTGGAGGACGAGGACGCCGCCGCCAACGCGGACCTCTTCTTGATCCCGGCGAGCCTCGCCGGGCGCCCGTCGCTCTCGGTCCCTTACGGCGTGGTGGACGGGCTCCCCGTCGGGGTGCAGCTCATCGGGCGCGCGGGCGGCGAGGAGGCGCTGTTCACCGCCGCCGCCGCGCTCTGCGCCTAGGTCAGTCCCAGAGGCCGTCGAGGTTCAGCCGGGACTCCAAGAGGTCGGCCAAGGCGTCGTACTGCTGCTGGCGCACCGAGCGAGGCAAGGGGCCCAAGGGGTCCGCGGAGAGGTCGATCCCCCGGCGGGCGCGCAGGCCGTCGAAGAGCACCCGGCGGTGCCGCGCGTCGCCGAGGCTCACCGGGCCGGAGAAGCCCAAAGCGCCGAGCACCGTCGCGAGCTCCGGCGAGGGCCGCCACTCCCCGCCGATGAAGGTCAAGGTCGGGATGCCCCGGGCCGCGATGGACGCGAGGCCGCGGTCGAGGCCGGTCTGAGCGCAGAAGGTCGAGAAGGCGGGGTCCGTCGGCGGCGCCGGGAGCAAGATGAGGTCGGGGTTGCCCAGGCCGACCGCCGTGCGGGCGTCACGAAGGCCGACGCCGTGCTCGCCGCGGAGCTGGTCCACCTCGGCGGCGGCGCCTTCACCGGGCCAGCGCACGGCGCAGAAGTCGAGGGCGCCCAAGAGCGGCGAGCGCCCCGGCTCCTCAAAGATCAGGCTGTCGCCGGGCTCGATGAGGATCTCCGGCACGATGGGGATCACCCCGCGCACCTTCACCTTCGTCATCGCCTCAAGCTGGCGCACGCCCGGGGTGAGCCGCTCGTCGGGGCCCCCGGCGCGGTTGATCACGAAGCCCTTCACCCGGCCCCGGTCGGCCTGGTCGAGCAAGGAGTAGGTGCCGAAGAGGCTCGCGAACACCCCGCCGCGCTCCATGTCGCCCAAGAGCAGCACCCGGGCGTCGGTGTGGTGCGCCATGTGCATGTTCGCGAGGTCACGACCGCGCTCGTTGATCTCCGCCGGGGAGCCCGCGCCCTCGATGATCATCAGCTCATGCCGAGACGCGACGCGGTCGTAAGAGCTTGAGATCGTAGACCAAAGCCGCTCACGCCGCCCGCGAAAGGCCGCGAGCTTCCAGGTGCCCTCGGGGCGACCCAAGAGCACGAGCTCCTCCTCGTCGCCGTCGGACTTCACGAGCACCGGGTTCATGTCGACGGTCGGCGAGATGCCGCAGGCCTCGGCCTGCACGGCCTGGGCGCGGCCGATCTCCCCGGGCATGCCGTCCGGGGCGCCTTCGGCCTCCGCGGTGTTGCTGGAGAAGTTGATCGCCTTAAACGGGGCGACGGACACGCCTCGCCGATGGAAGAGGCGGCAGAGCCCCGTCACCAGCCACGACTTTCCGACTCCCGACGAAGTACCCAGCACCATCAGCGCACGACTCGCCACAGCTCACCTCAGCTCGTATGATTCATTCTACGACGGCGCAGGGCGAGGGCGCCCAAGGCGACCAGGACCCAGGCCGGGCGCCCGCCCTCCAGCGCGCCGCAGCGTGAGGGCAGCGCGGGGGTGATGCCGGTCCAGATCGACGGCTTCATGCCGTACTGGCAGGTTCGTTCGGGATCCGTGATCTTGCCCTCGCCGCAGACCTCAAGATCCCCCTCCAGCACCTCGTCGTAGCGGATGTACCGGATCTGCGTGTTGTCGGCGTAGCCCATGCTGTAGAGCATGAGATCTTCGTCGATCTCCTCCGGGGCGTAGCGCATCCGGAGGCGCGAGATGGCGAAGGACGGGAGCCCTCCGGACCAGGAGTCGCCGTCCCACTCAAAGCCGAGCCCGGCGAGGGTAGCCTCCGGCACGGGGATCTCGAGGCTCTCCGGCGGGCAGGGGTCACAGTGAGGACCCCAAGGGCTCACGCTCCAGGAGTACTCCATGAGCCAAGACGCCGTGCCGTAACGGCCGGCGACCAAGGTCTCGTTCAGGAGCTCGTCGTAGAAGGGCGCGAAGTCGCCCTCTTCAAGCGCCCGCTCCATACACTCGTCCCGGACACGCACCTGCTCGTAGTTGGAGATGCCAAAGGCGCCCTCGGAGAGGTCGCTGATGACGTGCAGAACGAGATCCTGAACGCCCGTCGAGTTCAGGGTGCCGAGGCGTAAGGGCAGGCTCACGGCCTCGGAGGTGTAGCGCAGGCGCAGCGGGGTGAGCCGCAGCTCCTCCTCCAAAGACACACGCTCCAGGCTGATCTTCGCCGCCAAGAAGGCGCTCCCGGCGTCGATGTAGACCTGGAGTAGATCCTTGGCGGCCTGGTCGATGACATAGCCGTTGAGGTTCAGCCAGCGCAGGAGGTCGGCGGACTCCTCGGCGGTCAGGAGGACCACGTCGTACTCCCCGACGGCGACCTCGGCCTCGACGTCTACGGTGGACTCCGACGCCATCGGATCCGCCCAGCCACCTTTGCCCGAGATGTTGTAGTCCGAGCAGGCCATCGCCGAAAGCATCACCGCGCCGGGCATCGACACGCCCAGGGCCGCGCTCTGCTCCGGGGCCTCCCAACCGCCAAAGTCTTCGCAGGTGTACGAGACGAGGCGCGGGTTGGTGTAGGTCTCGATCTCTTGAATCCACTCGGGATCGACGAGGGAGATGTCTTCAGCGACCAAGGCCGGGGGCACCGGGATGAGCAGGCCGAAGCTCGCGGCGTCGCCGGAGTAGTCGCTCGACAAGGTGAGCGTGGTCTGGTCCCCTTGGCGGACGAGCACAATCTGGCTCGTGCGGTTCTGCAAGGTGGAGGATCCGTCGCCGACGTAGGTCCCGCAGAAGGCCTGGGCGACCTGCGGGATGAGGGCGAGCGTCAACGGGATGACCGAGGTGAGTACCTTCACAAAGCTCTCCTGGACGCGCTGAGCGCGACCTCACACCCTGACTGAGGGCAGTATAGACGAGAAGCAACGCGGGTATTGGCGAAAGCTCACCAGGTGTAGCCCCACTCGTCGAGCACGAGCCGCGTGCCGACCATGCCGACGGCGACCCCCGCCGCGGCCCCGGTGACGCCGAAGATCAGCATGCTCTTGACCCGGCGGCTGCGCAGGGTGCCCGTGTAGGCCTGCTCGAAGGCGAGGTCTTGGGAGGGCACGCCGGTCTGCCAGCCCTCGGGCAGCGCCGGCTCACGCCCGCCGTAGTAGACGCCCGGCCCCAAGGCCGCGACGGAGAGCACCGGCGCCCCGCAGCAGGGCCCGATCAGCAGCACCGTCGGCGCCGCGAGGCCGAGGCCGATGGCCCCGGCGATGAGGGACGGCCGGAGCACGTCCTCGGCCCGCGCCGCCTCGACGCCCCGACGGCGCCCCTCCTCGTAGGCCGCGCGCTCCTCCGGCGTGACGCCGAACAGCTCACCCGAGCCGAGGGGCACCGCCGCGACGGGAGGCTCAGCGGCGGGCGCAGGCGCGCTGGGCTCAGCGGCGGGCTCCCCCGACGCGGGCGGCGCCGAGGGTGGCTCCTCCGCGAAGGCGAGGCCAGTGAGACAAAGGGCGATGAGCATCGAACCTCCAGCAAGAGGCGGAGATTGTCGCCGCTCCTCGGCTAGCGCGTCAACTGAGCCGCCAAAAAGAAAAAACCCCTTCAAGGCGGACCTTGAAGGGGCTGAAGATGCGGGGGCCAGATTTGAACTGACGACCTTCGGGTTATGAGCCCGACGAGCTACCGGACTGCTCCACCCCGCACAACATCACGAGCGCCTGAAGCGTGGCATCTCGAGAGCCCAGCGGCGTCGCCGCCAGACACTCACCTCTTAACCTTGCTCGGCTTCTTGTCAAGGGAGAGCTTGGTGCCGCGACGGATCTTCGGCTTGGCCTTCGCGAAGCCCTTCTTCTCGCGGAAGCCGTGGCCCGCGCGGCTCGGGGCGCGCCCGGCGGCGAGGTCCTGGAGGCGGCTGACCTCTTCAGCGGTCAAGGGGCGGACCTGGCCGCGCTCCATGCCGCGGATGCTGATCGTGCCGAAGCTCAGGC
Source organism: Myxococcota bacterium (assembly GCA_023150845.1). Classification (GTDB taxonomy): domain Bacteria; phylum Myxococcota_A; class UBA796; order UBA796; family CAJQPC01; genus JADKFE01. Next base: position 5,356 of record JAKLKD010000212.1, on the reverse strand, counting down.
GGCGCAGCTTGGCGACGGGGTGGTTCACGGCCTGCATGAGCCGCCGCACGAGGCGGTTGCGGCCCTCGGTCACCGTGAGCTCAACCCAAGAGTTGCCCTCGTCCGTCGTCTTCATCACCCGCACCTTGCAGGGGCCGGACGGGCCGTCCTCCAGGCGGACACCCTTCGCGATGCGCAGGAGCGTCTTCTCGTCCGGCGTGCGCCAGACCTTCGCGACGTAGTGCCGGGGCACCTGGGTGGACGGGTGGGTGAGCTTGTGGGCCAGCTCGCCGTCGTTGGTGAGGATGAGCGCGCCCTCGGTGTCGAAGTCGAGGCGGCCCACGGGCTCCACACGCTGGGGCAGGTCCTCGACGAGATCGAGCACCCCCTTGCGGCCGCTGGGGTCACGACGCCCGGTGATGAAGCCCCGGGGCTTGTACATGAGGTAGTAGACCTTGGGCGGCTCAGGCGGCAGGCGGCGCCCGTCGAGGCGGACGTGATCCCGCTCGGGATCGACCACCGTGCCGGGCTCGGTCGTCGTCTCGCCGTTCACGCTGAGGCGACCCTCACGGATCCACTCTTCAGCCTCACGTCGGGAGGCCAGCCCACGCCCAGCGATGAGCTTCGCGAGGCGGATCTTGCGCGGGCTGTCTTGCTCTTCTTCACTCATCGTTTCCTCTTCGCGGTCACCGGCTGGTGGGCGCGCGGGCGATCGTGCGGCGGGAACACCACACAGCCCTGCGCCTTAACCCGCCGCGCTCCGCTGACACCCTGTCGCGCACGATCGAGCGGAAACTTCGCCGCTAAAAGTCGGGGAAGTCGAGCTGGACCGGGCCCTCGCGGGGGTCGTCGGCCTGGAGCTCACGCAGATCGCGCAGGGTGGGCAGGTCGCTCAGGTCCTTGAGGCCGAAGAGCTCCAAGAACAAGGGGGTGGTGCCGTAGAGGAGTGGGCGGCCAGGCTCCTCGCGGCGGCCCATGACCGCCAAGAGCTGCTTCTCCAGGAGCGTACGCATGATGCCGCCGCTGTCGACCCCGCGGATGTCCTCGACCTCGGTGCGGGTGACGGGCTGGCGGTACGCGACGATGGCGAGGGTCTCGACGGCGGCCTTGGAGAGCCGGAAGGGCCGCGCGCCTCGGGCGGCGGCGACATAAGGCGCGGCCTGGGCGACGGTGCGGAGCTGGAAGCCGTCGGCGACCTCATGCAGCCGCAGGCCGGCCCCGCGGCGCAGGTAGGACTCTCGCAGGGTCGAGATCGCGCCGCGCAGGGCCTCGGGCGGGGGCTCCCCGAGGGCCTTGGCGAGGCTCTCGAAGCTCACCGGGGCGTCGGAGGCGAAGAGCACGGCCTCGACAGCGGCCTGCAGAAACTCCGGGCGAGGCGCGGCGAGGGTCTCGCCGAGGAGCGGCTCGACGGTGGCGTCGGCGGCGTCCTCGGGAGGCTCGTTCAGCTCGACGGGCTCCGCGTCGGGCGCGGTCGGCTCGGCGTCATCCCGCTTGAGCCCCGGGAACACGATGAGGTTGTGCGTGCGCTCGTCGGACATCGGCGTGGCTCACGTCGGGCGAGGGTGGACCGGACCGGAAGCGGGGCTCAGGCGAGGCGGCGACCCGTCTCCGAGGAGGGGCGGTCGTAGCCATCGGGCAGGCGAGAGAGGTCGGCGTCCGCGAGGCGCACGCGCGCGCGCAGCTCGATGTCGAGGAGGTGGCCGTCTTGGTGCAGCTCGACCATCTGGAAACGCGCCATCTCAAGCAGCGCCAAGAAGGTCAGGATGCGCTGGGAGCGGCTGGAGATCTCCAAGAAGAGGCTCTTGAGCTGAATCCCCGGCTGGTCCTCGAGGCGCCCCAGGACCCAGCGCACGCGCTCGGCCATGGAGTACTCCTCCATCTGGACCTCGTGAACCGGCGGCGCCTCGCTGAGGCGGTCGAGGACGGCGTAGAACGCCTCCAAGAGCCCAAAGGCGTCGACGGTGGGGTCGAGGGGGCGCTCGTCGGCCGCGGCGGTCTGGGGCGGGCGCGTGAACTGGTCGCGACCCAAGATGGGCCGGGCCATGAGCTTCTCGCTCGCCTCTTTGAACCGCTCGTACTCCAGCAGGCGCCGGGCGAGGGTCTCCTTGGGATCCTCCTCGTCCTCATCGTCCACCTCGAGGGTGGGCACCCTGGGCACGAGCTCGCGGCTCTTGAGCTGGCACAACGTGGAGGCCATCACCAGGAAGTCCCCGGCGATATCCAGGTCAAGTTGGGTCATCATGTCCAGATAGTCCAGGTACTCAGCGGTGATGTGGGAGATGTTGATGTCCCGGATGTCGAGCCCGTCGCGTCGAATGATGTAGAGGAGCAGCTCGAGCGGACCGTCGTAGACCTCGGTGTGGACGGCGAAGAGCTCAGGCTGAAACGCGAACAAGGGATTGGGCTCGTTTGGGACGGAGGAGGGAGGAGCAGCGGAGAGGAGAACGCTCGGGGCGGGGAGCCGGGAGCGGGTTGCTGACCGGGGGTCAGCGATCTGGGGATTGGGCGCCCCAGAGGAGATTGAGAATAGCCGAGGCGATCGGGGGGGACAAGGGAGAAGCGCAGATGTGCCGACTATCGAAGAAAATCGACGTTCTCAAGGATCCTTGGGCGCTGAGGCTCAGCGCGCGATGAGCAGAGGCATGTCCACCTCGGCGAGCACACGCTCGGTGACTCGGCCAAGAATCAGCTCTTTCAGGAGGCCGCGGCCGCGGTAGCCCAAGGCCAAGACGTCGGCGCCCGCCTCGAGCGCCGCGGCGGGCAGCGCCTCGGCGGGCTCCCCCTCGACGACCCGGGCCTCGGCCTCCAGGCCCTCCTCACGGAGCGCGGCGACGCCCTCGGCGCTGGGGTCGTGCCCAGGCTCCCGCCGGGCGTCGACGACGTAGAGGACCGTCACTGGGCAGCGGAGCTGCGCCGCGAGGTGGCGGACGGCCCGCAGCGCCGCCCGGGCGCCGTCGCTGCCGTCATACCCCAAGGCGATGCGCCCGAGCGGAGACGGCGTGGAGCCCGTGAGCAAGACCGAGCACGAGGCCCGGCGCACGAGGCGCTCGACTGTCGCCCCGCCCTGCCCCGGCGCGCTCTCTTCGGTGTCGCCGCGCAGGCCCATGATGAGCAGGTCGGCCTCGGCGCCTAAGCTCACGAGGCGCTCGGCGACGGCCCCGTGCTCAACGCGGGGCTTGACCTCAACCCCCAAGGCGGCCGCCTCGGTGATGAAGGTGTTGAGCAGGCGCTCCCCGCGGCGCTCGACCTGCTCGGCGACACGCTGGGGCACGATGACCGGCTCCCAGCCGAGCATCCCGGCGATGTCTTGGAGGACATGACCGCTGAACGACGCCACGTTCACGACGTGGGTGGCGGTCACATGGACCTGCTCCGGGGCGCGCCCAGCCACTCGTAGGCAGGCGTGGGCGGCGGCGGCGGACCAGATGGAGTGATCAAGGGCGAGCAGCAGGCGGTAGCGCATCCTCCAACACTACCGCAAGCGGCGCCACGTCGGGGCGGGCGGGCGTCGAGCGCCCGCTCCCCGACGAAATCTTCACAGGTGGAAAGCGCGCAGCCCGCCGATGCTCCCGATGCGCGCCTCAGCCAGCGCGTTGGACGCGGCGACGGGGGTGACGCCTTGGGCCTTCGCGTGGTTGATGATGCGCTTCACCGTGGAGAAGATGTTCGCGGCGTCGTTCATCGCCTTCTCCCGCGGCAGGTGCTTGAGCTCGGAGTAGACGTTGATCAGCCCGCCCGCGTTGATGACGTAGTCCGGGGCGTAGGTGATGTTCTTCGCCGCGAGCGCCTCGCCATCAGCCTGCTCATCGAGGAGGATGTTGTTCGCGCCGCCCGCGATGATCGGCGCGCGCAGAAGCGGGATGGTGTGCTTGTTGATGATGCCGCCGACGGCGCAGGGGGCGAGCACGTCCACGTCGAGGCCGTAGAAGTCTTCGCCCTCGACGACGGAGCCGCCGAACTCGCGGGTGCAGCGCTCGACCCGGGCCGCGTTGATGTCGGTGTAGACGAGCTCCGCGCCGCCCTCGTGGAGGTAGCTGGCGAGGTAGTAGCCGACGTTGCCGCAGCCCTGGATGGCGATCTTCCGGCCGCGCACGTCGGGGGAGCCGTAGACGACCTCAAGGGTGGCGCGGATGCCGTGGAACACGCCCCAAGCCGTGACCGGCGAAGGATCCCCGGAGCCGCCCGCGGCGGGGTCGAAGCCCGTGACGTGTTTCGTCTCCCGGCCGATGTAGGACATGTCGGCGACGTTGGTGTTCATGTCCTCAGCGGTGATGTAGCGGCCGCCGAGGCTCTCGACGGCGCGGCCGAAGGCCCGGAAGAGCGCCTCCGACTTGATGCCAGGATCCCCGATGATGACGGCCTTGCCGCCGCCGAGATCCAGGCCCGCCATGGCGGCCTTGTACGTCATGCCGCGGGAGAGGCGGAGCACGTCGCGGAGGGCGTCCTGCTCGGTGGCGTAGGGGAACAAGCGGCAGCCGCCGAGCGCGGGCCCTAACGCCGTGTTGTGAACCGCGATGATGGCCCGAAGACCGACCTCATCATTGCGAAAGAAGCATACCTGCTCGTGGCCCATCTCTGCCATTTGATCGAAGGCGCTCATGCTCCAGACTCCCTGGGTTCACGTTCGGCTCCCCCGTAACCAGCCCTCCGCTGTGCTGGCATCCACCGATTGACCGGCCAAGGTCATATCGGCGTCAACAACACGTGCGGTGTGTGTGCGATATCCTTGGGCTCGGTCGCAGGAGGCTTGACCCCGGATGGATGAGTCCCTGGTGCGTCGTTTTCAGGAAGGTGACCTCACCGCGGTGATGGCGGTGCGGAATCACCTTCGGGATCTCGCCGGGCGCGCGCTCAGCGCGGGCGAGCTGCGCGTAGACGACGAGGACGAGCGGGCGAAGCTTGAGCAGCAGGCCGCCCAGATGGCCATCGCCGCGCGCCCAGACAGCGCCGTCGCCTTCGCCCGAGAGGCCCTGCGCGCCGCGCTCACCCTCGGGATCGAGCGCTCGCGGAAGGAGATCCCACCCCCGCCGGGAGATCACCCCGCGCCGCCGCTCATCGCCGCGATCGCGCTGGAGACCGCGTCTTTGGCCCAGGCGCGGCTGTTTAAACAGCACGCCGACACCTGCCCGCCCTGCGCCCACCTTTTGACCGCCTCCCAGCACACACTGCGCGCGGCGATCCAGGCCGAGAGCCCGGCGCCGCCTCCGCCCCCACGCTCGAAGAACCTCGCCCAGCGGCAGAACGAGGCCCTGCCGCCGAGCGTCGACACCTTGAGCCGGGTCATGGCCGAGGCCGCCGCCGAGGCCGACGAGCCCGCCGCGAAGCCCAGCGCCCGCCCCGCCGCCAAGCCCGCCGCGCCGACCGGCGCCCGCCCCGC
>JAKLKD010000211.1 GCA_023150845.1 Myxococcota bacterium | reverse complement strand
AGTCGGGCGGCCACGGCCACGGCCACACCGCGCCGCCGATGTCCGCCGAGGCCCGGGCGGTGGTGACCTTAGGGGCCACGGCCCTCGCCGCGGTCATCGGGCTCTTCGCCCCAAGCGAGCTGGTGCAGCACCTCACGGTGTTCATCTTGAGCTGCTTCATCGGCTGGCAGGTCGTCTGGAGCGTGACCCCCGCGCTGCACACCCCGCTGATGAGCGTCACCAACGCCATCAGCGGCATCATCATCGTCGGCGGGCTGCTCCAGGCGGGCACCGGGGGCTCTAGCCTCCCGGCCATCTTGGGCGCGATCGCCATCGCCGTGGCCTCGGTGAACATCGCCGGTGGTTTCCTCGTGACGCAGCGCATGCTGCGCATGTTCCAGAAGTAGGGGGCCGGGATGCCGGAGAGCCTTCTCACCGTCGCGTACCTCTTCGCGAGCGTGCTGTTCATCCTGAGCCTCGGCGGCCTCTCTAGCCAAGAGAGCGCCCGTCGCGGGAACCTCTACGGCGTCGCGGGCATGGCCATCGCCATCGTCGCCACGCTCCTGCACCCCCGCATGAGCGCTTATGGCCTCAGCGCCGGGGCGGTCATCGGCGGCGCGGTCGTCGGCGCCTGGCTCGCAGCCCGGGTCGCCATGACGGCCATGCCTGAGCTCGTCGCGGCCCTGCACAGCTTCGTCGGACTCGCCGCGGTGCTCGTCGGCGTCTCGACCTACCTCAACCCCGGCGTCGAGCTGACCGGCGGCGCCCACGCCGTACACGCCGTCGAGATCTACCTCGACGTGGCCATCGGCGCGCTCACCTTCACCGGCTCGATCATCGCCTGGGCGAAGCTCAAGGGCAGCCTCAGCGGCAAGCCCCTCCTGCTGCCCGGTCGCCACGCGCTGAACGGCCTCGTCGCCTTGGCCATCATCGGCCTCGCGGTGCCCTTCGCGATGGCCCCAGGCGCCAGCGCCCTGCCCTACCTGCTCGTGATGAGCGTGCTCGCGGGGCTTTTGGGCGTGCACCTGGTGATGGCCATCGGCGGCGCGGACATGCCCGTCGTGGTGTCGCTGCTGAACAGCTACTCGGGCTGGACCGCCGCGGCCGCCGGGTTCATGCTCTCAAACGACCTGCTCATCGTGACCGGCGCCTTGGTGGGCTCCTCCGGCGCCATCCTCTCGACGATCATGTGCCGGGCGATGAACCGATCGATCTGGTCCGTGGTCTTCGGGGGCTTCGGCGCCGCTGAAGGCGCGGCCCCCGCCGCGGGCGGCCCCCAAGGGGAGTACAACATCATCGACGTGGACGGCCTCGCGACGGCCTGCCGCGACGCGAAGAGCGTGGTCATCATCCCCGGCTACGGCATGGCCGTCGCCCAGGCCCAGGCCGTGGTCGCCTCCTTCACCCGCAAGCTCCGTGAGTCTGGCAAGACGGTGCGCTTCGCCATTCACCCCGTCGCGGGGCGCCTGCCGGGCCACATGAACGTGCTGCTCGCCGAGGCGGGCCTGCCCTACGACATCGTGCTCGAGATGGACGAGATCAACGGCGATCTGCCCGCGACCGACCTCGTGCTCGTCATCGGCGCCAACGACATCGTGAACCCCGGCGCCTTGGACGATCCCTCCTCGCCGATCTACGGGATGCCCGTCTTGGAGACCTGGAAGGCGCGCACCACCGTGGTGCTCAAGCGCGGACGCGGCGCGGGTTACGCCGGGGTGGAGAACCCGCTGTTCTTTAAGGAGAACACGCGGATGTACCTCGGCGACGCCCGGGGCAGCATGGAGAAGCTCGTCGCCGCCCTCTGAGCCCCCTCGGCGCGTGGTACAACAGCCCTCGTGCGCCGCTCGTCTCTCGCCGTCTTCGTAAGCCTCGCCTTGACCTTCGCCTCCCCGGCGGAGGCGGCGACGTATGACCCCGAGCTTGACTGGCGGACGCTCCAGACCGAACACTTCAACATCACCTTTCATCAAGGTGAAGAGCAGCTCGCCGACGAGCTGACGGTCATCGCCGAGAACGCCTGGGACGTGCTCACCGTTGATATGGCGCTCACGCCGCGGCGCCGGGTTGAGGTCGTGCTCGTCGACTCGACGGACATCGCCAACGGCTTCGCCTACACCCTGCCCGTCAACACCATCGTGCTCTACGTCACCGCGCCCCAGGAGGGCTCGGGCCTCGCCTTGTATGAGGACTGGCTGGAGGCGGTGTTCACCCATGAGCTCGCCCACATCCTGCACCTCGACAACCTCTCCGGGCTGCCAGGGGTCTTGGGCCTCGTCATGGGGCGCATCATCAGCGTGAACCGGCTGTCGCCGCTGTGGATGATCGAGGGCCAGGCCACGTTCATGGAGACCCGGCACACCACGGGCGGGCGCGGCCGGAACCCGCACAGCGACATGATCCTGCGGATGGCGACCTTAGAGGGCTCCTTGCCGCCGCTCGGTGCCATGGACGGCTTCATGAGCGGGCCGCCCGGCGGCAACACCCGCTACCTCTTCGGGCAGAGCCTGCTCGACTCCATGGTGCGGCACTCCAGCGACGACGCCTTGACCCGCTGGAACACCACCTACGGGGCCTGGGTGCTGCCGTACATGCTCCCCGGGCGCCAGGTCTTCGGCCAGAGCTTCCGCGCGGCCTACGCCACCTGGGAGGCCGAGCTTGAGGCCCGCTACGCCGCCCAGCGCGACGCGGTGATGGCCGAGGGGCTCACCCTGCCGATCATCCTCACCCAGATCGACGGGAGCTGCTACGGCCCGAGCTTCTCGCCCCAAGGGGACCAGCTCGTCTACTCCTGCAACGACCGGGACCTGGGCGCGGCGATCTGGCTGGCGAACGGCGACGGCGGCGAGGCCGAGGTGCTCCTGCAGGACCGCGCGGCGAAAAACTTCACCTGGCGCCCCGACGGTCGGGCCTTCGCCTGGTCGAGCACACACGTCGTCAACGACTTCAACCTCTACGAAGACATCTACCTGCACAAGCTCGGCGAGGAGGGCGCGACCCGGCTCACGAGCGGCGCCCGGGCCCGAGACCCGGCCTTCTCCCCGGACGGCGAGCGCCTGCTCGTCATCACGAACGACGCCCAGAACAACGACCTCGCGCTCTTGCGGGTGGACCAGTCGCTCACGCCGCTGACCGCCCACAAGGACCACACCCAGCTCTCGACGCCCGCGTTCTCCCCCGACGGCCGCTACGTCGCGATGTCGATCTGGCAGGACGGCGCCCGCGACATCTGGCTCTACCGCGCCGACGGCCAGCCCCACCGCCGGCTCACCTTCGACTTCCACACCGACCGCGACCCGACCTTCTCCCCCGACGGGCGTTACCTGCTCTTCTCGTCTGACCGCGACGGCATCCCGAACCTCTACGCAGTCGATCTCGCCGACGAGACGCTCTGGAAGGTCACGAACGTGCTCGGCGGCGCGTTTCAGCCCGCGGTGCGCCCGGACGGCGAGGTGCTGGTCTACCAGCACTACCAGCACGTCGGTTACCAGCTCGCGCTCCTGCCCTTCGACCCGTCGAGCTGGCGGCCCCTCGGCGTCCTCCCCCTGCCCGTAGAGCACCGCGGCGCGCTCAAGCTCGCCTTGCCCGGCGGCCCGCCGGTCCCTGACCCGCCCGTCGGTGGCGCTGAGCCCCTCACCCAGTCGCGCGCTGGCGGCGGCGGCGGGGGGCCAGAAGGGTCCAGCGCGCTCCACGACCAGCCCGCGAGCGGCGCGGGGGTTGATGACGTCACCGCGACGGACCTCAACCGGGTCGCCGACGAGGCCTACGTCTTCTCCGCGCCTGTGCGCCCCTACCGCGCCCTCTCGACGGCCCTGCCCCCGCGCTACGTCCTGCCGACGGTCTACAGCACGGGCTTCGGCCTGCTCGGCGCGCTCTCCACCTCGGGCACGGACTCCCTCCGCCGCTGGATCTGGGGCGCGAACCTCACCTACCGCACCGACAACGGCTTCGTCGGCGGCGGGGCCTCCCTCACGACGAACCGCTGGCGCCCCATCGGCACCTTGGCAGTTTCTGCCACGACCGTCCCCTTCAACGACATCTACGCCGAGGAGCCCCTCAACCCCGGCGCAAACGTGCCGCTCAGCGCCTCCACGAACACGCGCTACTGGGAGGTGCGCAACCGCCTCGGGGCGTCGGTGACCTACCAGTGGCGTGAGCGCACCATCATCACCGCGCGCTACAGCGCCTTGACCCGCGCCCCGCTGGACGAGCTGCCGAAGAACGTCGACGCCAGCCGCCTGCCGCCTCGGGGCCTCTTAAGCGGCGTCGGCGTCGGCCTGCGCTACAGCCGGAGCCGCGCCTACACCCGCAGCGTCTCCCCCGAGGGCGCCCGCTACGCCGCGCTGAACATCGACACGAACAACCAGCTCCTCGGCAGCTACCTCCTCGATGAGAACGACGCCCGGGTGCCCTTCAACCAGCTCCAGATCACCGGCCAGCTCCGGGAGTATGTCGAGCTGCCCGGCGCGTCCCACCACGTCCTCGCGCTCTGGGCGAGCGGCGGCGCGTCCCTCGGCGACGACCTGCAGTACGGCTCCTTCCGCCTCGGCGGCAGCTACGGCGAGTCCCCGTTCTACCAGCTCCCGGAGGACTGGCGGCCCTTGCGCGGCTTCCCCCCGGCCGTGGACGGCGGGGACTCCTACTACCTGCTCAGCGCCGAGCTGCGCGCGCCCTTGCGCATCATCGTCTGGGGCCCGAGCTTCATGCCGACGCCCCTGTTCTTGAAGAACCTCCACGGCGCGGCGTTCGTCGACGTCGGCGACGCCTTCTTCACCCTGGATGGCGCCGCGGCCCCCCGGGTCGGCGCCGGGGCGGAGCTTCGTGTAGACGCCGTCGTCGGCTGGGCGGCGCTCTTGAGCGTGCGCCTGGGCTGGGGCGTCGCCGTGGTCGGGAGCGGCGGCTATGGCCCGCTCGACCCCGGCGCGTTCTACGCCCGCATCGGCTCAAGCTTCTGAGCGCGGCGCCTCAGCGGGCTTCGCGGCGCTGATGGAGCCTTCAGGCCAGAGGGCCATGACCGGGCTCAAGAAGCGGAGCGGCCCGAGGTACCGCCAGATGAGCCCAAGCACGACGAAGTACACGGCCAAGAGCGCCAAGGCGAGGTAGGTCGTGCCAGGGAAGTCGTCCGGGAACGCCGTCGTCGGCATCGGCATGATGACGAGCAGCAGGGGCGCGCCCAAGATCACCGCGCCGGTCGCGCCGCGCACCGTGTTGTTCGCCGTCGAGCCGCGCAGCTCGGGGTCGATGATGCGCAGGAGCGCCATGCCCGTGGTGAGCGTGCCGGTGATGGTCCCGAAGAGCACCAAGGCGTGCTCAAAGGGCTCCTCAGGGAAGGCGCGCCGGGCCACCCAGACGCAGAACCACAACGAGGCGAGGCCCCCGATGGTCGTGATCACGAGCACCCGACCCCAGTAGGCCTGGAGCACGGCGAGCTGCACCGCGGCCAGCGCCGCCGCCGTCGTGAGGTCCACGGTGACGCCACAGAGCCGCGAGAGCAGGCCGTCGTGCAGCTTCACCGAGGGCAACACGCCGAGGATCAGGCGCCGCGTGCCCATGGAGACGCCGGCGGCGATCAAGAAGTGGAAGCCCCACAACATCGCCGCCATCTGCGGCTTCGCGGCCAAGGCGCCGGTCACGCCCTTGAGTATGCCGAAGGTGATGAGGTACATCACGGCGACGAGGCCGAGGTGGACCGTCATCGGGTCGAGGGCGCCGTCTTCAGCGGCGGGCAGGGTCTCCGCCGCCGCCCCTTCAGCGCTCGCCGGGCCGTGGTGGGTGGTGATCCAGCCGCGACGCCGAGCGTAGGCCACGAGCGGCACGCCGACGAACACCGACCAGGCGAAGCCCAAGGCGGCGAAGATGAGGCCCACCTGGGGCCCGTCGGCGAAGCCCGTGGCCTGCCAAGCCTTGCCCATCGAGAGCGCCTGGCCCGGCCCCTGGTTGAAGCCCAAGGGCAGCATGAAGCCGAAGCCCGGGTGCAGCTTCTCGCCGCTCACAGCGACGAAGACCAGGACGCCGACGAGGCCGATGATGCCCTGCATCACCGCCGTGAAGGGGATGCCGATGGCGATGGAGCGCGCCCCGCCGACGGCGCTCGCTGGCGGCGGGGTCTGCAGCCCGACGAACAAGAACAAGAGCGCGAGGCCGTGGTAGACGATGGCCTCAAGGTCCGTGACGTTTAGCGGGGCGACGCCGACGACCTGGGGGCCCAGAACGAGCCCCAAGACCCCGGCGAGCATGCAGTCGGGCATGCCGAGCTTGGCGTAGCTCGGGAACAGGCGGCGGATCAGCCCGCAGAGCAGCAGGATGCCGCTCAGCCACAACAGCGTCATCAGAAAGCCGAAGCTCCAGTAGCTCACCTTGGCTCCAGTCAGCGCGAGAGGCACGATTCAATCACAGATTGAGCGCGCTGAGGGACTGGCCGCGACGCCGCGGGGGTTGTACTCTTGACGCAGCAAGAGACGTTCGCGACGAGGTCCAAGATGTTGAGCCTGCTCACCCTCATGACGATCAGCGCCCCTGCCGAGGCCCGCCTGCCCGAGCCCGCCCTCGTGGCGCTCCGGCGCGGCGACTGCCCGACCGCGCTCCGGGCGCTCAGCGGCGTCTCCGGGGCCGAGGCCGCCGTCGCCAAGGCGCGCTGCGGCGACCCGTCCGGCCTTGAGTCCAGCGTCGGCGCGGGCGGCGCGCTTGAGCCCTACGCCCGCCTGCTCTTGGCCGAGTCTCTCCTCGGCAAAGACGACGCCCGCGCCGAGTCCTTGCTCCGCGGCCAGTCCTTGCCCGGCGCGGCCGGCCTGCGCCTGCGCCTCGTCCGCGACCGCGCCCTCATCAACCTCGGCAAGAGCCTCGACGCCCGGGAGGACCTCCGCGCCCTCACCACCACCTCCGTCGGCGACGAGGCGCTGTACTGGCTCTCTTACGGCGCCGAGACCCGCGGGGACAAGGTCGCGGCCATCGACGGTTACCAGAGCTGCTGGTCAAAGAACGTCAGCTCCCCCTTCGCCGACCGCTGCGCTGAGCGCCTCGCCGCCTTAGGCGCCCCGGTGCCCGACCTCAAGACGAGCGCCGGGCGCGCCTTGGCCCTGGAGCGCGCACGACGGCTGGTGAAGGCGAGCCGCGCGGACGAGGCCATCCCGCTCTTTGACGGCGTCGCGGCGAACGGCGGCGGCGGCGGCGCGGCCTGGGATCAGGAGCTCGCCCGCGCGCTGTTCTTGGCCAAGGACTACCCGCGCTACGTCGCCTTGGCGGGCACCCTCAAGCTTGACCAGCCCGGGGCCTCCGGCGGCGCGAGCGCGCTCTTTGACTACGCCTTGGGCACCTCCCGGGCCGGGGACTACGCCACCGCCGCCGCACGTTACCAGCGCCTCATCGAGCTCTACCCGACGAGCAAACAGGCCGTCACCGCCTCGTTCAAGATCGCCTACCTCGCGTATGACGCCGGGGATCTCCAGGGGGCGATCCCGCTCTTCAAGGCGCACCTCAAGGCCTACCCCAGCTCCGAGCACGCCTCCGAGGCGCTGTGGTTCATGGGCTGGGCGGCCTACCGCGCCGACGACCTGCCCGCGGCGAAGGATCACCTCCAGCGCCTCGCGACGAGCTACCCCAAGAGTGAGCTCGCCCCCGGCGCGGCGTACTGGCGGGCGCGAATCCAGGGCCGCGAGGGCGACAGCGCCGGGGAGAAGGCCGCCTTGGAGCGCCTGCTCTCCACCTGGCCCGACTCCGGGCACGCCTTCTTCGCCGCCGAGCGCCTCGGCCGCCGGTTCACCGGGCACGGCGCCGTCACCGCCCCCACCCTCTCAGCGAGCTTCCTCGCGGACAACCCCGCCGCCCGGGAGGCCCTGGCCTTGGCCGACGCCGGTCAGCTCGACTGGGCCCGGGAGCGCCTGCTCGACGCCGTGCCAAGCGGCGCCGACCGCGCCACCACCCTCGCCTTCGCCTGGGCCCTCATCGACGTCGGCGCCCTGCAGGACGGCCAGCGCCTCGCCCGCCCCTACTGCGTGAGCCCCTGGCGCGACGACGCCGACCCCGTGGCGCTCTACGCCTGCACCCCGCGCCCCGAGGTCTCCGTCGTCCAAGAGGCCGCCGAGCGCGCCGGTCTTGAGCCGCTCTTGCCCTACGCCATCATGACCGCCGAGTCCGGCCTCGACCCCAGCGCGCGCTCCATCGCCGGGGCCCTCGGCCTCATGCAGCTCATGCCGACCCTCGGCGAGGAGCTGAGCGCGACCTTGATGCCCGGCGCGCCCTTCGAGCCCAACCGCCTCTACAACGTCGGCTTCAACGCCTGGCTCGGCACCACGGAGCTAGGCCGCCTGCACCAGCGCTTCCGCGCCAAAGGGGTGAGCCCGTCCTTGCCCCTCGTCATCGCCGGGTACAACGGCGGCGCCGACGCCGTGCAGCGCTGGCTCGACGGCTACACGAGCCCCCCGGAGGCCGACTGGTTCGCCGAGAACATCAGCTACACCGAGACCCGTCGCTACGTGAAGCGGGTGCTCGGTTACCTCATGGTCTACCGCTGGACCTACGGCGACAGCCCGGTGAAGGTCCAGCCCGTCCGCGCGGGGACCACCGGGGCGAGCGGCCTGCCCACGGAGCCGAGCTTCGCGCCCTGAGCCCGGCTCAGCGAAGCTCGATGTCTTCAGCCATCACCGCCATCGGCTCGTCGGGGGCGCGTAAGATGCGCAGCGCCGCCTCGGGCAGGCGCACCCCGACCAGGGCCGCGAGCTCGATGAGCTGCTGGACCGCGTCCGCCCGGCCCAAGATGCCCTCAGGCAAGAACCGGGCGTAGAACGGGCGCGGCGGTCGAACGACGACGTCGATGCGCCGCAGGGGCTCCGTGGGCCGCAGCCCGGCGCGGAACCGGGCCCGCTCGATGGCCTGGGCGATGCCGCCGAGGCCGTCCACGAGCCCCAGCCGGAGCGCGCTCACGCCGCTCCAGACCCGCCCCTGGGCGTAGGGCTCAAGCTGCTCCACGGGCCTGCGACGCCCGGCGGAGACCCGCTCCAAGAACAGCGCGTAGGTGGCGCTCAGCCGGGCCCGAAACCGCGCCCGCTCCTGCTCGTCGAAGGGGCGCTCCGAGTCGTAGAGCTCCGCCCCCTGGCTGCGGGAGTAGACCGAGGTGTACACGCCGAGCCCGCCGAGGGCCCGACCGGTGACCAGCTTCCCGCCGACGACGCCGATGGAGCCGGTGAGGGTGCCCGGCGTCGCGATGATGTCGTCGCAGCCCGCGGCGATGTAGTAGCCCCCCGACGCCGAGACGTCGCCGAACAAGGCGATGACCGGCCGCGCGCGGTGGAGCAGCTCCACCTCACGCCAGATGAGGTCCGAGGCCAAGGCGCTGCCGCCTGGGGAGTTCACACACATCACCACGGCGGCCACGCGGTCATCGTCCCGGAGCGCGCGGAGCACGGGCACCAGCTCCGGCGGGGCGATCCGTCCGCGGCTCTGCGTCTCTTCGCCCATGGTGATGCCGCCCTCAAGGTGCAGCACGACCACCCGGGGCTCCGGGGCGAGGATCTCGCCAAAGGTCCGCGCCCAGCCGCTCAGCCAGGCCGCCCAGCCCGCGTCGGCGCGACCGTAGCCGTCGCCGAGCAGGTCATCGAGGATCTTGTCCAGAGCGTCGTCATAGCCGACCTCGTCGATGAGCCCGGCGTCTTTGGCGGCCTGGGCGCCCATCGGCGCCTGATCGAGGATGGCCTGCACCTGGCTCGGGTGCAGGCGGCGGCCCTCCGCGACGGACGCGACGACGTGCTCGTGCAGGTCGTCCACCAGGGCCACGGTGGCCTCACGGCTCGCTGGGCTCGGCCCGCGGCGGGTGAAGGCCTCGCCGAAGCTCTTGTAGGCCCCCGCGGCCTCGACGTCGAAGCGCAGCCCCAGGCGCTCCAGGGCCACCCCGAAGAAGGTGCTGTGCGCGCTGACCCCGACGGCGCTCATCTCCGCGGGCGGCGAGACCACGACCCGGTCGCAGACCGAGGCCAAGAAGAGCTGGCGGTTGTCGAGGCCGTCGGCCTTGGCGATGAGCAAGAGGCCGTCCTGGCGCAGCCGCAGGAGCATCAGCCGCCACTCGTCCAGAGCCCCCCAGCCCCAGCCGATGGGCCCGAGCTCCAGGATCAGCCCCCGGGCGCCGCTCTCCCGGCAGGCGCGCTCGACCTCAAACGCCGCGAGGTGCGGCGGCTTGAGCTGGTTGTCCAGCCGCAGCTCCAGCATCCCCCGCGCGCCGACACGCCAGCGCAGCCAGCCCGTGACGAGCCAAGACAGGCCGACGAGCGGTGGGCGCAGCAGGAGCGCGAGCAAGGTGCGCAACATTCGTTTGACCTCCGGCCGAGGTGAGCGTCGGACCCTTACAGAACATGCCCGAAGGTGACCTCGCTGACCTCGCGATGGAGGTCGCGGTGGTCCTCGACGAGGTCATCAACCGCGAGACCCTGCTCCTGCAGATCCTGCCGCGCCTCGTCGAGCTCGGCCGCCAAGAGCGCGGGCTGCCGCTCTCCGACTACGATCTCGACGACCTCGCGGAGCTCCCGCCCGCCCACCGCGCCGCCTTGGCGCGGGCCCTGGGCTGGCCCGAGGATCCCGCGGGCATGGTGAAACTCGGCAAAAAAATCCACAAGAGCTACGAGCGGAGCCGCCCCCGCAGCGCGGTGACCCTGCTCGTCCCTGCGCTCCTACGGCCTCTGGCGCGCTTCGCCGCAGAGGGCCGCTGAGCGCGGCGCGGTGATCCCCCGAAGAGGGCGCGGCGCGGCTTGACATCGGCCCAAATGGCGCGTATGCGGTGACGCACCCTCAGGAGAACTCGCGGTGTCGACCAAGACCTGCCCAAGCTGCGGCGCCGATGTGCCGGAGGCAGCCCCGCGCTGCAAGCACTGCTTTCATGACTTCACCGAGGTGCCTCAGCGCAGCTCAAGCGGGCTCATGGGTCTGCTCGGTCTCATCGCGGCCATGGCCGTGGTGGGCGCGATCTTCTTCTACCTGATGCGCGAGAACCAGGCCTCGGAGCACATCGTCGTCGATAAGGAGACCACCTCCATCATCTTCACGACGAAGTACGCCGATCGCACCGAGACCGACCGCCTCAGCTTCGACGACGTGGCCAAGGTCGAGATGATCATCGGCGGTGACATCGCCACCTTCGAGGTCTACGTCGTGACCTTGAGCGGTGAGTCCCGCATGGTCAACCAGTCCAAAGAGAAGACGCTGCGGGGCTACGCCGAGCACATCGCCGCCGTCATGAACAAGCCCTTCGTCGAGCGCACGGTGAAGCGCGGCTTCGGCGGTCCCGCCCAGGACCGCGTCGTGCCCGCCCCCTCCTCGACCACGGCTGGGGCCACCCCCACGAAGGGCGAATGAGCCGATGCCCCAGGGGCTAGGGCGTCTCGGGCGTGAGCTCGCCCTCGACTGGGGCACCAGCTGGACCCGCCTCTACCAGCGCGGCAAAGGCGTCGTGCTGGAGGCCCCGTCCCTCATCGCGACCCGGCGCGCCCCTGGCGCCGCCGCCGAGGTGGTCGCCGTTGGGGCGAGCGCCTTGGAGATGTTGGGGCGCACCCCCGAGCACATCGAGGTCCAGCGCCCGCTGAGCCACGGCGTCATCGCGCAGTTCAACCTCGCTGAAGAGATGTTGCGCGCCTTCCTTGAGGAGTCCGGCGCCAACCGTGGCGTCGGTGGCCTGCGGGTGCTCGTCACCGCGACGGCGAGCCTCACCGAGGTGGAGCGTAAGGCCGTCTTGGAGAGCGCGCGCGCCGCGGGCTGCCGGGAGGTGCGGCTGCTCTCGAAGCCCCTCGCCGCGGCGTTGGGCGCGGGCCTGCCCATCTTTGAGCCCCGCGGCAGCCTCATCATGGACATCGGCGGCGGCACGACGGAGATCGCGCTCATCTCTCTGGGCGGCTTCGCGGCGGCGCGCTCCTTACGCACTGCCGGGGACCGCTTCACGTCTACCCTCGCCGAGCACCTGCTCACCCGGCACAGCCTCCACCTCGGCCTGAGCCAGGTCGAGCGCCTCAAGCATGAGCTCGGCAACCTCGGCGCAGGCGCGACGCTGCAGGTGGCCGGCCGTGACGCGCGCTCCAGCAAGCCCACCCTGCTCTCCCTCGACGGAGACGAGCTCAAAGACGCCGTGCTCGCGCCCGTGATGGAGATCGTCGAGGCCCTGCGGCAGGTGCTGGAGCAGGTCCCGCCGGAGCTGGCCGGGGACGCCTTAGAGCGTGGCCTCGTGCTCTGCGGCGGCGGCGCGCGCCTCGCGGGCCTCGTCGAGCGCCTCCGCGACGCCACCGGCCTGCCGGTCGTGCTCGCCGAAGATCCCGAGCGCTGCGCGCTCCTCG
Source organism: Myxococcota bacterium (assembly GCA_023150845.1). GTDB lineage: Bacteria > Myxococcota_A > UBA796 > UBA796 > CAJQPC01 > JADKFE01. Next base: position 2,689 of record JAKLKD010000211.1, on the reverse strand, counting down.
GCGCCGGCGCCGCCGTCGAGGACCCCGAGCTCCTCAGCCGGATGATGCACGCCTGAGCGCGACGGCATGGGGTGCTCCGCGCTCACGCCGTCTGGAGTGGTCTGACCGCCCTCGGTCGAGCCTCAGTTGTGCCCATCAACCCGCCGTCACACCACGAGTAGCGCCAGGTTCAGGCCCCATGAGCCTTGGCCAAAGGACGCAAGCCTGACCGCGGTGATGTCCAGGCCCTCACACCGCCCGAAGCTCACAACGACCGTCGTCCTGCACCACGAGGAAACGTCGGTCGTGGGTGAAGTCGCCGAGGTTGATGTACTCGCCACCGCCGTCGAGCCGCGTCTGCTCGAGCTGGTGCGAGTGCCCCATCACCACGACGTCCGCGCGTCCAGCGCGGACCTCGGCCTCGGCCCAGGCGCGCTGGGCGGCGACGAGCCAAGGCTTCGGCTGGTGGGCGGCGAGCGCCCGAGAGCCTCCGGCGAGCCAGAGACCGAGACGCCGCGCCCGGACCGGCCCAAGGGCCCACATCAGCGCGGCAAAGATTGGGCCGCGGAGCAGCCAACGGGTGAGCGCGTAGCCGCGGCTCGTGTCCGCCTCGTCACCGTGCACCAGCACAAATCGGCGCCCGCCCCAGGTGAGCTCCAGGCGCGAAGACACCTCCAGGCTCAGCAGGGACCGCAGGGTCTCTCCGACGGCGAAGTCGTGGTTCCCAGGGACAAACCGCAGGCGCACGCCCCGACGTTGGAGCCGATGCAGCGCGGCGATGGTGGGGGTGAGCTCGGCGTCGATCACCCCGGGGAAGCCCCACCAGAAGTGGAAGAGATCGCCGAGGATCACGAGCTCTGGGGTGTCCAGGCCGTCTAAGAGCGCGACGAGGGCGTCTTGGGTCGGGTCGTTGAGCCCGACGAGGTGGACGTCGCTGATGAGCGCGGCGAGCATTGGGGCTCCCTATTCGCTCTGCTCGCCCGGGGCCAAAGCATCGGGTTAACGAGCGGGACATGGTCACACAGAACGCCCCTCTCGCCGAGCGCATGCGCCCGGCCCAGCTCAGCGAGCTCATCGGCCAAGAGCACCTCATCACCCCAGGCCGCGCCCTCCACTCCGCGACCCGGGCGGCGGCCCTGCCCTCGATGCTGCTCTGGGGGCCGCCGGGCTGCGGCAAGACGACGATCGCGCGCCTGCTCGTGGCGGGCCGGGAGGACCACAAGCTCCTCCCCCTCTCCGCGGTGACCTCGGGCACCAAAGACCTCAAGGACGCCGTGCAGCGCGCCGAGGACCTCCGCCGCCTCAGCGGCCAGCGCGCCGTGCTCTTCGTGGACGAGATTCACCGCTGGAACAAGGCCCAGCAGGACGCCTTGCTCCCCCACGTCGAGGACGGCACCCTCACCCTCATCGGGGCGACGACGGAGAACCCCGCCGTCGAGGTGAACCGCACCTTGCTCTCGCGGATGGAGATCGTGGCCCTGCGCCCCCTCGGCGAGCCCGAGCTGCGCGCGGTGCTCCGCCGCGCCTTGACCGACGAGCCCCGGGGCCTCGGCGCCCAGCGCCTGAGCTTGGCCGACGACGCCGAGGACCTGCTCGTGCGGATGGGCCAAGGGGACGCCCGACTCACCCTGGGGCTCTTGGAGCGTGTGGCGGAGTCCGCCCCGGTCGGGTCTACCTTGGACGCCGCCCGGGTGCGAGAGCGCCTCGGCCGCGACGCGGCGTTCTTGAGCCTCGGCGCGGAGGAGCACTACAACCTGGCGTCGGCGCTCATCAAGTCGATGCGCGGCTCCGACCCCGACGCGGCGCTGTACTACCTCGCGCGGCTCTTGACCGCGGGCGAGGACCCCGTCTTCATCGCGCGGCGCCTCGTCATCTTCGCGAGCGAAGACGTCGGCAACGCCGACCCGCGGGCGCTGGGTGTCGCCGTGGATGTGGCCCAGGCCGTCGCGTTGGTGGGCATGCCTGAGGGGCGCATCAATCTCGCCCAAGGCGTGACCTACCTGGCGACGGCCCCCAAGTCCAACGCCTCTTACGCCGGGCTCAACCGCGCGATGGCGCTCGTGCAGCGGACCGGCGCGCCCCCTCCCCCGCTCCACCTGCGCAACGCCAGCGACGCCATGGCCCGGCGGGAAGGCGCTGGCCAAGGTTACCTCTACCCCCACGATCACCCCTTCGGCGTCGTCGCCCAGCGCCACTGGCCCGACAGCCTGACGGAGGAGACCCTCTACGAGCCCGTGGCGTGGGGCAACGAGAAGAGCATCGCTGAGCGCATCACGTTCTGGCGCGCGCGCACCAAGCCCGACGGCCGCTGAGACCGCAGATTGGCCGAGGAGGCCACGCAAAGAACTGCATCGGAAGGGGGGCGGTCGCTGAGGCGACCTTGAGAGAGCTCGCGTCGTGAAGCCACCCCGTGCAGGTTCAACGTGGGCCCAAAGCGCCCTGCCGGTGGCTCAACCGCGCGAGGCCTGAGCCCCCGCAACGACGCGGTCCGAGCACACATCATCCCGCCCAACGTGGCGTGGCGTGGCGCGCGCAGCGCGGGGAGCTGCCGTGAGTGCTCAAACCGCGCCCCCCAACGCGAAGACCCCCGCTCAGCCTTTCGGCGAGCGGGGGTCTAAGGGGTGGACGGCGATAACCTACTCTCCCACAGGGTCGCCCCTGCAGTACCATCAGCGCCTTGGGCCTTTACTTCCGTGTTCGGAATGGGAAC
>JAKLKD010000210.1 GCA_023150845.1 Myxococcota bacterium | reverse complement strand
GGCCCGCGCCTTCGCCCAGGCCCTCGCGCAGGCCCGCGCCCTCGCCGCCGAGCGGAGCCCCGCGTCCCTCGCCGCCGCTGAGCTCGCCGCCGCCGCCCGGGCCAAGGCCCGCCCCGAGCTCTTCCGTTGGCTGCTCTCGGCGCCGCTCAGCGTTGACCGGATCCGTGAGCTGCACCTCCGCGTCACCCGCGACCAGCGCACGGTCATGGGGCTTAGCGCCGAGGGCCGCCCGATCTACCTGCCGATGCCCCACGGCGTCTTTAAGGACCGCCCGAACAACCCCCGACGACCCGACGGCCGGGTGCACGAGTACTGCCCGCCGGAGCGGGTCGCGGACGAGATGGACCGGCTGCTCGTGATCCTGGAGGAGGCCCCCGACGACCCCATTGTGCGCGCGGCCTGGCTGCACCACGGCCTGAGCTGCGTGCACCCCTTCGCCGATGGCAACGGCCGCCTCGCCCGGACCTTGGCCTCGGCCCCCCTCGTCGCCGCGGGCCTGCCGCCCCTGGAGGTCGCCGATGAGGACCGCGAGGGCCGCTACCTGCCCGCCTTACGCGCCGCCGACGCCGGTGACCTCGGCCCCTTCGTCGGCTTCATCGAGGCCCAGGTCGAGCGCGCCGTCGCGCTGAGCCTCGCGGCCTTGCCCTGCGGCGGTATCGACAGCGCCAGCCTCGACGAGGCACTCCGCCAGCGGGCCCTAGGCCGGAGCCTCCTGGCTCATTCATCGCGTAAAGTGTTACTCAACACTTTACATAACGCCCACCAAGACCTGCTCCTGGCCCTCGGCGCCCTCACCCCGAGCCTTGAGCTCCCGGCGCCGACGCTTCAGCGCGCCCCGGCGGCCCTCGCCCCGGCCTGCCGCGCCCGGGGCCTGGAGCGCCCCCAAGAGGCCGCCCAGGTCACGCTCCCTGGCGAAGGTCGCGCCCTGTGGTGCTGCCTCACGCCCCTCGGCCAGCCGGGCCTCTTCGCCCTCGGCGGGCTCGTCGCCGTGCTGGAGGGGGAGGTCTGCCTGGGCCTCAGCGCGCCGCCCCTCGTCTGGGTGCCTGGCGACGACGCCGCGCGCCTCGGGGCCTGGCTCGACGAGGCCCTCGCGCCGCTGGTGGAGCTCCTCGACGACCCGCGCTGAGCCCGGTCAGCCCCGCTGGCGACGGCGGCGCTCCGCGGCGACGGCGTCGAGGCTCGACTGCTCGCCGGGGGAGAGCCAGGAGTCCTCAAAACGTGGGCTCGCCGGGCGCGGCACCAAGGCGAAGTCCCGGGGATCTGCCCAGTCGGGCAAGGTCGGCGTCACCGGCGCCGGGCCGACGCCGTGGAGCGCGCGGACGTGGTCGGCGTAGGCCGCGAGGGCCTCGTCGCTGAGGGACTGCAGGATGGGGCGCAGCTCGCTGAGGGTCAGGCTGCCGTCATAGCCGGGCAGCACGCCGTCTACGCACCAGCCCTCGACGCTCGGGCCGGGGAAAGCCAAGACGAGGTCGTGATCGGGCCGCCAAGGCCGGGCGTCGAAGACCAGCTCGGTCAAGGAGCCGTCGCCGTTGGGATCCCCACGCTCCTCAAAGCGGGTGAGCAGGAGCGAGCGCGGGTGGATGACGTAGAGCGTCGGCCGCCGCAGCGTGACCGTGAGCCGCAGCTCCCCCACCGGGGCGCCCCAGAGGTCCGGCGCCCGGGCGTGGTGGCGGGGGCCCCACCAGTCGAGCCCCGACGAACGATCGACGAGGTAGGCGAGCTGCAGAGTCGCCCGCCCCATGGCCGGGATCCGCAGCTCCAGGACGTAGACGTCGCCGAGGCGCTCGTCCTCGACCCCGGTGACCGACGCCGTCGAGATCGGGAGCTCCTCGCCGTCGACGAGCGCGGTGAGGTCCTGAAACCGCCCCGCCCAGCCCGAGGCGTCGGCCTCCTCATAGGGGCGCTCCTCAGGCAGCGCGAGGCGCAGGCGCAGGGCGGAGGCGGTCGGGTTCTCGATGACGAGGCGGCTCACGACCTGCCAGGCGTCCCGGGGGCCGTTCTCGGTGAGGCTCAGGTGGTGGCTCACGATGCGCGCCGGGGTGGGCGCCAGGGGGATCGGATCGACGCTGCGCCCGCCGGAGCGCGCGTCGTTGATCACGACGGCCGGGGTCGGCGCGCCCAAGGCGGCGAAGAGGGTCGCGGCCGCCAGCGCGTCCCCGTCGAGTTGAGGGGCGAGGCCGTTGTCGGTCATGCGGGCTCCAGGCTGTGCGAGGCCGCATAGTGTACACGCACCGCGCCTTGGTGAGCCGCAGCGTCAGTCCTTGAGGCGCGCCAAGGCGCCGCTGTCGCCGGTCGGCGCGAGCAACACAAGCCAGCCGCGCACGGCGTCTTCGGTGTAGACCTCGGCGATGACCCGCGGCGCGATCACCGCCTGGGCCTGGAACCGGCTGAGATCGAGGACCGAGGCTGGCTGGCCGATCACCGCGCCGGGGTCGAGCTGGCCTTGGTGCCAGATCACGAGCCAGCCATCCGTCGGCGGCGTGGCCTGGGGCGTCTCCAGCACCGCGCCGCCGCGCCCCTCCAACAAGAAGAGGCCGCCGCGCACGGGCTCCATCACATGAATCACCTCGTCGGGCAGGCGCCGGTCGAGGCTGTACCACACCCGGGTCGCGAGCTCAGCGCCGCCGTTCGCCATGTTGTGCAGCACCAGGTCCGGGTGCCGGTACGGCGAGTCCTCCCAGACGAGGCCGATCCACAGCGCGAGGCCCAAGGGGCTGTAGCGTAAAATCGGCACAAATCGTGTGACAGCCGCCAGCGGCGCCAGGGCCAAGAGCGGCGTGAGGCTGAAGAGCGGGGTCAAGAAGCGGAGCTGCAGGTTCTCGGCGTAGAGCGCAGGCAGCACCCCCGCGGCGATCACCACGAGCCCAACGCCGCCGACGAGGGCCCCAGGACGCCGCCGCACGAGCCCCCCGAGCCCGACGGCCAAGGTCATCGCCGCGCCGAGGCCGAGCCACCCGAGGGTCTCCCGGCGGAGCCCGGGGAAGCTCCTCTCAAGCGACCGCAACGACTCATCCAGCCGCTCCTGGCGCTCCAGCCCGCCCACCTCGACGGACCGCGCCGCCTGGAGCACCGTCGCCGGGGACATGCTGCGGCCAAAGACGTAGCCCCCCGCGTCCAGGAGCGCCTCGCCGCCGCCGCCGCTGGGGGGCGGCAACATCCGCCCGCCGTCCTTCGTCGGGATGATGTTCGGGTCCAGGCTCCCCTCAGCGATACGCACCTGGGCGTCGAGGCTCGCGAGGGGCTTGGGAAAGGCCGCATACGCCAGCGCCAAGGCGAAGATCGGCGCGAGGCCAAGCGCGCTCAGGCGCCCCAAGCTCTGGAGCCGCGCCCCCGCCGGGGCCCGCGCCGAGAGCCCCGCCACGGTGAGCCCAGCGAGCGTCAGGAGCATCAGGCCGAGGCCGAGGCCCTTGTCCATCACCGCCAAGACCCCGCCGATGCCCGCCCCGCTCACGACCGCCCAGCCCCGCCAGCCGTCCCGGGCCAGCTCCACGAGGCCCATCACCGCCACGGCCGCCGCGGCGCACCACAAGGCGTAGCCGTTCGCCCACACGCCCTGCTCCAAGACCGTTGGGAACAGGAAGGTCAAGGGCACCATCGCCCAGGCCCCGGGCCCGCCGATGAGCACCCGCGCCACCCGCCACAGCGCCATGATGAGCGTCGCCGTGGCGAGCATCGAGGTGAGCTGGGCGGCGATGAAGATCGGCTGGCCGACGAGGAAGAGGTCCAAGAGCGAGGTGAGCCCGCCGTAGAGCGGCCAGCGGCTCATCGGGTAGGGCACCTCGGTGCGGATCGCCAAGGCGCTCAAGATCCACGAGTCCCAGTCCGCGCCCCGAGGGATCCAGCTCGGGTTGTCCCGGCCCTGCACGGCGATCAGCCCGACGAGGCTGAGCGTGAACACGAGGGCGGCGCCGCGGCCGCGCGGTGTGAAGGGGAGCGTCAAACGACACCGGGCGCTGGAGCCCCCGCCCCACGCTCCTCTTGAGCGCGGGCCGGAGCCTTGGGGGTGCGCACGGTGTACAACGCCCTCCCCGGGGTCGTGTCAAGGAGGCGTCAGATGCGCCGGGGGCCGGTCACTCTGTGAGCGCGACCTCTCCCTCGACGGCGAGGTCTCCGACGTCGACGACGGCCGAGAGGGTCAGGTCCGAGGCGGGGTCATGCACGACGTTGACCAGCCGAAGCTCTCCGAGGGGCGCCTCTACATCGAGCAGATAGGCCCCAGCGGGGACGTTGAGGGCGACCTCCCCGGACCCGACCCAGATGAAGACCTCACGAGGCGGATCTTCGAGCTCAAGCGCAACAACCCCGTTGTCTACGCTGGCCGTGAGGGCGCTGGACCGCAGCGCCGTGCCCGTCACCGTGAGCCCGTCCCCCGTGATGTCCACCGCGCCGCTGAGTCCGCTGAGGTTCACCGTGCCGGAGTCCAGGGCGACGCTGAGGCCCAAGTGGGCGGGCGTGGTGATCGTCGTGGTTACGGCGCAGGTGCGGGGCAGCGGGCAGCGCTCGTCTAAGGTCAACACGCCGTCCTGCACGTCGTGGCGGAACTCGAAGCCGGGCAGCCCGGACTCGGCGCCGCGGACCACGCTCAGGCGCTCTCCGGCGGTGACCGTCACCGCGCCAGAGGCCGACCGCAGGTCGATGGAGGAGACGTCGAGGGCCGAGAGGTCGAGGGCCTCTTGGCTCACGCGGACCTGACAGCCCGTCACCCCCAACAGCGCCCCGAACACCACCAGACGCGCGGCCCTGAACATTGGCGCCTCCTGATCATCAGACACCTGACCCGACGATCCGGATGACCCGATCTCTTCAATCCTGCGAAGATTCTCTGCGCGCGGCGATCCCACACAGCGCCCCCAACAGGAGCACCCCGAGGGTCTTGAGCTCTTGCAACACGAACGCTGCAACCTCACCGGACTGCCCGGCCTGCTCCTTGAGCGCGGTGAGCGGCGCGCAGAGCAACAAGAAGCTCAGGAGCCACGGGATCGTTGCGAGCCGCGGGAGCCGCCCCGCGCCCAAGGCCGCCGCGGAGGCGAGCATCGCCGGGATGAGGAAGGTGAGGTGGTGCTCGTAGGCGTAGGCTGGGACCACGACCATCACGCAGGAGAGCGCGCCGACGGCGTTGGCGACGGCGAGGCCATCCTTAGGGGCGCGTAAGGCGGCGAAGGCCCCGGCCACGACGGCGAGGTTGGTCAGCGACGAGGCGAGGCGAGCGGCGTCGGAGAGGCCGTCCTTCGCCGGGAAGGCCTGGGCCCAGAGGTTCGGCAGGCTGTGGTTGCCGAACAGGGTGAGCGGCACGGTGAGGCCGTGGTAGTCCCCGCTCCCGAAGCCCGGGAGCACGTCGCGGTAGAAGTGGAGCTGCAGCGCGGGGCCGAGGAGCGGCAGGCTGGCGAGAGTCAACAAGACCGCTGTAAGACAAGCCGCCAAGGCGGGGCGCCAGCGCCCTCGGACGAGCCACCAGGCGACCACGAGGCCGGGGCTCATCTTCATCATCGCCGCGAGGCCGACCAAGGCCCCGCCGAGGCGCTCCCGGCGCTGGGCGCCTTCGGCGGCGGCGAGGCCGGCCATCATCAAGGCGAGCACGGGCAGGTTCGCCTGGCCCATGAGGTGGTTGTTTCGTAGGGGCGTGAACATGAGGAGCAGGCCCGCGAGGGCCCAACGCGCCGCCGGGCTCGGCCCGATGAGCCGCGCCGCCGCGAGCACCGCCACGACAAAAAACGCCGAGTCCGCCCAGAACCAGGCCCGGTAGGCCTCCTGGAGCTTGAGCGGCAAGGCCCAGAGCATCGTGAGCAAAAACGGCGGCGGGTAGAAGTAGGGGTGGACGGTCTTTCGGGTGCCCTCGGCCTTGGCCAAGGCCCCTAAGGTGGCGGCGTCGTAGGGGTCGTCCCCGGCGGCGGCGGCGTGCACGGCGTAGTGGTACGACGCGAAGTCCCGGGCGTGGCGCTCCCGCTTCACCGTCGGCCAGTCCTCGACGACGAGGCCGCGGACGTGAAGCGCCGCCGCCAAGGCGAGGGCGACCCAAGGCGCGGCGCGGAGGAGAGAGGGCGGGATCGACGGCATCGGCCCTCCCCTATCCTTCGTGGCGCGCCCGACGCTACCGGAGCGGCCTCGGGCGGGGCTATAGTGCTCGACATGATCGCCCTCGGCCCTCTCCTCCTCATCTCCTGCGCCGCCCGCGCCCCTGAAGCCCCGCCGCCCGCGGGCGCGCCGAGCTCCGGCGCCGAGCTCATCGTAAGCGGCCCCGTCGAGTCCCGCGTCTCGACGGCCCCGGCGGAGCTCGTCCTGTTCTACGCCGCCGAGCACCGCGGCAGCCTGGAGACCTGCGGCTGCCCCAAGCGCCCCCGAGGCTCGATCACCCGCATGGACAGCTACCTCCAGGCGAGCGCCGCGGCGAACCCCAAGCAGGGCTCTCTGCTTTTGCACGGGGGCTACTGGCTGGAGGACCCCTCGGGCTTTGACGGCCTCACCCGCCCCGACGTGCCGGTGATGAACCGCTGGATGGTGAGCGCCTTAGACGCCGTCGGCGTCGACGCGGCGAACGTCGGCGTTCATGACCTCCCGGGCCTCCTCAACCTGGAGAGCACGCCGGACTGGGCCGTCTCGGCGAACATCGTCACCGCCCCGGGCGCCACGGGGCCGAAGCGTTGGGTGATCGTGGAGCGTGACGGCCTGCGGATCGGCGTCACGGGCATCACGAGCCAAGGTTTCACCCTCACGCTGAGCCCGAACCATCAGGTGCTCTACCCCCAGGAGCCCGCCGTCGAGGCCCTGCGGGAGCTGGCGCCCCAGGTGGACGTGCTCGTGCTCCTCGCCTACCAGGCCACGGACGTCGCCCGGCAGGTCGCCCTCGCCGTGCCCGAGCTCGACGTGGTCATCGACACAAACATGCACCAGGCCTTCTACGCCCCGGAGCGTGTGGGCGAGGCCATCTGGGTGCGCAGCCACAACCAGACCATGCGCCTCGGGGAGCTGCGCCTCACCGCTGAAGACGGCGGCGGCGTGGAGCTCGTCGTCGACCGAAAGATCGACCTCGACCCGGAGATCCCCGACTCCCCGCGCCTCGCCGAGCTCGTCACCCAGGCCCGGGGCGAGATCGAGGCCGCGCAGAAGCTCGCCTTCGGCGGAGAGGCGGCGCCGGAGTGAGCCTCCTGCCGCTCCTCACCTGGGCCTGCCTGCGCCCGCCGACGCCCGCGCCCGCGCCGCCCGAGGCCCCCAACACGGCCTCGGCCTGGGTGAACGACGCCCGGGGCGGCCCGCCGATCCACCCCGGCGCCTCTCCCCTCCCCGCCTTCCGTGGGGTGAGCCGGGCGACGGCGCGCTACGTCGGCTCCGCCGCCTGCGCGGGCTGCCACCCCCAGGCCTCCGCGGTCTGGGCGAGCAGCGCCCACGCGACGGCATGGGACACCCTGAACGAGCGCCAGCGCGGCTACGACCCGAGCTGTATCCCCTGTCACACCACGGGCTTCGGCCACCCCGGCGGCTTCGTGAACCTCAAGCAGACCCCCGAGCTGAAGCACCTCGGCTGTGAGTCGTGTCACGGCCCGGGGAGCGACCACCTCGCCACGCCCGACGCCCCCGACTACGGCGCCTTGGGCGTGGTGGACGGGGCCTGCATCGCCTGTCACACCGCCGAGAACTCCCCGGATTTTGTGCTACAGGAGTACTGGCCCAAGGTGTCGCATTAAATAGAACCCGGCGTGATGCTTCAGTTGAAGCCGCCCGCGAAGGGTGTGCCGGACTGCCCAAAGAGCAGAGACGTCGGGGTGTTGAGGTCGAAGCCCGTCCCCGCCTGGTTGGGGTAGAGCGTGAGCGTGCTGCCCGTCCAGACGCCGAGCTCGGCGTAGCCGTCGTCGTCGAGGTCCAGCGCCACGGCGGCGAGCACGGCCCCGGGGGCGGTCACCTCAAACAAGGCGGGCTCGACCAAGGCGCCGTCGTCCATGTCCCAGACGGAGATCACGCCGTCGAGCACGGTGCCGAGCTCATCGGCGCCGTCGCCGTCGAGATCCCCGGTGAAGAGCTGGGCGCGCAGGTCGAAGGGCGCCTCGCTGGGCACCTTGCCGTCGGGGTCGAAGTAGCCGACGGCGTTGGGGTACACGAGCAGGCGGCCGTTGTTGGTGTTGATCTGGCCGACGTCGTCTAAGGCGTCGCCGTTGAAGTCCCCGGTGAACCAGTTGAGGGTCTTGGAGAGGTCGGTGACGATCTCAAAGTCCGCCGGGTCACGCCAGCCCTCCCCGTTCGCCATGTACACGGTGATCGTCGCGCTCTCGGCGGGGATCTGCCAGAGGTCCTCCAGGCCGTCACCGTCAAAGTCGGCCAGGGCCGTGAACGCCGTCGAATCGCCGATGGTCTGGGAGATGTCGACGGTGGTGTCGATGACGTAGTCGATGTTGTGCCACGCCATCATCTTGCCGCTGGTGGCGTAGAGCCCGAAGCCGTCGCCTTTGAGCACGACGGGCTCCTCGGTGTCCGCGGTGTCGTCGGTCTGCGGATCGGAGTCCTCGCTCAGCGGGCCGTCGTCGCTCGCCTTGTCCCCGGCGCAGGCTGAGAGGAGCGAGGCGGCGAAGACAACGAACGACGGGCGGATCATGGTCACCTCAGGGCGCGGCGGTGTCGGCTCCTGCGAGCACAACATCCTTGTACAGCATCCCAGTCTGCCACACCCAGAGCTCACCGAAGGCCCAGGACTGATGCCCCTCGGGGTCGGCGGCGACGACGCTCGACATAAACTTCGCCGAGTCCCCTTCGCTCGCGGCGAGGGTGGTGGGGCAGGTGATGGTCACGGTGTAGAGGCTCAGGCTGTCGGCGCGTAGGCCCGCGTCGAGGTTCCAGGCGTAGGTGATCGCCGTGCCTTGGGGGTCGATGGCCCAGGCCGTCGCGGTGATCTGCTCGCCGAGCTCACAGGCGGTCTGGCTGAGATCGACGTCGCCGAGGATCCACGGCGCGTCGACGCCGCAGAGCAGGTCGTTGTCGGCGAGGTCGTCGCAGTCCTGGTCGAGGCCGTCACAGAGCTCCGCGGCGCCGGGGGCCACGTCGGGGTCGAGGTCGTTGCAGTCGCCCTCCTCCTCGCTGAACCCGTCGTCGTCGTCATCGGCGCGGAGCGTGCCGTCATCGGGCACGTCGTCGCAGTCGTTGTCGAGGCCGTCCGCGGGCTCGGCGGCGCCGGGGAAAGTCTTTTCGTTGGCGTCGTCGCAGTCCCCGTCCTCCTCGGAGAAGCCGTCCTCGTCGTCGTCCCAGGCGTCTGTGCCGTCGTCTTTGCTGCCGTCGCAGTCGTTGTCGAGGCCGTCTTGGGCCTCGGCGGCGAAGGGGTAGACGCTGTCTTTGGTGTCGTCGCAGTCGCCGCTGCCTTCGCCCCAGCCGTCGCCGTCGTCGTCGTCGGAGTCGCCCGCGTTCACGGAGATGGGCAGAGTCGCGCTCGCTTTGCGGCCGCAGAGGTCGTAGACCTCCACCACGAGGGTGTCGGGGCCCTCCTCCAGCTTGGAGACGGGGATGGCGACCTCAAAGGCGGCCTCGCTCGACGGCGGGCTGCAGGCGGTCACGGTGTTGAGGTTGTCGGCGGCGCTCTTGATGAGGCAGGTGAGCGTGCCGGCGTCCTGGTGCTCGTGGGTGACGCGCAGGTTGAGGTTCAGGCCCTTCGACGAGGTGACGATGGTGCCCGTGGACGGGCCGAGCACCTTGACGCTGGGGCCGTCGGCGACGGTGCAGCTTGAGAGCGCCCGCAGGGTGATGCTCTGGGTGCCATCGACGGGGTCGTCGGAGAACACGGTGAGGGCGCAGACGTGCTCGCGGTACTCCGTCGGCGTGAAGGCGATGTCGAGCAGGGCCTCTTCGCCCGCCTCCAGGCTCTCCCCAGACTCCAGCCCCTCGCCGATGTCAAAGGCGGCGCAGTCGTCGCCGATGGTCGTGTAGCCCTCAAAGGTCAGGGCGCTGTCACCTTGGTTTCGCACGGTGAGCCGCGCCCACTGCTCGTCGCCGGGGGCCACGGGGGCGAAGTCGAGCAGATCGCCCAGGATGAGCAGGCGGCCATAGCCGTCGATGGCCGTGGCGTGAACGTAACCTTGCTCGACGGAGTGGATGGGGTCGGCCCAGAAGGCCGGGCTGTCGGCGGTGTCGCTCACGGTGGGGATCTTGATCGCCGCGTAGGCCTCGCCCCGGGTGGTCGGGCTCAGCGAGACGCTGACCGGGAGCGCGCAGCCGGGGTCGAGGGTGAGGCGCACGTCCCCGGCGTACTCGGCCACGCGGCCGTCGCCGTCGCAGCGGGCGTTCGCGAGGTCCCAGGAGACGGTGAAGCCCGAGCCCGAGGCGTCCGCGACGGTGATCTCGCCGATCCCCAGCGGCACGCCGCCGTCGTTCCGCAGCGTGAGGGTGCCGGTCGCGGGACGCTGGGGCGCATAGGACCTCTGCGGGACAGGAGAACCCTCAGCATAGCCGGAAGTGGGCCGGGGAGGCGAGCCCGTGCTGCGCGTCGTCGTCGGATAGGATAGGTCTGAGGGTCCCTGTGGAGCCGCGATGTCTACCCCCGAGGAGCTGCTCGCCCAGGCGCCCGACCGCTCCACCCAGGTCGCCGCGCGACGCACGGCCCGGGCGGGGCTGTGGGACCAGCTCGGCCGGGACGAGGGCAAGCTCTGGGGCTGTTTTCAGGCCGAGGAGCCGTTCTGGGTGATGGTGGACCTCGCCGATGGCGCCGGGCGTTGCGGCTGCTCGATCCCCAAGCGCCCCTGTCACCACCTCATCGCGCTCCAGCTCCTCGCGGCGGAGACGCCGGAGCTGCTGCGGCCGCGCCCGGCGCCGGAAGACGTGGCGGAGTGGGAGCGCCGCCGCAAGGCCCGGCAGCGCGGCGCGGAGGCCGAGCGCCCGGTGGACGAGAAGGCGCGCCAGCGGCGAATCGCCGAGCGGGAGAAGAAGGTCCGGGCGGGGCTCGACGCCCTGAAGCTCTGGCTCTGCGACCGCGCGCGGGGCGGGCTCGTGAGCCTGGAGTCCGGCGGAGAGGCCGAGCTCACAGGGCTCGCGGCGCGGCTCTCGGACGCCCAGGCCGCGGGGCTCGCCGGGCGGATTCACCGCGTCAACGAGCTCGTCGGGGCCTCGGACGACTGGCCAGAGCGCGCGCTCTTGGAGCTGGGGCGCCTCGCGCTCATCGTCGAGGGGTATGGCCGCATCGCCCGGCTGCCTGAGGCGAGCCAAGAGGAGCTGCGGGCGCTCATCGGCTGGACCACCCGCACCGCGGACCTGCTGCGGGACGAGCCCGCCGTGATCGACCGCTGGTTGCTCGTCGGCGCGGCCACGGACACCGCCCCCGGCGGGGCGCTCAAGGTGCGCCGCTCCTGGCTTCTGGGCGAAGAGACCGGGCGTGTGGCCTTGTGGCTGCAGTTCTCCCCGGAGCGGCACAGCTTTGAGCCCTCGCCGCTGCAGATCGGCGAAGGGATGCGGGCGGCCTTGCACTTTTACCCCTCCCCTTCGCCCCAGCGGGCGGCCTTCGGTGAGCGCCTCGGCGCGCCGGAGCCCCTCGTGCGTGTGCCGGACGGCGACCCGAGCATCGAGGCGGCCCTGGAGCGCGCGGCGGCGGCCTGGGGCCAGCAGCCGCTCCTGGAGCGCCACCCGATGCACCTCCAGCGGGTCACCCCGGCGCGGGTGGACGGCCGCTGGCGCGTCTCCGACGAGCTGGGGCTCGGCCTGCCGCTCACCGCCGGGGACCACTGGGGCCTCCTCGCCCGCTCGGGTGGGCACCCCCTGCGCCTCTTCGGTGAGTGGGACGGCGAGGCCCTGCGCCCCTTGACCTGCGCCGTCCCGGGCGGCCCGCTGACCGTGGTGGGGGGCTGATGCACCCCTTCGTGCGGCGGGCGCTCATCGGCGCGGACTCCTCCTCGGCGGAGACCGGCAGCCCCGTAGACGAGCTCGTCTCCCGGGACGAGGCGGCGCCCTGGCGGCTCCTGCTCCTCGCCGGGGCCTGGGGCGCCTGGCGACGCGCGGGCGCCATCCCCCTCGCCCCGGCGGCCGCCCCGGCGCCCGCGCCCGACG
>JAKLKD010000209.1 GCA_023150845.1 Myxococcota bacterium | reverse complement strand
GGGCGGCCAAGCGTGAGCTCGCCCTCGCCGCCCTGGGGGCGGCCGCCATGCGTCACCGGGGCAGCGACCCCGAGCACCTCATCTTCCGCGCGGCGGCCTTGGTCAAGCCCCTGTCGGTCATCCACCGCGAGGCCGGAGAGCCCAGCGCGGAGGGCTTCCTGTTCTTGATCGCGCTGGCCTTCTGGAGCCTGGAGGCCGGCGTGCTCGGTGACTCCCGCGGCGGCCGTGGTGGGTTCTGGACGAAGCACCCGACCGTCGAGCAGCTCTTCAGCACGCGGACGTGGCGGAAGGTCGTAGAGCGGTCCATCGAAGCCTGGGAAGCGGCCTCGGTGCGTATGGACGAGACGACGGCCGCGCTGGGCCAGCTCGCCGAGGTGCCAAAGGGCTCCGAGGACTGGCTCTGCGGGTGGGCCGCGCTCTTCGACGTGGGCACCCTGGACACGAAGAGGGCGCTCTTCAGGATCGCGCGCAGCGTCGAGGCGCTTCACGAGCTCCGCGAGCGCTGGCGACCTACGCTCTACCCCGACGCCCCGCCGGGCGAGCCGGACCCGCCGCCGGACGAGTAGGCCCTCACCGGCCCCCGGTTAGCCCGGTCCCCTGGTAGACCGCTCCCCCAGTAGACCGCTCCCCCAGCTCCCCGACGACGTAGCGCCCGCTACGAGGCCCCGCCGTGCCTTGTAGCGGGCGAGCTCGTCTCTGCGGCCCGGGATCGGGACGCTCGCCCTCGGCGCGCCTGGTAGACGCGAGGGGGGCGGACATCCAAGTCCTGGCTACCCGGACGGCCTAGTCCGATCTACGGGGTCACCTGGGCCCTAAGAATCGGACGCGGCGACCCGGCGATCTGAGGCTGATCTTGGATCTGAAGGAAGAGCTCCCCCTAGTCCCCCTCGTGGTGCCCTGGGTGCTGAGCTAGGCACTCTGCGTTGACCTGGTGCCTCACCCTGCGTCGAGCTCGCGCGATCGGCAGGAGCACAGCTTTCGGGGGTGGGTGCCTACCCCAGCGACAGCGAGCACAGCGCCAGCGTGGCGCGGCGAGCGTTGCTGAAGCAGCGCAGCGCGAAACGCTGAGGACTCGGCCGACCACGACGGGCGGCAGCGCGAGCGCAGCGGCGACGCGATCGGGCGAAGACGGAGCCGCTCAGCTACGGGGCGGCGCCTGGGGCCCGGGGGCGGCGCGGCGATCACCGAGCGAGGGCCTCGGCCGTGCGCGACGTGGCGCAGGGTCGAGGCCGTCTTGCTGCGCCGCGCGTCCGGGTGTGTGGCCCGTCCGGCGGCGAAAAATCGCGTAACTACGCGAAGTTAGAGGGGAAAAGTGGAGGCGGTGGGAGTCGAACCCACGTCCGAAATCACTCGTTCTTGACCGCTACATGCTTAGCCCGATGTGTCGAACTCTCGTAGGTCCATCGGACCAAACCTACGTTAGAGTCGTCGGCGAATTGATTTGGTTATTTATCGACCCCTAGAGCCACGCCGTTTGCCCCTCAGGTCTATCCCAGTCTTGACATGCCCAAACAGTACCCTGGGAGAGCGACCTGTTCGGACAGCTAACACTGACTAAGCAGCGATAGCGAACGCGTTGTTGTTGTTGGCGTTTTGGTTTTGTTCGGAGATTTACGAGGTGCAAACGCCCTCGGCATGCTGTCTCGACCTACTGCGACCCCGTCGAAACCGTTTCGCCCCCGTTTCCTTCAAAGATCGATCGACCGTGGCCGACGTCCCTTCAACTCCTCTTATGCCCACGTCGGCCAGAGAAGTCAAGGACGACGAGGCCCACGAGGCCCAGCGCCCCAAGGCCGAGGAGCCCGAGGCCGACGGTGAAGCCCCGGGGCCGGTAACGCAGGCGGAGGGTGTCGTCCCCGGCCTCTACGACGACGCCGATGAACGCGCCCCCGACGCGGTAGATGGGGCGGCTCACGCCGTCCACGACGGCCTCCCAGCCCGGCGACCAGGCCTCGGTGACCACGACGAGGCCGGCCTCTCCGCTCAAGGAGAGGTCTAAGGCTGAGCCGCCATCTTGCCGCGCTGCCAAGGGCGTCGGGGCGCTGGGGATGGGCCCGCCGATGGGCCCGGAGAGGCCCTCCACCGGGGGTCGCGCCCGGCTGCCCTGCCCGTTGAGCACTTGACGCGCCGCGGCCTCGGCGTCGGGCGCGACGCTCGCCGCGTGAGCCAGCCAGGCCCGGGGCGCCCCGGCGTCGAGCCAGTACGCGCGAAGCGGTGCAGAAGGCAGGTCCAGCTCAGCCAAGGCGCCAAGCGATGGCGGCGGGCTCCCCTCACCCGCCCAGAGGATCACCCGCGCCCCGGCGAACCGTAAGAGCCGCGCGGCGTCCGGGGTGAGCGCCTCGATGGGGAACCAGGGCCGCGCCACCCGGCGGTCCAGGCCCGCCATGAGCCGCTCGGTGTCCCGGGAGACGGGCAGGTCGTAGCCCCGAAGGTCACGGAGGCCCACCAAGGCCCCGGTGTTCGGCTGCAGCGCCCAGCCGAGGCCGACCACCCTGCCCTCCCCGACGGCCTCCCGGAGCGCCGCGGTCCAAGGCGCCGGGGCCGGGTCGTGCTCCGCCCAAGGCAGCGCGTGCTGGTCACGCCAGCGGGCCTGGGCGCCGGTCAGCGCCACCACGGTGAGCAGCGCCGCGGCCAGGCGCGTCCTGGCGGCGTCAGGCAGGCGTGTCTGGAGCGCGTCGAGGCCAAGGCCCGCGGCGAAGGCCAAGATCAGCGCGGCCTCAACCCCGAGGCGGCTCTGGTTGAGCACGGGCCCACCCAGCAGGGCCGCCCCGACGCAGAGGCCCCAGGCGGCCCAGAGCCCCCGGCCCGCGGACGTCCGAAGGGAGAGGAGCGCCAACGCCAAGATCCCGAGCCCCGGGTGAAGCTGGGACTCGGCCCAGGCGCCGGGGCCACGGTAACCCTCCTCCGTCGCGGGGTGGCTGAGCCAGCCGGGCCAGAGAAGCTCCACGAGGACGCCGGGGCTCAGGCGGTTGCCCCCATGGGCGGCGAGGGTGGCCGAGCGGCTGAGCTGCTCCAAGAACGGCGCCCAGATCGGCGCGCTCAACAGCGCCCCCACAGCGAGGCCCCCGAGGAGGCCGAGCCAGGCCCGTCGGTCGCGCAGGCGGACCAAGGCCAAGGCGGCGGTGAGGAGCAGGCCGTGGGCCGCGGTCTCCGGGTGTCCGCCCAGGATCAGCCAGGCCGAGGCGAGGGCGAGGGTCAGCGGCCCGCCCCCGGCGCGGAGCCCCTCGACCCCAAGCGCAAGCCAAGGCCAGAGCGCGTAGGTCGTGGCGTGGGGGTGCTGCAGCCACAGCGAGGCGTAGGGGCTCGTCGCCGCGCCAAGGGCCGCCACGGCGCACCCGGCGTCGCTCAGGCCCCAGCGCCGCCCGAGCAGCGCGGCGCCGCTCGCGAGGACCATGAGCGTCACCAAGTGCCCGAGGTTCACGAGGGCGCCGTCCGGCAGGATCCCCTCACCCAACACAAACATCCAGGTGACCCAGGACATCGGCCGGGACTGCATGTCGGCCAAAAGCGGCGCGCCCCCGTAGATCTGGGGGTTCCACAGGGGCGCCCGCCCCGCGCGCAGCTCGCTCACGACGGCCCGGCGCAGGGCCTTGAGCTGCACGGCGGGGTCGGAGAGCTGGGGGTGGCGCACCCGGCCCCCGGGCGCGGACTGGAAGGCGTGGTGAACGCTTAGGTGATCGTCGGCGCTCACCGGGCCGAGCAAGAGCTGGGGCCGAGCGGCCAAGGCGGCGATGAGCGCGAGGACGGCCAGGCGACGCACAGGCGGCTCCAGCGGGCGGCGCGCCCGGCAGCAGCAGGATATCCGAGCGGGGTGACCCCAGCCCTCCTGGTGACCGCCCCGCACAGCGCCGTCGTGATCCCCGAGGGGCTCCGCGACCGCCTCCTCGTGGACGACGCCGCGGTCTGGGCGGCCCATGACCTCGGCACGGCCCAGCTCGCGGCCTGTCTTGGCGCGGAGCACGTCGCCTTGGGGGAGGTCTCCCGCCTCGTGCTGGACCTCGATCATGAGCTGCCCGACGACGGCCGCGCCGACCGCCGCTTCCCCGCCGCCGACGCCGCCGGGCGCCGGATCTGGGCGACGGAGCTCGACACCCGCGAGCGCGAGTCCCTCCTCGACGCCTACTACCGCCCCTGGTACGCCGGGGTGCGCGCCGCCCGGGAGGCCCTCACCCGGAGCTGGGGCCGCCTCCTGCACGTCGATCTCAACGCCTGGGGCCGGGCGGACGGCGCCACCGCCGCGGATCTCGCCGCCGCACCCCCGCTCCTGCTCGCCAACGGCGGCTACCCCGTGACCGGCGAAGGGGAGCGCGTGTCTTGCCGCGCCGACCTCCTGCGCGCCCTCGCCGAGCACATCGAGGCCGAGACCGGGCTCAAGGTCGGGGTCAACCTGCGTTTTAAGGGCGGCGGGGTGCTGCGCACCTTCGGCCACCACCCCGGCAGCACCGTGCAGCTCACCGTGCAGCGCGCGCTCCTGAGCGACGACGACGTCACCCTAGACGCCGACCGCGCCGAGGCGCTGGGCCTCGGGCTCGAGCGCGCGATCACGGCCTGGCGCCGGGCGTCCTCCCCCCTGAGGTGATCACGATGGCCCGCTTCTACGAGACCCGCTTCGGCGTGTACTTCGACGACCTCGACATGTTCGGCATCCTGCACAACGCCCGCTACCTGCTCTTCGTCGAGCGGGCGCTCGGCGAGTTCTGGACCACGATCGGCCTCGGTCCCTTCGCCAGCGAGGCCCACCCCGATCACCAGCACCTCGTGCGGGCGAACCACATCGAGTACGACCGCCCGATGGTCGGCGCCGGAGAGGTCCGGGTGCGGATCCAGGCCCGCAAGATCGGCCGCACCTCGCTCATCATGGGCTTCAAGGTGATGCCGCGGGACGAGGATCTCCCCCTCGCCCAAGGCTGGCGGGTGCTCGTCCGGATCGATCCCGTCACCCGCTCGCCGCTGCCCTGGTCGGATCAGCTCCGGGCCCTGGTGACGCCGTACCTCGACCCCAGCGGAGGCCCCGATCTCCCCGCGTGAGGGCCAGCTCGGGGCGTCTCTGGCCGAGCTCGGCCCCGAGGGGCGCTGGCGGGTGGGCCGCGCCGCGGACAACGAGCTGGTCATCGACAGCCCCCTCGTCTCTGGGCGCCACCTCCTGATTGAGCGCGCCGAGGGGCGGCTCTGGCTCACCGATCTCGGCAGCACGAACGGCAGCTTCGTGAACGGTCGGCGGCTCGCGCCCCAGCAGCGTGAGGCCGTCGGCGAAGACGTCACCGTGACCTTGGGCTCCTTGACCCTCACCGCCGGGGTGGTCGAGCAGGCTCGGCGCGGGCGGCTGATGCGCCCCCGGGACACCGACCGCCTGCTCATCGGCCGGGCGCTGTTCACCGACCTGCGCCTCGACGCGCCGACCGTGTCGGATCAGCACGCCGAGCTGCGCCGCGACGGCGGGGCCTGGTTCTTGCGTGACCTCAACAGCGCCGCGGGGACCTGGGTGAACGGGCGCCTCGCCCGGGGCTGGATCCCGCTGCGCCAAGGCGACCGGGTGGAGCTCGGGCGCTTCCGCCTCGCGCTGGACTCCTTGGGCGCAGGCTCGCCGACCTTCACCGCCTTGGACTATGGCCGTGAGCTGCGCCTTGAGCTCCGCGGCGTCAGCGCCCGCGCCCCCGACGGCGCCACGCTGTTAAACGATGTTCAACTTGCCGCGCGCCCCGGCGAGCTCGTGATGGTGCTCGGGCCGTCCGGCGCCGGGAAATCGACGCTCCTGCGCCTCATCGCCGGGCTCAGCCGCCCCGACGCGGGCCGGGTCACCATCAACGGCCAGGATCTCCACGCCCGGAGCGCCTTCTTCGCGTCCCTCATCGGCTGGGTGCCCCAACAAGAGACCTTGCCCGAGGGCCTCACCGCCGCCGAGGTGCTGACCTTCGCCGCGCGGCTGCGCCTGCCGCCTGAGGCCGTCGCCGAGCGGGTGGCGGCGGTCCTGGACGCCTTGGAGCTGCGGGCCGTGGCCGGGGTGCGGGTGGCCCACGGCCTCTCCGGCGGGCAGCTCCGGCGGCTGTCCATCGGCGTTGAGCTCTTGAGCGACCCCGGCCTGCTCGTCCTCGACGAGCCCTGCGCGGGGCTCGACAGCCGGGCTTCGCTGAACGTGCTGCGCCTCTGCCGCCGCCTCGCGGACTCCGGGCGCCCCGTCGTGCTCTCGGCCCACGCCCCGCGCCCCGAAGCCCTTGAGCTCGTGGACCTCGCCGTGGTGCTCGCCGAGGGGCGGCTCGTCTGGGCGGGGCCGCCGGGTCCGGCGATGCGGGCCTTCTTCACCCCGGCGGGGCGTCGGCCCCACCCCCAGGCGACGGCGGCGGATCTGGCGATGGACAGCCTCGCGCCCCAAGACGGCGGCGAGGGGGCCGAGGTCTGGGCGGCGCGGTTTATGAGCACCGAGACCTACGCGCGGTTCGTCGCGGCGCGCCTCGGCCCCGGGGAGCCGAGCCCGACGGCGCCGCCGATGGAGCCGCCGCACCCCCAGCCCGCCCGAGCCTTCGCCCAGTACGTCACCCTCTGCCGGCGCTTCGGGACCCAGCTCACCCGGAGCCCGGCGGATCTCGCGCTCTTGGCGGCCCAGGCGCCGCTCGTGGGCGCCCTGGTCGTGGCCCTGTTCCGCCCGCCGGGTTTTTTGTGGATCGAGGGGTACGGCGTGGTGCTCGCGGCCCGTGACCAGCTCAGCCCGGCCCTGTTTTTGCTCTCGGCGGCGGCGATGTGGCTCGGCAACAACAACGCGGCGCGGGAGCTCGTGCGGGAGCGGGCGAGCTTCAAGCGGGAGCGCCGGGCGGGGCTCTCCGCCGGGGCGGCGCTCTTGGCGAAGGCGACGGTGCTCGGGCTGGCGTCAGCGGTGCAGGCCCTCGTGTTGACCCTCGCGGCGGCGGCCTTGGGCCCGCCGATCCCCACCGATCCGCCCCAGCTCGCGGCGATCTGGGCGGTGCTCACCCTCACCGGCTGGTCCGGGGTGAGCCTCGGCCTGCTCATCTCCGCCGCGGCGCGCAGCCCCTTCGCCGCGGCGCTCATGGTGCCCCTCGCGGTGCTGCCCCAGATCATGCTCAGCGGCCTCGTGGCCTCATTGCCCTCCCTGGAGCCCCTGGCCCGCGCCGCGGCGGACACCATCGTCCCCCTCCGATCGTCCTTCGACGCCTTGGCCCGCCTCGCGCTCACCGAGCTGCCCGGCGGCGTGGAGCGTCTGCGTTCCCTCGGCTTGATCCCCGACCTTGGCGCACCTGGCCCCTGGTCCGAGCGAGTGGGCTTGCTCGCCCTACAAGCCCTGGCCCCCCTCTTGCCCGCCTGGCTGCTCCTCCGGCGCGTTTGACTCGTCAAGAGATCTGCGCGCGTTGCAGATGAGGGGTATGCTGAGGACGACCACTTTGGTCGGAGGCGATCCCGATGCTCATCATCCTGACCATGGCCTGCACGAGCGGCGGGTTCCCTGACGTGGTGATCGGCAAGGCCGACAGCGCGGACACGAGCTGGGGCTTCGACACCTCCAGCGAGGGCGAAGACAGCCAGCTCCCCGAGGACAGCCCCACGGACAGCGACCCGCCCGAGGACACCTCGGTGCCCGAGCCCTCAGAGGAGGAGGCCTGCTACCTCGGCTCCGACCGGAAAGGTGTGACCTGCCTGCCTTTGGTGGACTACGACCCGGCCTGGGGCGAAGACTACGAGTACCCCGACCCGCTCAGCGGCTCCGCGCAGTACCGGGCGCCCGTTCGGTTCTTAGATCTGTACGCCGTGGACGCGGCGACCAAGATCGCGCCCAACTTTGTGCTCTCCGAGGTCGCCCAGGACTGGAAGGGCCGCTACGCCGTCTACCAGCCCCACGCCGTCGAGCGCTTGCAGGAGATCCGCGACACCATCGGCGGTCCCCTGACCATCAACTCCGGGTATCGGAACATCAGCTACAACGCCTCCGTGGGCGGCGCGGGCTCGAGCCGCCACGTCTACGGCGACGCGGCGGACATGGCCTCGTCCGTGGCGGGCCTGGAGGAGCTCGGCGAGCTCTGCGCGGACCTCGGCGCGGGCTACATCGGCTACTACTCAAGCCACGTTCACTGCGACTGGCGCGATGACCCCCTCGACCCGGCCTTCTACGGCAGCGCCATGGCGCCCGCGGCCTCCCCCAAGCCGATCCACACCGCCACCCTCGTCCCCGGCCCGTCCTGGACGGCCCCGGCCGAGGGCTGGGACGAGGGCGAGCCCCTGCGGGAGTGGCGGGCCTACGACGCGGCGGGCGCGCTCATCGCCGAGTCCCGAGGCGAGCGCTTCACGCCGCCCGAGGGCGCCGCCGAGGTTGAGGTGACTGTGGGGCGCGTGGTGACCCTACGCCGCCCGGCGCGCTGAGCCCGCTGAGCCCGCCGGGTTGCCCGGGCGCATGATGGCGGCTATGCGGGGGGAACGCTCCCGTAGCTCAGCTGGATAGAGCACTCGCCTTCTAAGCGAGCGGTCGCTGGTTCGAGTCCAGCCGGGGGCGCTATTTCGGGCGGTAGCGAGAACTCTTCGGATCTGGTTAACTTCTCGGGCGGTGGAAGGGCCAGAGGAGTCCCCTCGGCCCGCTCGTGAGGGCTCCCCCGAGCCCGGCAGCCCCCCTTCGGTCCCGGGAGAGCCGGGCAGGGAGTAATGAATCGTGATGTCTTTGCCGTCCGCGGTGATCTCACGGATCCACGACCGCAAGAACGCCCGGCGCTCGTCCATCGGCCGCGTGGAGAGCAGTCCGTGGAGCCCATCCACATAGGCGCGCAGCTCCGCCTCACCCAGCACGATCGGCCGCGCCTCCTCAATCCTTCCGTCGAGCACGTCGATCTCGGCCTGGAGCTGATCCGTCGTGATCTTGAGCGCGTTGATGCGGCCCGCGAGCGCGCTCGGGTCGATGGTGCCCAGGGCCAACGCGTCCACCAGCCGATTGAGCTGCTGGCGCTGCTGATCGAGGAGGCCCCGCCTCGTGTCTCGCGCCGTGATGAGCGTCGCCGTGATGTCGCCGAGCCCGGCGTTCACCTCGTCCAACAGGGCGCTCAGGTGGGTGACCGTCAACACATGGGCCTTGAGGTGCTGCACGACGGCGGCCTCTAGCGCGTCACGGTTGAGCAGCGTCGCCGAGCACTGATCAGCGCCCGACTTCATCTTCGTCTGGCAGCCGTAATAATGAACCTCACCGCTCTTGGCGCTGTGCCCGATAAAGGCGTAGCCGCAGCGCCCGCAGCGGAGCATCCCCGAGAGCAGGTACTCGCCCCCCAAGGAGCGCGGGTGCGCCACGGCCGGCGCGCGGGCGGCGAGGGACGCGCTCACACGGTCGAAGGTCTCGACGTCAACCAGGGGCTCGTGCGCATCCTGCACAGTCACGAGCGGGCCGCCGCTGGGGTCCTCGGCGACGCCCCAGTGAAGCTCCCCGAGATATACGCGGTTTCGGAGCAGATAGACCACCACACCCGTCGTCCAGTGGCGCCCCTTTCGGGTGCGCGCCCCCTCGCGGTTGAGCGCGCGGGCGAGCGTCACCGCGCCTTGGCCTCGTCCGGCCTCCTCAAACAGTCGCCGAACGACCGGCGCCTCTACCTCATCGGGCACGAGCCGCGCGCCGCGGAGGCTCCCCTCGGGCCGATCCAGGCGATAACCGTAGGGGATGGCGCCGCCGACCCAGTGACCTTGGCGGGCCTTCCGCGCCATGCCGCGCTTCGTGTCTTGGGCGAGGTTCTCGCTGTAAAACTCGTCGATGAGCTCAAAGATCCCCTCCACGAAGCGACCCTGGGCGCTGTCGTCCAGGCGCTCATGCAGCGAGTGCAGGCTCACGCCCCGCTTACGGAGCAGCTTCTTGTAGAGGATGGCGTGCTCACGGTTTCGGGCGAACCGGGAGAGCTTCCACATCACGATCACGTCAAATGGGCGCGGGGCCTCCTTGGCGCGATCGATCATCTCCCGAAAGCCCGGCCGCGCGTCGGTGCGGCCGCTGATGCCCTCATCCACAAACTCTTGCACGACGATCCAGCCCCGCGCCGCGGCCTCGTTACGGCAGGCCTCAATCTGTGCGGGGATCGAGAGCTCCTTCTCGGCCTGCTTCACATCCGAGCAGCGGGCGTAGACGACCGCTCGAACCGGTGCGTTCATGGCGCCTCCCCCTCGGCGAGCCAGCGCTCCAGGTCGAAGCCCTCCTCCTTCACGGCGCGGGCGACGCTGAGCGCGACGTCGAGGAGCTGCTGCTTGACCACCAACGAATAGTAGCCGTGGTGTTCAGCCTCGAAGCCGACGGGGCGAAAGCGAGGATCCATAAACAGGCGCATGAAGGCCTGCTCGACGGGGAGCTTGAGCGTCAACGAGGGCGGGATCACGAACCGGAGGCCCGCCTCGTGCATCACCTCCCGCGGGTCGAGCCCGTAGACCTCGGCGACCCGCTGGATGAGGTCATCGCCCGGCGCCCGCTTCAGGTAGCCGCCGAAGTCGGCGTCTGGGTCCCAATAGACCTCGGCGCTGTGCGTCGTGTGCTCGCCCTCGGGGGCTGAGCCGAAGGTGAGCTCCTTGGGTGAACGAAGGGCCATGGTCCGAACCTCGGGGTGAACACGATTGAACACTTATCAG